>JBBQNA010000006.1:0-36127 GCA_038329515.1 Candidatus Limnocylindrales bacterium | reverse complement strand
CGTGTTCCTGGCCTTCGCCGTGCTGCTCGCCGTCATCGCGGGCATCTTGGAGTTGGTGCCCATCATCGGCCCCATCCTGTCCATGATCCCGACCCTGGTCCTGGCGCTCACGGCCAGCGACCCGGTGCGCGCCGCCATCGCGGTGGTGGCGCTGTATCTCGTGGTCCAGCAGCTCGAGAACCACATCCTGGTGCCCCAGATCCAAGGCGATGCCGTGGAGCTGCATCCCTCCGTGGTGATCCTGGCCCTCATCTTCGGCAGCGCGCTGTTCGGGCTCTTGGGGGCCATCCTGTCAGTGCCCGTCACGGCGGCTGGACGGGATATCTATCGTTACCTCTTCCGACGCTTGAGCGAGGACGATCCGGACGTGCCTGATCCGGACGCCCCCGACCTGGCCCGGAAGACGGGTCGCAGCCCTCGGGCGGGCGGCCCGGGGATGACCGCGCCGGTCGCAGTCCTGCCCGCCGGGGCCGCGCGTGGATCGTTGGCTGATATATCGGAGGCGGCGGCAACGTGATCGGTCGCAAGAACTACTACCAGGTGCTGATGGTCGACCAGGCCGCGGACGCGGACATCGTGGCCGTGGTCCATCGACGGCTGGCGCAGCGCTTCCATCCGGACCTCGACCCGGGTGATGACGCACGCCAGAAGATGCTGGAGATCAACCAGGCCTACGACGTGCTCCGGAACCCGGAGCGACGTGCCAAATACGACCAGGAGCTGGTCGCCCGCCGGGATCGGCGCACCAGCGACCGCTATCTCAAGCGACCCACCGATCCGGGACCCGCGGGAGCCCCGGTCAGCAGTCTCGACCGACCCTATGGTGAAGCCGGTCCGCCGCCGCGCGGCGTCGCGCGCGGCACGATCCTGGACTTCGGCCGCTACAAGGGCTGGTCGCTGGGCCAGATCGCCGCCCACGACCCTGACTTCCTGGAGTGGCTGGAGCGGTCCCCGGGCGGGCGACAGCATCGAGCGGAGATCGCAACGCTGCTCAAGCGCTGACACCAGGCGGGATCAGCCGCCGGGTCTGCCCTGGCGCATGGCGATGCTCTCGAGGATGCCCAACCCGAGTGCGAGGCTGATGAGCGACGCGCCGCCATGGGTGATGAACGGCAGGGGGATGCCCGTGATGGGCATGACGCCCAGGACCATGCCCACGTTGACCAACATCTGGAACAGCAGCAGACCCGCCATGCCGCCCGCGAACGCCAGCCCGAACGGGTCGCGCGACCGCCAACCGATGACCAGCACCCGCCAGATGAGCAGCGTGAACAGGATGAGCACCACCACCCCGCCCAGGAAGCCGAGCTCCTCGCCCACCCGCGAGAACACGAAGTCCGTGGAGCTAACGGGTAGGTAGTCCTGACCGGTGGTGCCATTCGTGAGGCCCCGGCCGAATGCCCCGCCGGAGCTGACCGCGATCTGCGACTGGAGCAGCTGATAGCCCGAGTCCTTGGGGTCGGCGCTGGGATTCAGGAACGCGATGAGGCGCTCCTTCTGGTACGGCTTGAGGATCTCGGTCCATGCGATGGGGATGAACGCGAGGATCATCAGGATGCCCACGCCCAGCCAGCGCAGGCTGGCGCCCGAGATGAACAGACTGCCGAACAGGATCGCGCCAATGACCAGGGAGGTGCCCAGGTCCGGCTGGACGAGGATGAGCGCGAGGGGTGGGCCAGCCAGCAGCACGGCGCCCGCGATGGTCGACAGGCTGGTGATGCGCGCCTGGTGGTTGGCGATCCAGGTGGCCAGGACGATGGCCATCAGGACCTTGGCCACTTCCGAGAACTGGAACTGGAGCCCGAGGATGGTCACCCAGCGCGACACGCCACCGATGCCGCTGCCGATCGCGATGGTCAGCACCAGCAGGCCCAGGTTGACCAGGTACAACAGCCACGAGAACGTCCGTGACCAGCGATAGTCGACGGCCGCGGAGATGGTGAAGATGACGAGGCCGATGGCGATCCACATGAGGGCCCGGGTGAACAGGGATCCTGCCGCGAGGGGCGCATCGCTGCTGTTGGTGAACGCCATCAGCAGGCCGATGACGACCAGCGCGAGGGCGTAGACCGCCAGCTGGATGTCGAACACCGACCACACGTTGACCATCGCTCGGGGCGTGAACGCGGCGAGCCTGGCAGGTTGGAGTCGAAGCGTACCCATCGGCTACTGCCCGTAAAAGTTGTCGCGGACCAGGAGGTCGCGGTTACGGTAGTCCTTCTTGACGCCATAGTGGAGCTGCAGGAAGTACTTGGCGATCTCCGTGCCAGCGTTGCCGCGTGTCCGGGAGTCGAACGCGAAGGCCAGGAAGGCGAGCTGGGAGTCGGTGCCCGCGGCAGCCTTGAACCCGTTCGGGTCGCTGGCCTTCTTGCGGGCGTCCTTGGGCGTGAAGCCCACGAACCAGGAGTGGAACGGCAGTCGGCCCTGGCTGTCCCGGACGCTGTACTCGGCGGTGCCGGACTTGCCCGCGATGACCACGGGCAGGTCCACGAAGTTGAGCGTGTGGCGGCTGACCAGCACATTGCGGGACGCGACGCGCATCGTTCGGAGCACGCCCGCGTCGACGGGCAGCTTGCGGGTGATCTCGGGCTTGTAGGTCTTGATGGTCCGACCCTTGCTGTCCAGCAGCTTGCGAACCAGCTGCGGCCGATACAGCGTGCCGCCGTTGGCAACCGCTGAGTAGGCTGTGATGAGCTGGATGGGCGTGACCGCGTCGTAGCCCTGGCCGATGCCCGCCTGCGCCGTCTCACCGGGATAGATGGGCTGCGAGAAGACGCGCATCTTCCAGTCGTTGGTGGGCACGGTACCGACCGTCTCGCCGGGCAGGTCGATGCCAGTCTTGCGGCCGAAGCCCAGTTCGTGCGCCCAGTACCCCAGGCGGTCGATGCCCAGCTTCAGGGCGACCTGGTAGAAGAATGTGTCGCTGGAGTGCGCGAATCCGTCATAGATGTTGATGGACCCGAAGCCGTACGGGTTCCAGTCATGCATCCTGGTGCCCGCGACCATGATGTAGCCCCTGGTCATGAGGCGTGTCCGGGACGAGATCTTTCGGTCCTGCAGGGCGCCCAGACCAGTCACCAGTTTGTAGGTCGAGCCGGGCGGCAATTGCTCGCTGATGGCCAGGTTCAGCAGCGGCTTGTGGGGATCCTTGAGCAGCTTGCGATACGCCGCAGCGCTGATGCCGCCGGCAAAGTCATTGTCGTCGTAGTTGGGCAGCGAGACCATGGCCAGCACTTCGCCGTTCTGGGGATTCATGACGATGAACACGCCCCGCTTGAGGCCCGCCGCCTTCATGCCCCATTCGAGCGCCTTCTCGGCCTCTCGCTGGATCTCGACGTCGATGGTCAGCTGGAGGGATGCACCCGCCTCGGGCGCAATGAGGGTCTTGAGCACGCTCACGACCCGGCCTGCGGCATCCCGCTGGACCTGCTGCACGCCGTACTGGCCGCGCAGCTCGCGCTCGAAGGTCGCCTCCACGCCCTGCTTGCCCATCGTGTCGTCTGCCAGGTAACCGTCGCTGCGGAGCTCCTGGTAGTCGTCTGCCGACACGCGGCCGGTCCAGCCCAGGATGGGCGCCAGCAGTGGTCCGTACAGGTATTTCCGACGGCCGACGACATCGACGCTGACACCCGGCAGCCCCAGGTGCTCCTCGGCGATCACCCGGGCGACGCTCGTCGGCACCTCCTCCGCGATGGTCACCGGGTCATAAGGCGACCCGGTGCTGCGGTCGATGGTCTCGTAGACATCCACGACCGGTGTTCCCAGGAGCTGCGCCATGCGCTCCACGACCGCATCCCGCATGGGGTACGGAATCTCGCCGGGCCGGACGCGGACCACGAAGATGGGCACGTTCTCGACCAGCTTGCGTCCCTTGCGGTCATAGATGAGGCCGCGGGTCACGGGAACCGCCTGGCTGCCCTGCTGCTGCCGCACGGCAAGACTCTGGAACTGCTGGGCGTCGACGACGGTGAGCTGGAACAGTCGCGCGCCAAGGGCCGTCACGGCGATGATCACGGCGATGCCGAAGACCACGAACCGGCGCCACACGCGGCGCGACGGGGCAACGTCCGCAACGCGCGGCTCGATCATGAGGCCCATCCCGGAGTGGTCACCAGTCGGTCCGCTCGGCGGACCCGAAGCGCAGGGTCAGTGATCGCACGACCCATGCCGTGGCGCCCGCGATGACCGCGGCCAGGACGGCGGAGACGCTCATCTGGGCTGGTTGCAGACTGGGCATGCTGATGCCTGCCGTGACCGCCAGCAGGCCCAACAGGGCCGCCTGGTACGTGAATGAGAGCACGAATGCGGTCGCGGCGATGACGATGATGCGCGGCGGTTCCATCACGCGGGCCATGAGGAGTGCCAGACCGGTCGCCACCAGCAGCACCAGGGTCGTCGCTCCAAGCGGTCGCTCCGGCAGCAGCATGTCCAGCATCACGCCTCCCAGGAACGCCCAGATCATGCCCGCTTCGAAACCGGCGACCATCGCCACGGCGATGCCCATGGCCAGCACCAACTCCGGGGTCACCCCGCCCAGCTGCAACTGCGACAGGACGCTCACTTCCAGGATCGCCGCCATGATCGCACCGACGGCTGCGCTGAGGAGGCCCATCGCTTGCTCTCAGCCCCCGTTTCCCTGGCGTTGCGCGACCGGGCCCGGAGGCACTCCTGAGGCCGGGCACGGACGGATGTCGAGTATACCCGAGGCCCATCGGCGGACCAACCCCCGAAGGTGGTCCGGGTCAGGGATAGTCCGCGCGCATCCGCTGGTATCGCTGCCAGGCCCGCCCGTCCAGCTCGGGCGTGAGACGGGCCTCGAGGATGGGCAGCAGCCGGTCGCGCAGGAAGGCGCCGCGCGCCATCCACTGGTAGTAGCGCCGGCCGGAGTGGTCGTACGGGCCGTACAACCGGCTGTCGGGGAAATGCTCCATCAGCCAGCGGAACAGTGCCTCATGGTCGACGTGCATCCGGAGCGTGACCTGCGGCTGACGACCATCCCCACCGAAGTGGCCCTCCCCCACCAGGAGGCCGACGAGGTAGCCAGCGTCGAAGTCGCTGACTGCTGGATGCGCCTCGCCCATGTGCTGCCCCTCGGCATGTGCCTCGCTGCTCATCCGTGTACCTCGCTGCTCATCCGTGTGCCTCGCTGCTCATCTGTGCGCCTCCAGGTGTGCCCCTGCAGTCCGCTGCAAGCGGCGACCATCACGTCTCCGGTAGTTGTTTCACGGTAAGGTAGCACGTGAAACGATCGGCATCGGCACCTCGGGATACATGACAGATAAGTCCGGCCTCCTATCCTTGGTCGAAAGCGGGCCGTCCATGCGGCTCGGCGGCGAGGGACGCGTGAACACGGTAGAATCAGTTCGAGTGGAACAGCACCTGCAGGGCTTCTGATGGGCGAGATCATCGCCTGTGCAAACCAGAAGGGCGGGGTCGGCAAGACCACCACCGTGGTCAATCTCGCCAGCTATCTGGCCCGGTCCGGTCGCCGGGTCCTCATCGTGGATCTTGACCCGCAGGGCAATGCCACGAGCGGGGTCGGCCTGGGGAGCCGCGAGGTCGAACGCTCCATCTATCCGGTCCTGCTGGGCAACGGCAACCTGCGGGACCTGATCATCGCAGCCGCCATCGAGGGCCTGTCCATCATCCCGTCGTCACGTGACCTTGCAGGTGCGGAGGTCGAGCTCGTGCCCCTCCCGGCACGCGAACGCCGCCTATCCCGAGCCCTTGCGCCCGTTCGGGACGATTACGACTACGTCCTCATGGACTGCCCACCCTCGCTCTCACTGCTCACCGTCAACGCGCTCACCGCCGCAGACAGCGTCCTGATCCCGATCCAGTGCGAGTACTACGCCCTTGAGGGACTCGGACAGCTGCTCTCGACCGTGGAGCTGGTCCGTGCGCACCTGAACCCGGCACTCGCCATCAAGGGCGTGGTGATGACCATGTTCGACGCCCGCACGACACTGTCGTCCGATGTCAGCGCAGAGGTTCGGCGGCACATGGGGGCCCAGGTCTTCGACACCCAGATCCCCCGCAGCGTTCGGCTCGCGGAAGCGCCCAGCTATGGCCGTCCCATCTCCGAGTACAGCCCGTCGTCACGCGGCGCGCACGCGTACGCTGCCCTCGCAGCGGAGATCCTGGCACGTGACGGCCACACAGAGGCAGCGGCGGCGGCCAGCGACACGCAGGCAGCGCCCGCATGGGCGACCCGCTCATGACGACCGAGACCCGACGCACCCAGGGTGGCCTCGGGCGCGGGCTGGCGTCCCTGATCCCCAGTGCCCCGGAGGGTGCGGCCCGCGAGATCGAGATCGACCGGATCCGTGTCAACCCATGGCAGCCACGTGGGCACTTCGAGGACGACCAGCTCCAGACGCTCGCATCGAGCATCACGCAACACGGCGTGCTGCAACCGATCCTGCTGACCCCGGTGGACGATGGCTATCAGCTCATCGCCGGGGAACGTCGCCTCCGCGCGTCCGTCCTGGCGGGCAAGCGCACCATCCCTGCCATCGTACGCACCGCGGATGAACAGCAACAGCTCTCGCTTGCCCTCGTCGAGAACCTGCAGCGGGCGGACCTCAATGCCCTCGATGCAGCACGCGCCTTCCGTCAGCTCATCGACGAGTTCGGCCTGACCCAGGAACAGGTGGCCCAACGGGTCGGCCGCTCACGAGCAGCCATCGCGAACACCATCCGACTGCTGTCGGTGGCCCAGGCCGTCCAGGACGCCGTTCGTGCCGGATACATCAGCGAAGGTCACGCGCGGGCGCTCGCCAGCCTCGACGACCATGACCAGCAGCAGCGTGCCCTGGAGGTAGTGCAGCGCAAGGGACTGTCGGTCCGCCAGACGGAGCGCCTGGTCAAGGACGGACTCGCCGCACGCGAACCGGCCACACCCGCCAACATCAACGCCGACGAGGACGCCGACCTGGAACAGATGGCCTCGCGACTCCGGGACGCCCTCGGCACCCGGGTGTCCCTGTCACCCGGCAAGCGCGGTGGTCGGATCATCATCACCTGGTTCGAAGCAGACGACCTGATGCGCTTGATCGAGCGCCTGGCGGGAGGGGACCGATGAGCGCGCATGCGCCTGGAGCCGACGAGGTCGAGGAGCGTCCCGAGCCGACTCGGCGTACGAAGACCGTGCGTGGCGCAAGCGACTACGGCGCGGATGCGATCCAGGTCCTCGAAGGACTGGAGGCTGTCCGTCGCCGCCCGGGCATGTACATCGGCTCTACGGACGTCCGCGGTCTGCACCATCTCGTATGGGAGATCGTCGACAACTCCATCGATGAGGCGATGGCGGGGTACGCGACGCATATCGAGATCAGACTGTTGCCGGACGGCAGCCTCCGCAACACTGACAACGGTCGTGGCGTGCCGGTCGGCATGCAGAAGCAGACAGGCCGTGATGCGCTCGAGGTCGTGCATACCGTCCTGCACGCCGGCGGCAAGTTCGGTGGCGGTGGCTACAAGGTCTCCGGCGGCCTCCACGGTGTCGGCGTGAGCGTGGTCAACGCCCTGTCCGAATGGCTCAAGGTCGAGACCGCCCGCGATGGCAAGATCTGGGGCCAGGAGTATCGACGCGGTGACCCGGTGGCGCCCGTCAAGCTCATCGGCCCATCGCACGGCCGCCACGGCACGACCACGGTGTTCAAGCCCGACGCCGAGGTCTTCGACACGGTCGATTTCAGCTTCGACACCATCGCGCAGCGCGTGCGTGAGTCGGCATATCTGACAAAAGGCGTCCACATCCGGCTCGTGGACGGGCGAACCGATTCCGAGCGCGAGAAGTCCTTCTACTTCGAGGGCGGCATCGCCAGCTTCGTGCGGCACCTCAACAAGGACCGCGAGACCCTCGGCAACCGGCCCATAGCCATCGAGCGCAAGGACGGCTCGACCTCCATCGAGGTTGCCATCCAGTACAACGACGGCTACGCCGAGACGGTCCTTGCCTTTGCTAACAATATCCACACGATCGATGGTGGCACTCACGTCACCGGCTTTCGTGCGGCGCTCACTGGCTGCCTGAACGACTGGGCACGTCGCCAGGGGATCATCAAGGACACCAAGGACAACCTCTCGGGCGACGACGTCCGCGAAGGTCTGACGGCGGTCATCAGCGTCAAGATGACCGATCCGCAATTCGAAGGCCAGACCAAGGCCAAGCTCGGCAACGCGGAGGTCAAGGGCCAGGTCCAGGCGGCCGTCACGGAAGGTCTGACCCAGTACCTCGATGAGAACCCCGGCGACGGCCGTCGGATCATCGAGAAGTCGATGACCGCCCAGCGGGCGCGCGAGGCGGCCCGCAAGGCACGAGACCTGGTCATCCGCAAGAGCGCCCTGGAAGGCTCCGCCCTGCCGGGCAAGCTCGCCGACTGCCAGGAGCGCGACCCGGAACGCAGCGAGCTGTACATCGTCGAGGGAGACTCGGCCGGTGGCTCCGCCAAGCAGGGTCGCGACCGACGATTCCAGGCCATCCTGCCGATGTTCGGCAAGATGCTCAACGTCGAAAAGGCACGCCTGGACAAGGTGCTCGGCAGCGAGAAGATCCGGCCGCTCATCATCGCGTTGGGCACCGGCATCGGTGACACCTTCGACATCTCCAAGCTGCGGTACCACAAGGTCATCCTGCTGGCAGATGCCGACGTCGACGGTGCCCATATCCGAACCCTGCTGATGACCTTCTTCTTCCGCAACATGATCGACATCGTGCAGGCCGGACACCTCTACATCGCCCAGCCGCCGCTCTACCGCGTGAGCACCGGCAAGGTGACCAGCTACGCCCACGACGAGAAGGAACGCGACCGGATCATCAAGGAGATGAAGGTCAAGAACCTGACCACACAGCGGTTCAAGGGCCTCGGCGAGATGAACGCCGACCAGCTTTGGGACACGACCATGAACCCCGAGACGCGCACCCTGCTGCGGGTGGACATCGACGATATCGCCGACGCGGAGCTGTACTTCTCCAAGCTGATGGGCGAGAAGGTCGAGCCCCGGCGCGACTGGATCAAGGCGGAAGCCCGCAAGGTGCAGAACCTTGACGTCTGAGGTGTCGACCCAGTCGGCCGCGTTCGTGGCGGCGCGGATGCCCGACGCCCACGCGCTGGGTATCGACCTGGCCGACCTCGTGACCCAGCCGGGCGCCTTCATGGACGCGCTCACGACCGGACTCCAGCGGCTCGCCGACCCCGGGTACGCCGCGGAGCAGGAACGGGTCGCACCCGGCTCCGGAGCGACCATCGGTGTCCGCTGGTCGCTCGTGCATGAAGTCGAGCGGGCGCTCCGGCCGGCATTCGCGGAGACCTCGTCCTCGCGCGTCCTGGATCTCGCCATCTGGCTGTCGGGCGCCGAGACCCGGGAGGTGCGCCTGTTCGCCCTGCCATGCCTGCGGCGCAGTCTCATCGATGACCCGGAACAGTCGTGGCAGACCCTCCGGCGCATCGCCCGCCGGGCACGTGACTGGATCACCGTCGACTCCCTGGCCGAGGTCTATGCCCGAGGCATCCTCGCCGAGCCCTTCCGCTGGGCGGAGATGGAGCAACTGGTCTACTCCGACCAGCCCATGGAACGCCGCCTGGTCGGCGCCACACTCGCGCGGCTGCCGTACGAAGTACCGACCGCACGGCGCGCTGAGCTGGATGTCGCCGCGGCCCTCGCGCTCGTGGGCCAGCTCATGGGTGATGCCGAGGACCAGGTGCAGAAGTCACTGTCCTGGGCCCTCCGTTCCTGGAGCCGCGTCGACGCCCCAGCCGTGGCCGCCTTCCTGGGCGAGCAGGCGGACATCGCTGCCGCCACCGATGACGGCTATCGGGCATGGGTCATCCGTGACGCCGGACAGCATCAGCCGCCCCAAGTCGTCACCGGCCTGCGGGACCGTATCGCGGGCATCCGCAAGCGTGCGGGCAGTCCATCCACCAGCACCGCAGCCGCCGTCGCCGCCAACTTCGGCGTCGCCGCCATGGCTGACCAGGCGGTCGCCCAGCAGGGTGACCGGTACGCACGGAGCCGCGCATGACCGACCCCATCGACCAGCGAGTGCGGCCCGTGCCCATCGAGGACGAGCTGCGCAGCGCCTACCTCGACTACGCCATGAGCGTCATCGTCAGCCGTGCGCTGCCGGATGTGCGTGACGGCCTGAAGCCGGTCCATCGTCGGGTCCTGTACACGATGCACGAGATGGGCCTCAGCTCGACCGCGAGCTATCGCAAGTGCGCCGCGATCGTCGGCGAGGTGATGGGCAAGTACCACCCGCACGGCGACCTGTCGCTGTACGACGCCCTCGTACGCCTGGCCCAGGACTTCTCGCTGCGCTACCCGCTGGTGGATGGCCAGGGCAACTTCGGCTCCGTCGACGGCGACCCTCCGGCCGCCATGCGCTACACGGAAGCGCGCATGACCGCCATCGCTGCAGAGCTCCTGGCAGACATCGACAAGGACACTGTCGAGTTCGTGGAGAACTACGACGGCTCCCGGATGCAGCCGTCGGTGCTGCCCGCCAAGCTGCCCAACCTGCTCATCAACGGATCCTCGGGCATCGCCGTGGGCATGGCGACCAACATCCCGCCACATCATCTGGGCGAGATCACGCGTGCCACCAACGCCCTCATCGAGGACCCCGACCTCACCTCGGACCAGCTGTGTGACTACGTCCTGGGGCCGGACTTCCCGACTGCGGCCACGATCTTCCGCTTCGAGGAGCGGCGCAACCCCATCACCGGCCAGCGCGAGCGCATCGACGCCATCCGGGACATGTATGCCCATGGGCGCGGCCGGGTCGTGATGCGTGCCCAGTGCGCGTTCGAGGAGACCCGCCAAGGCCGGATGGCCATCGTGGTCACGGAGCTGCCCTACCAGGTCAACAAGGCAGCCCTGGTGGAGAAGATCGCGGAGCTGGTCAAGGGCGGCAAGATCGACGGCATCAGCGGGCTCCAGGACGAGTCCAGCCGCGACGGCATGCGCATGGTCATCGAGTGCAAACGGGATTCCAATCCCCACAAGGTGCTCAATAACCTGTTCAAGCACACCGCGCTCCAGGTTGCCTTCAACGCCAACATCCTGGCGCTCGTGGACGGCCAGCCCCAGACGCTACCCCTCAAGGCGATCCTGCAGCACCACATCGACTGGCGCCGGGAAGTCATCGTCAAGCGCACCGAGTACGACCTCCGCAAGGCTCGCGACCGGGCCCATATCCTGGAAGGGCTCAAGATCGCGCTGGACAACCTGGATGAGGTCATCCGGACCATCCGCGCTGCGGCGGATGTGGACGGCGCCCGCCAGGACCTGATGGCCCGCTTCGAGCTGTCCGAGATCCAGGCCAACGCGATCCTGGAGATGCAGCTCCGACGCCTGGCAGCGCTGGAGCGCAAGAAGATCGAGGACGAGTACATCGCCATCATCCAGCTCATCTCGGAGCTGGAGGACATCCTCGCGAATCCCCGGCGGGTGCTGGACATCATCAAGACCGAGAACGAGGAGCTGGAGCGCAAGTACGCCGGGCCTCGCCGCACCCGGATCGCGGAGGATGCCTCCCGGGAGCTCTCGGACGAGGACCTCATCGCGGACGAGGACGTGGTCATCACCGTCTCCGGGCGCGGCTACATCAAGCGCCAGCCCCTCATCACCTACCGACGCCAGGCGCGCGGAGGCAAGGGCATCATCGGTGCCCGGACGGTGGAGGAGGACGCGGTCGGCCACCTGTTGGTCGCCAACACCCACGACTGGGCGCTGTTCTTCACCGATCGCGGTCGGGTCTTCAGCTCCAAGGTCCACGCCATCCCGGACGCCAGCCGCCAGGCCAAGGGCGTGCCCATCATCAACCTCGAGGGGGTCCAGGTGGAGTCCGGTGAGCGGGTGCTCGCGGTCATCACCCTGCCGAACTTCGAGAAGGGCCACAACCTGGTGATGGCGACCCAGATGGGCATCATCAAGAAGACGCCCGTGGAACAGTTCGAGCGTGTCCGCTCCACCGGGATCCGGGCCATCACGGTCTCGGAGGATGACGCCCTCGCATGGGTCGGCGTCTCGTCTGGCCATGACGATGTGGTCCTGGCCACGGCCCAGGGTCGAATCGCGCGCTTCCACGAGGACGAGGTCCGGGCCATGGGTCGCGACGCGGCCGGTGTCATCGGCATCCGTCTGATGCGCAAGGGTGACCAGGTGGTGGGCATGGGTGTGGTCAAGGGCACCGAGGACCTGCTGGTCCTGACCGAGACCGGCCGCGGCAAGCGGACACCCATGAGTGGCTTCATGACCAAGCATCGTGGCGGCCAGGGCGTTCGTCTCATCCCGCTCGAGGGCGCCAAGACCGGCCTTGTGGCGGCTGTCGAGCTGGTCGAGGAGACGGACGACGAGTTGCTGCTCATCAGCGCCAGCGGACAGGTGGTCCGCACCGACGTCCAGAGCGTCAGCCAGCAGAGCAGCGCCGCACGCGGCGTCATCGTCATGCGCCTCCACGATGGCGACAGCGTCGCGGGTATCGCGGTCTTCCGCGCAGGGCTGGCGGAGCAACGCGGCATCGACCAGAATGAGCCATCGGGAGCGACCACCGAAGCACCCGGCGGTGACGAGACACCGGATTGACGACACAGCCATTGGAGAGCAGCCTCGTGACGTCGTTCGGGTTCGACCTGGCGGGCCGTGCTACGGAGACGCTCGATCTCTACACGGGCAATGCCAACTCGATGCTGGCCCGCAAGATCGGGCGGTACCTCGGCGTGCAGCTGGGTCAGTGCGAGGTGTTCGAGTTCGCCAACGAGAACATCTTCGTGAAGATCCTGGACAACGTCCGGGAGCACGACGTATACCTCGTGCAGCCGACCTGCTCGCCGGTCCAGAAGTCGATCATGGAGCTATTGATCATGATCGACGCGTTCAAGCGCGCCAGTGCGGGACGCATCACGGCCGTCGTGCCGTACTACGCCTACGGCCGTTCGGACAAGAAGGACCAGCCGCGGGTGCCCATCACGGCGCGCCTCATCGCGGACATGATCAGTGTCGCGGGTGCCGATCGCCTGCTCACGATGGACCTCCACCAAGGCCAGATCCAGGGCTTCTTCAACATCCCCGTGGATGAGCTGACCGCGGTCCACCTGCTCAGCAACCACTTCATCCAGAAGGGCCTGCAGGACCTGGTCGTGGTCACGGACCTCGGCTTTGCCAAACGTGCCCGGACGTTCGCGGAGCTCATCGAGGCCCCCCTGGCCATCGTGGAGAAGCGTCGTCACGGCAACGATGATCGGGCCGAGGTGCTGAACGTGATCGGCGAGGTGAAGGGCAAGCGGGCCATCGTCGTGGACGACGAGATCGACACAGCCGGCACGCTCATGGAAGTCACCCGCGCCCTGGAGCGCGAGGGCGTCGTGGAGATCTACGCGGCCGCCACGCACGGCGTCCTGTCCGACCCCTCAGTGGAGCGCATCCGCGACTCCAACCTCAAGGAGGTGGTCATCACGGACACCATCCCGTTGCCGCCCGCCAAGCGAATCAGCAAGATCCGCCAGCTGTCAGTGGCGCCACTCATCGGGGAGGCCATCCGGCGCATCCATGGCGGCGAATCCGTCGGCGCCCTGTTCTCGTCCGAGATCAAGCTGGTCCAGGAGATGGGACTCTGGAGCGAGCGCGAATCAGAGGATGGCGACGAGGATGAGCTGGGTAGTCAGGTAGTATCGCGAGCATGAGCCTGAAGCTGTACCGCCCCGATCCTGACGGCGGCCTGGAGCCGGCACCGGTCCAGACCGAGGACTATCGCCGGCAGTTGCACTCGCGCCGTTGGGATGCCGCCCAGCTCAAGAACCCTGAGGTCGAGCAAACCGACCCGCGCATCGCGGCGCTGTTCATCGGCATGCTCGGCGTCCTCACGTTCGCGGTCCTCATCGTGGGGTACGGCATCGGCTTCTGGAGCTAGCCGAGGGCGCCGAACATGGCCCGGCCCTCAAGCAAGGTCCGCTCCACGAGTGCCGTCGTGGCAACAAGTCCTGCATGCGCATCCCTTCGCACCATGTACGAGGCGGCAGTCGCCGCTCGGGCGAGGACATGGACCGAAGTCGAGGATGAGTTCGTCGAAGCCATGCGCTCGTTTGACGTCGAAGTCGCCGCTGGTCGAGCCGATATCGGGGACATCCAGAACGGCAAAGGCGACTTCTTCAACGACCTCTTGGCCCTGCTCCTGGAAGGGTGCGCCCAGCTCACGCTGTACTCGCGAGGCGGAGTGCCGGGCTTCATCTTCCCGAACCACAACCTCGACGTGACGTATCCCAATAGCGGAGTGGTGCAGTTCACCCTCGAAGCCAAGGCTGTGGGCACCCCCAAGCACCCGCTATCACCGAAGCAGAAGGAGATCGGCCGTCCGGGCTCCGCCGATCTCGCGAAACGAATCAAGGAGGTCGCCTTCAAGACGATCGACCTGAAGGCCGAGTTCGGGCGGATCATGGCCCAAAGGGGGGAGTCGGGGTCCGCGCCTGGTGGCAATCTCACCTCCTGGCTTCGCTCGGTGCGTCCAACCGCGTACCTCTTCATCGCGGCGCGGGTGGTGAACAGGACCGACCTGGATGCCACCGTGGACTTCGCCCGGACTGCGGCGCAAGTCATGGATGGCGTGGGCCTGTTCTGCTTCGGCCCTGAGACGTCTCGGCCGAGCCGCTATGTCAAGTACGCCGTGCCAACCGACCTGTCGCTCGATCGTGTTCTCTATCGAGCATGTCAAGATCTACTGGCCCTGAAGGACCGTCCCATGAAACCGATCTCCAGCGAGATCGGTCCAGCCCAAGCCGCCCAGGCGGCCGCGGACCTACTGGAGGAGCCCGGATGACGCTCCTGGAACCCACCTCGACTACAACCAAGTCGCGTGGCGCCTACTACACCCCGTCCGCGATCACGGCGTACCTGGCGCATTGGGCGATCCGTTCGCCGAACGACCGGGTGCTGGAACCATCTGCCGGCGATGGCGCATTCGTGGTGGCCGCCGCTGACCGCTTCCGAACTCTCGTGCGCGATGCTCTCCCTATGGGACTCGTCGCGGTAGAGCGAGACCCCGCAGAGGCGGCCAAGATCCGCGCGCTTGTGTCACAGGCGATGGTGGTCACGAGTGACTTCTTCGATATCTCCCCGCTGTCTGGGCAGCAGTTCGACGCTGTGATCGGCAACCCGCCGTATATCCGCTTCCATGGCTTCACCGGACCCGATCGTGTCAAGGCGCTCGGACGCGCGCGCGCGCAGGGGGTAGAGCTCAGCGAGCTGGCGTCGTCATGGGCACACTTCGTCGCCCACTCCATCGGCTTTCTCGGACCAATGGGCAGACTCGCCCTCGTGCTCCCAGCAGAACTTCTCCATGCCGATTATGCGCATCCGATCCGAGAGGTGCTCTCGAGACGCTTCCGGTCCGTCACCGTGGTCGCATTCGATCGGCAGGTCTTCCCGGACGCGCAGGTGGACGCCGTCCTTCTGTTGGCCTCCCCAGAAGGTGAGCCGGGATACCGCGTTGTGCGGACGCACGATGCGGCGACGCTCCAAGCGGTCGACCTCGCGCCGAGTGACGGGCTCGGGTCAGGGACGCGCGGCGCTCAGCCGTCCCGGTGGAGCGCTGCCATGCAACCTGGGGCGGCTGCGGTGTACGAGACGCTCGCGGCCAGTCCATCGTTCGTCCGACTCGGGAGCCGCGCGAGCGTAGATATCGGGTTCGTCTCGGGATCGGATGACTATTTCGTGCCGACCAGGGAGCGCGCCGACGAGTTGGGGCTGCCACCGGACGTCCTTGTTCCAGCAGTCCGCCGTCCCGGCGATGTGCGGGGCCTCGTGGCGAGACCCGGCGAGGCCGGCGTCCTCTTCCGACCGGCCGGAATGGACGCGACACGACTATCCACGGTCGCGGCATACCTCGAGCATGGCCGGCTCGTCGGAGTGTCAGGGCGCTACAAATGTCGCGTCCGGCAGGACTGGTTCATCGTGCCACTCCCACGTGCCCAACCCGATGGGTTCATGCCATACATGAACCATCGGGCGCCACGCCTCATCGTGAATTCGGCAGGCGCGTGGAGCACCAATCTGTTGCACGGGATCCGACTACGGGATCCCGACGATGACGTCCGCGCACTCGCTGCAGCGATGACCGCGTCCGCGACACTGCTGAGCGCCGAGATCGAAGGTCGATCATATGGCGGGGGAGTGCTCAAGCTGGAGACGAAGGAGGCAGAGCGTCTGCTGGTCCCGGACCCAGGTGCGAATAGTCGGACCGCCCTCATCGCCGTACTGCCGGCGCTGGACATACTCGTCCGCGACGGGGACTTGCAGGCCGCGGCACGGATCACCGACGAGATACTTGGTCTCGACCACGATCTACTGTGGGATGCCTACATGGCATTTCGATCCCGTCGACTCGGCCGCCGTAAGTCGAGAGCAACAGCCGCCGCATAAGGACCCGAGCTGCGGACAGGCAGAGCCACGAACTCGTGAACCAAGCGGCAGTGTCGCGGTGTCGCCGGGCGCAGATCACATGCCGCACGTCAGGCGTGCGCCATCGACGAGTCAGCAGGCCACCACGGCATCGGTTCGAGCCGGCCCGTCGCATCGACACGATCGGCATGCAGATTCGGTCGATCTGCACACGGTGCGTGCACCGACGTGACTGCGGACCTGCGCCCAGGTCACGATCCGGCCGTGGCGCCGGTCGGATACGTCCGTGGTGCACGCGCGCTGTGAACGAGCCTCGGCGCGACGGGGCGCGACGGGCCGGCGCCGCCGCGAGTGGGTCAGCCCCGCGAGATCACTTGCCGTGGCACTTCTTGTACTTGAGCCCGGAGCCGCAGTAGCAGGGGTCGTTGCGGCCAAGCCGCGAGCCCGGATCCCCGGCCGTGGACGCTACACCCGAGATGTTGGCGATCGCCTCATCACCGTGCTGGAGCGTCATGTTGCGCACGGGCCTGGGCGCCAGCCCAGGCACGATGGCCTCGGCGCTCAGCGGTACAGCGGCAGCCTCGGCGTTCGCCGCATTGGCGAACCCGGGTGTGGCATGGTCGCCCGCGATCTCGTCGTACGGCGCGAGATCCTCTGCGTCGAGATCCAGATCGTCCCCGAACTCCGGCAGCGCCTCCATCTCCACGATGGCGTCGTCAGTCACGGCCATACCCGAAGGCGTGTCGTCAGCCGGCGCCGGGGGTGGCGCGTCGCCCTCCCCGGACGCTGCGGGCCCATCACCCTCCGTGCTGGCGGCCAACTGACTGGCCTTGGCACGTGCTGCGGCCGCGGCGCGGAGCATCGCCATCTGCTGCGGCGTCGGCATGGGCAGGTTGCGTGCCGGCGGGGGGGCGGCGGGCGTCGGCTGCTGGACCTGGACGTTCACCCGGAAGATGGTGCTGGCCACCTGGTGCCGGATGAACGCGCGCAGCTCGTCGTAGAGCTTGAACGCCTCGCGCTTGAACTCCACGAGCGGGTCCGTCCCGCCGTAGCCACGCAGACCGACACCCCGTCGGAAGTCATCCAGCTCGGTCAGGTGGTCGACCCACAGCTGGTCGATGGAGCGCAGCAGCACCAGCCGCTCGACCATCGACCAGGTCTGCTCGCCATAGCGGGCCTGACGCTCGGCGAGGGTCGCCTCGGCGGCCACCGTGACAGCGTCGATGATCTCATCCTGGGTCTGTAGTTCCGCGAGTGAGTCAGCGTCGATGCCCTCACCCACGATGCCCAGATGGGAGATCGCATGCGCGAACGCATCGAGATCCCATGCCTCCGTCGCCGAGCCCAGATGCTGCTCTGCGAGCAGGTCCAGCTCGCCCGTGACGAAGCCGATGATGGCGTAGCCCAGATCCTCGTTGTGGAGGACCTTGTCACGCTCCGAGTAGATCGTCTCGCGCTGCTTGTTGATGACGTCGTCGTACTCCACGACGCGCTTGCGGATGTCGAAGTTGTAGCCCTCGACGCGGGACTGGGCGTTCTCGATGGTCTTGGACACGAGTCGTGACTCGATGGCCACGTCGCCTTCCAGACCCATCCGCTCCATGAGGCCCGTCACCCGATCGGATGCGAAGCGCTTCATGAGCGTGTCCTCGAGGGACAGGTAGAAGCGGGACGAACCGGGATCGCCCTGGCGACCGGCGCGGCCACGAAGCTGGTTGTCGATGCGTCGCGCGTCGTGCCGCTCGGTGCCGATGATGTGCAGGCCACCGGCCGCCACCACCTGGGCGTGTTCCACCTCGGTCTGGGCCTTGGCCGTGGCCAACGCGGCGGCATAGACCTCGGGCTCGACCTCGGCCGGGTTGAGGCCCTGCTGGTGGAGCGCCGCGGACGTCAGGCCCTGGGGGTTGCCGCCCAGCAGGATGTCCGTGCCGCGACCGGCCATGTTGGTGGCGATGGTCACCGCGCCGAGCCGTCCGGCCTGAGCGACGATAGGTGCTTCCTTCTCGTGGAACTTGGCGTTGAGCACCTCGTGCCTGACGCCGCGCCGCGTCAGCATCTCGGACAGCACTTCGCTCTTCTCGACGCTCACGGTACCCACCAGCACCGGCCGACCTGCCGCCTGGATCTCCGCGACCTCATCGATGAGCGCCTCGAACTTCGCGTTCTCGGTGCGGAACACGAGATCGGCCTCATCCTCGCGGACCATCGGACGGTGGGTCGGGATGGCCACGACCTCCAGGCCGTAGATCTTGAAGAACTCCTCCTGCTCGGTCATGGCCGTACCGGTCATACCCGACAGCTTGTCGTAGAGCCGGAAGTAGTTCTGGAAGGTGATCGTGGCGAGGGTCACGGACTCGCGCTGGACGCGCAGGCCTTCCTTGGCCTCGACCGCCTGGTGGAGGCCCTCCGACCACCGCCGACCGGGCATCTGGCGACCCGTGAACTCGTCGACGATGACGATCTCGCCGTCCTTGACGATGTAGTCGCGGTTGACCTTGTACAGCGCATGCGCCCGCAGCGCCTGCTCGAAGTGACGAGCCAGCCGCGGATCGGCCGTGACGTCATAGATGTCCGGCACGTTGAGCAGCTTCTCGATCTTCTCGATGCCGTCTTCCGTGGGCGAGACCGCATGTTCCTTGAGGTCGACGAAGTAGTCGCCACCCTCTTCGGCGCCCTCCGGCCGTTCCTTTAGTCGCGGCACCAGTCGCGCGAAGGTGTAGTAGAGATCGCCCGACTCCTCCGCCTGGCCGCTGATGATGAGCGGCGTGCGTGCCTCGTCGATGAGGATGTTGTCCACCTCATCCACGACCGCGAAGTAGCGCTGGCGCTGTACCCGCTCCACGAGTTCCGTGACCATGTTGTCGCGCAGGTAGTCGAAGCCCAGCTCGTTGTTGGTGGCGTAGGTCACGTCCGCGGCATATGCCTCGCGTCGAGCGACGGGCCGCAGGTGGGTCATGGTCTCGTCGTTCGGCCGATACTCCGGGTCGAACAGGTAGGCCGAGTCATGCTGGACGATGCCCAGCGACAGGCCCAGGCCGTGGAAGATGGGTCCCATCCACTGCGGGTCACGCTTCGCCAGGTAGTCGTTGACGGTGACCACGTGGACACCCAGACCGGACATCGCATTGAGCGCCGCCGCGATGGGACCCACGAGGGTCTTGCCCTCACCGGTGCGCTGCTCCGAGATGCGGCCCTGGTGGAGCACCATTGCGCCCAGCAGCTGCACGTCGAACGGGCGCATGCCGAGCTGTCGCCACGAGACTTCGCGGGCCGCGGCGAACACGTCCGGCAGGACATCGTCAAGGGCGGCCTGGAGTCGCTTCAGGTCCTGCTTCTCGCGCGCTCGACGCATGTCGGCGCGGCGCTCCCGCTCCGGGTGGTTGAGCTCGTCCCCGGATGGGGGCGTCGGGGCGGCATTCTCCGCCACCTCCGCTCGGACCTGGACCATCTCATCACGGATCTGTTCATCCGTGAGTGCCTTGTAGTGCTCCTCGAGACCGTTGATCTTGGCCACGACGGGGCGCAGCTTGGACAGGTGGGCTTCGTTACCGCCGCCCACGAGGCGGGCCAGGATGCTGCGCATGGGATAGCGAAGTATAGGGCCGTGCCGCTCGCCAGTGCGCCGCAGGCACACTCCGACGGTCCGGAACCACCGTCATGGGTCCACCTGCAAGCGTTCGCATGTTGGCTCTTGTGGGCAAGGGGGGCGGGTTCGTATACTCAGGTCGTCATACGTCCGGATCGCCGGATGTATGCGAGGGCGGAGCCCTGCGGACATGAGCCCAACCGCAGGATCCGGAGAGGGAGAGAGAGGGAACCGTGAAGCCGTTTCCCGCGGCCGAATCGGAGGTTGGTGATCCGTCGTTCATCGACCTCATCGCCTGCGAACGTGACTGCCGCACGTGCAGTTATGCCGCATGGCTGGACTGCGACGGCGATTGCGGACCGTGTCCGCACAACTCGTATTGCCCATGTGTGAACCCCGTAGTCGCCCGCAGCAAGACCGCACTCAAGATCCTTGAGCTGCGACCCAAGCTGCTCCAGGACCTGCAGGCGAGGAGCTAGTGGACCACGCGTCCATCCGCGACCTCGTGTCCCGGATCTCGGCGACCTCGGGGCGGCTTTGACCTAGCCGCCAAGGAAGAACGCCTCTCCGCGCTGGACGCCCAGTCGGCGGAGAGCGGTTTCTGGGATGAGCCGCGCGTTGCGCAGGATGTGCTGCGTGAGGCGGAGTCGCTCAGGGACGACCTCAGCGCATGGCAGGGCCTGCTGTCGCGAGCGACGGACCTGGCCGAGCTGGCCGAGCTGGCCCTGGAGACCGGCGACGATTCGATGACCGCCGGGGTCGACGAGGAGTATCGGTCGCTGGCCGCGGACTACGAGCTCCAGCGCCAGGCGTTGCTGTTCTCGGGCGAGTACGACGAGTCCAACGCCATCATCTCCATCAGCGCGGGTGCAGGTGGCACGGAAGCCACTGACTGGGCGCAGATGCTCCAGCGCATGTATCTCCGGTGGGCCGAGCGGCATCGCTTCAAGACGGAGATCATCGACCAGCTGGAAGGTGAAGAGGCAGGCATCAAGAGCGCCAGCATCAACGTCACCGGCAGACGTGCCTACGGCTTCCTGCGCGCCGAGCGGGGCGTCCATCGGCTGGTACGCATCAGCCCCTATGACTCCCAGAAGCGCCGCCATACGACGTTCGCGTTGCTGGAGATCCTGCCCGAGGTGGAGGACGATGTCGAGGTAGGCGACATCCCCGACGACGACCTGCGCATCGATACCTATCGGTCCCAGGGCGCGGGCGGCCAGCACGTCAACAAGACCGACTCTGCGGTGCGACTGACGCACCTGCCCACGGGCATCGTGGTCCAAAGCCAGAACGAGCGATCACAGCACCAGAACAAGGAGCTGGCGATGCGGGTGCTCAAGGCACGCCTCCTGGAGCGCAAGATCGCGGAGCGCGAGGCGGAGCTGATGCAGATCCGGGGCGTCCACATCGAGGCGGGCTGGGGCAACCAGATCCGAAGCTACGTGCTGCACCCGTACCAGATGGTCAAGGACCACCGGACGGAGTTCGAGACGAGCGATACGTCCGGTGTGCTGGATGGCGACCTGGACCGATTCATGATGGCCGAGCTGGAACGCCTGGCCACGACCCTGGAGCCGGACGCGGACGCCGCCTGACGCTGACCCCTGCCCGCAACGCACGCGCCAGCCCAGGGTCCAGTGTCAGGTCGAACTCGCGGACCTTCGCGGCACCCCACGCCACACCGTCCGCGAGCGCCTCCGTGACGGAGCTCCCGCTCGCCAGCCCGGCACACAGACCAGCCGTGACCGCATCGCCAGCACCGATCGGGTTGACGGCCACCTGGCTGGCGGCGGCGACCGTCCAGCAACCCCCCGCTGTCCAGAGTCGGGCGCCACGGCTGCCGGCAGTCACGATGAGCGAGGCTGGCTCCGGGGCCGCATCCCGGCCCGCCGACCAGGCCGTGGCCGGCGTCACGGCTCGCGCGCCTGCCAGCTCCGCGGTCGAGACCTTGACCACATCCGCGGCTGCCGGGAGCGCGGCTGCCAGCCATGACGCCGAAGCATCCAGCACAGACCGAGCACCCCGGTCGTGCGCGGCGCTGATGAGCTGCGCATACAGGTCGACGGGTGCGCTCGGTGGCAGGCTGCCGGTCAGCACCAGCACGTCGCCGGGCCGCAGGGCATCCAGGAGCAGCCGCACGGCCGCCTCGATGACCGCCGATCCAGGACCCGGGGCGGTCCCATTGAGGACCGTGGCGCGGCCGGTCGCCTCGACGCAGATGACATCAGTGCGTGCCGTGACACCGGAGGCGACCAGCTGGAGCGTGGCGAGCGCAAGGTCGGGCTCCTGGGCGAGCTCCAGCGCGCCTGGCTCGTCCGCGATGGCCACCAGCCGCACACCGATCCCCATCCGGCCGCAGAACCGTGCCACGTTGACGCCCTTGCCGCCGATGCGCTCCACGGCCCGTCGCGCCCGATGGACGTCGCCCGGGACCAGGCGCGGCACGTCCACGATGAGCTCATGGGCCGTGGTCGGGCTGAACACGACGATCATGACGAACGAACGCCGAGGCCCAGCACGTGCTGTGGCCTCGGCGCATTCCCTGTCACAGGTCGACCACCCCCAGCGGGGCAGTGGATGGAGCGACTACGGCGCGGCGGACGCGGCCGGGACGGGCGCACCCGTGGGGCACGCATTCAGGTCCGCGGGGTAGATGAACTTGATGATGTCCGGCTGGTCGGCGTTCTCGCGGGTGATGACCGCGAAGCCGGTCGGCTGGTCGTGGACCACGGCGGCAGTGTCGATGGCACCGGCGCGGATGGTCTCTGCCACGAGCTTGACGCTGTTGTAGCCCATGTCGTACGGCTGCTGGGCGATGAGGGCGTCATACACGCCGCTCTTGAGGTCGTTCACCTGCTCGGGCGAAGCGTCGAAGGCGATGAGCTTGATGGTGCCCTGCTGGCCCGCGTCGCGCAGGCCGGTCGCAGCACCGAGGGCTGCCGACTCATGGGTCGCATACACGCCCGCGAGGTCAGGGTTGCCGGTGACCGCGGCCGTGACATCGGACGACGCCTTCGCCGTGTCTGTGCCGGGGTAGACGTACTCGAGGACCTTGGAGCCCGCGGCCGTCATGGTGTCCCGGAAGCCGTCCGCGCGGCCACCGATGTCCGGCAGCCCAGGCTGCATGTGCAGCACGAGATACGAGCCGGTGCCACCGGTCTGCGCGAGCATGGCCGCTGCGGCGAGCTGCCCGCCCTTGTAGTGGTCGGACTGCATGTTTGCGAGCTCGACAGGATCGGTCATCGGCGCGTCGATAGTGACCACTGGACGCCCAGCGGCCATCTCAGTGGCAACGAACTGCTTGAACGAGTCAGGATCGGTGGGGCTGAGCACCCAGCCCTGCGGCTCATTGGCCTGGAAGGCCTCGATGACCGCCCGGGACTCGTCGGGGTTCCAGTTGTGCGAACCGTTGTAGCCCAGGTCCACGTTGTGGTCCGCGGCCGCGGCACGCGCGCCGCACTCGACGCCGGTGTAGAACGTGATGCCGATCTGGCCTGCCACGAAGTCGATGCTGACTGGTTCCGATGCCGCCGGGGACTGGGCACCCACGGGTGCTGCAACGAGCAGCAGCGTCAGGCTCGCCACCGCGACGGCGGTGCGGCCGATGATGGAACTGTTCACCCTCTGGACCTCCTGTGTGTTGCTTCGAGCGTCGTCCCGGATGGTCGGTGTCTGGTCGTGATCGTCCTCCTCTAGCTCAACCGCGACCGGCGGCGCTGATCCAGGTAGACAGCGATGATGAGGATGATGCCCACGGCCACCAGCTGGTAGAACGGCTGGACGTTCATGATCACGAGGCCGTTCGCCATCATCACCGGGATGAGGGAGCCCAGGAGGGTGCCACCGATGGAGGCGATGCCACCGAACAGGCTCGTGCCACCAAGGACCACCGCCGAGATTGCCTGAAGGTTGTCCGACTGGTGGCCGACCACATTGGTACCCGCATTGCGGGCCAGATCGATGACCGCGGCGAAGCCGACCATCAGGCCCTGGAGCACGAACAGGCGGATGGTGTGGCGGTCGATGTCGATGCCCGCGCGGATGGTCGACTCCCGGGACGAGCCGAGCGCGAGGGTGCGCATCCCGAAGCGTGTCGTGCGCATCACGACCCACATCACGGCGCAGATCGCGAGCGTGACCATGAGCGGCAACGGGATGAACCCGAACAGGCGGTTGCTGCCGAACTCGGTCTGGATGACATCAGGCACGAAGGGCACGTTCGAGGCACTGGTGAGGATAAGCGCGAAACCGTAGAAGATGCCCGACGTGGCCAGGGTGACGATGAATGAGTTGAGCTTGAGGCGCGTGATGAGTAACCCGTTCAGGAGGCCTGCGAGCGAGCCGACCAGCATGGCAACCACGGCACCCGCGATGATCGCCGGGATGAGGTTGGGGTACTCACCTGCCGCCACCTGCGTCGTGCTGCCGGCGAATCCCACCATCACCTTGGCACCCAGCACGGACGCCAGGATGAGGTTGTAGCCCACCGAGAGGTCCAGGTGCCCGGCCCCGATGAGGAAGGTCATGCCCACCGCGATGAGCATGATCTGGGACGCATTCAGCCCGATGTTGAGCAGGTTGGAGGGCTTGATGTACGCATTGTTGGGCGTGATGAGGCCGAACACGATGATGAGCCCGATGACCACGATGCCGATCCAGAAGGCTGACGAGCCGCGGATCTGGGCCAGGATGCCAGTGGCTTCGTCGGGTCCGAGAGCCTCCGGCAGGTCTGCCGGGTCGGTCATGGCAGTCATTCGGTGACCTCTTCGCCGAGCATCAGCCCGATGACGTCCGTGAGCTTCAACGAGGATGCCTGCCGCTCGGCGACGACCATGCCGTGACGCATGACCGCGATCCGGTCGGCGACATGGAGCATCCGCGGGATGTCGTGTGAGATGACCAGCACGGCTAACCCACGCGCCGCGGCATTGGTGACCGTGTCGTACACGATGGCCGACTGCTTGGGCCCCAGGGCGGCGGTGGGCTCGTCCATGAGCACCGCGGTCGTTGCCCAGGTGATGGAACGTGCCACGGCGAGCGCCTGGCGCTGGCCGCCCGACAGGTTGCGCACGGGCACTCGCAGCGACCGCAGGTTGATGCCCAGGCGCGCCAGCGCCTCGCGTGTCTCGTCGCGCATCTGGTCGCGGTCGATCATGCCCAGGCGACCGCGGAAGCCGCTGCGCATCGGTTCCCGACCCAGGAACAGGTTGTCGGACACGGACAGGTCCGGCGCGAGCGCCAGGTCCTGGTACACGGTGTGGACGCCCAGCTCCAGGGCGTGGCCGATGGACTGCACCTTGACCGGATCGCCCCAATAGGCGACCTCACCGGCGTCGGCCTGGACCGCGCCGCAGAGGATCTTGGTCAGGGTCGACTTGCCGGCACCGTTGTCGCCCACCAGCGCGAGCACCTCGCCGGGTCGCAGCACGAGGTCCGCGCCACGCAACGCCTGCAGGTGTCCATAGGACTTGGTGATACCCGTCGCCCTGATCGCGGGCACGCTGGGGTCGCGTACCGGAGGCGGCGGGGCGGCGGCCGGAGCGATACCCACTTGTCTGACCTCGGTTGTACGACCTGTCGGCGGGACGGCGCCCATCCTACTCGGCGACGTCAAGCGCGTGGGCGCCAGTGGCGCCCGGCAGGTCGCCGTTGATGGCCAACTGGCCACCGTCCACGATCAACGTGGTGCCCGTGATGTAGGACGCCTCCGCCGATGCGAGGAAGAGTGCCGGCCAGGCCACTTCTGCGGCTGTACCGACACGGCCAAGGGGTATGGCACCAAAGCCATAGCCGGACTCGATCATGGGCCGGGTCATCTCGCTCTCGATGGTGCCGGGTGCGATGGCGTTGACGCGGATGCCATGGGCGGCCAGCTCGATGGCCATGGACTGCACCAGCAGCGGCAGCGCTCCTTTGGATGTGTTGTACGCGGCGAGGTCGGGTTCCGCCACGAAGCTGTTGGTGGACGCGATGACCACGATGGCGCCGCCACGACCGCCCGTGACCATGGCGCGCGCCGCGACCTGGCACACGTTGAAGGTGCCTTCGACGTTGATGGTCATGATCTCGCGCCACTCCTCGAGGGGCACTGACAGGAATGGCCGGATGCGATGGATACCGGCATTGCTGACGAGGATGTCGATGCCCCCGAACCGGCTGACGGCGGCCTCGATGAGCCGCTCCGCGTCCGCCCGGATCGCGACATCGCCGGGGACGGCCAGGACCCGTTCCGGCGACCCGAGTGCGGCCGCGGTGTGCTCCAGCCGAGCGGCTCGCCGGGACAGCAGCGCCAGGCTGGCACCCTGGTCCAGGAACAGCCGCGCGATGCCGGCACCGATGCCCGTACTGGCACCCGTGATGACTGCCACCTTGCCGGCGAGTCGACCCAGGCCCCGTCCCCCCAGCCCGCTCATCTCCGATGACCCTCGGCAATGGGGGGCAGGCAGCCGTCAGCGAGGTACCAGACATGAGGCAGTTCCACGATGGGCGACGGTACACTCAGGCTCCCCCGGACGACAAGAGGCCCCCGAGACACATGTCAGTCACCGCCACGGTCCGAGCCCGATGACGGTCCTGGGCCTGGACATCGGCACCAGCGCGGTCAAGGGCCTGCTGCTGGATGCCGACGGGCGCGTGACCGGCTCCGCCCGACGGTCGTATCGCCTGGACCTGCCGGCACCCGGCCGCGTGGAACTGCCGGCCGATCGAGTCTGGCGCGCAGTGGCCGCGGTCACCGCCACGCTGGCCGCGATGGCCAGTGGTGCCGGATCGCCGGTGCGTGCCATCGCCGCCAGTGGCTCCGGGGACGAAGTGGCCATGGTGGATGGAGCGGGCGTGGCGGTGTGCCCCGTGATCGTGGCCCTCGACGGTCGGAGTGCCGCGATCGGACGAGCCCTGGAAGACCGCTTTGGCGCCGCCGAGCTGTACGCCCGGACGGGCGTCGCGCTGACCGGGCTGTCGCCCCTGGTCCGGCTGCTATGGCTGCGGGAACACGAACCGGCCACGGCGGCACGCGTCCACCGCCTGCTGGCGTGGCCGGAGCTGGTGGCGCAGCGCCTGGGGGTCGAGCCACGTTCCGAGCCATCCCTCGCCGGCCGGACGCTGGGCTACGGCCTGCGGGCCGACAGGTATGACACGGACCTCCTCGCCGCGCTCGACATCGACCCGGCGGTACTACCGCCGGTCGTGCCCAGTGGCACACCCATCGGCATCGTCGGCGCGGCCGTGGCCCAGCGGCTGGGTCTGGGCGGCAGCGTGGTCGTGGTCACAGGTGGCTTCGACCAGGCGATGGCGACGCTGGGCGCCGGCGTCCTGGATGCAGGCACGGCGCATGTGGGCACCGGCAGCTACGAGGCACTGACCGCCGTGATGGACCAGCCGGTCGTGGATGCCGGAGCGCAGGCCGGTGGCTGGTCAGTGGGTCGGAGCGTCGCGGGCACAGCGCGCTGGTCGACGATGGCCAGCTGGCTGGGTGGCGCCGCCGTGCGCTGGCTGGCCACGAGCACCGCTGACGCGTGGCCCGCAGGCCCCAGCCCATCTCCGGCGCGGCTGCTGCGGGAGATGCCGGACGGACCCGCACGTCTGCTGGCACTTTCGGGACTGGAGGGCGCTGCCGGCGCGTTGGTGGGCATGGACCTGGGTACCCGGCGCGGCGACATGGCTGCGGCGCTCCTGGAGGCCCTGACCATGGACCTCCGGCGTGCCCTGGGCGAATTGGAGCGCGGCGGGATCCCGATCCGGGGCCTGCGTGCCACGGGCGGCGGCGCGCGCTCCCGGCGCTGGCTCCAGCTCAAGGCGGACGTGACGGGTCGGGTCGTGGAGCGAGTAGCGGTACGTGAGGCCGGCGCCTTCGCGGCCGCGTTGCTCGCCGGGGCAGCGGTCGGGGTGCTGCCACCCGCAGCCGACGCTGCGCGGCATCTGGTACGTGTGGATGTGCACGTGGAGCCTCGGCGTGCGCTGGAGGCGCACTACGAGGAGCGTGCCGCGCTTCATGCGGACCTTCGGGCCGCGTTCCCCACAGGGCTGCGTGCGGCGCTCCCGGTCGAGCACGATCCCGAAGACATGCCCTGACCTCAGGGCGCATCCGCGTACAGGTCGAAGGGACGGGCCATGAGCCCGCCATCCACCAGCAGGTGGCTGCCATTGATGAAGCTCGCGTCATCGCTGGCCAGGAACACCGCCGTACGCGCGATCTCCGCGGGGGTGGCGATCCGGCGCATCGGGTACTCGTGCTCGATACGTGCCCGGAACCCCGCCGGATCTGGCTGTGACGCGAAGTAGACCTGGTTCAGCTCCGTGTCCACATCGCCTGGGCAGATGGCCACACAGCGCACCCCGTAGGGGCCGTACGCGGCAGCCGTGGAACGGGTGAGACCCAGGATGCCCGCCTTGGTCATGGAGTAGACCGGCAACAGCGCATCACCCGCCAAGCCCAAGATCGACGACAGGTTGACGATGACACCGGAGCCTTGGGCGACCATCGTGGGCAGCGCCGCGCGGCTGCACAGGAACGTGCCCAGGAGGTTGGTGCGCACGATCCGGTGGAAGTCGTCCACGGAGTGATCCATGAGCCGTGCCTCCACCTGGATGGCGGCGTTGTTGACCACGATGTCCAGGCGACCCATGTCCCGCAGCACATCCGCCACGATCACCGCGACGCGAGCCTCGTCCCCGACGTCCCCCTCGACCCCGACCGAGTCAGCCAGGGTCGCCGCCACGCTCCGGGCACCTGCCCCATCGAGGTCCACGAGCACGGTGCGTGCACCCTCGGCGGCATACGCCTCCGCGATGGCCCGGCCGATGCCACGGGCTGCGCCGGTCACGATGGCCACGCGTCCTACCAGTCGGCCCATGCCGGTCCCTCCTTGCGATGTGGAGCGCCAGTATCGGCTTCCGACGGGTGCCGTGGACCGCGGCGCTCGGCTAGGCTTGGGCGGCAGGCGAACGGCTGGGAGGGATCGGTGACCACGGACGGATACGGCAGCGAGTGGAGTGCCTCGCTCCAGCGCGCCAGCGACCAGGAGCTGGATGACTGGCTCGCCTTCGCGCATGCCGCGTGCGATGCCGCCGACGCCATCTCGCTGCCCGCCTTCCGGTCCGAGCTGGACATCACGCGCAAGGCGGACGGCTCCTTCGTGACCCAGGCCGATCAGGCCATCGAGACACTCATCCGGGAACGGATCTCGAGCACCTACCCTGACCACGGCATCGTGGGCGAGGAGTTCGGCACCGACGCGGCCCAGGCGCGCTGTCGGTGGTTCATCGATCCCATCGATGGCACCCACAACTTCATGCGTGGCATGCCCATCTTCGGCACGCTGCTCGCGGTCGAGTGCGACGGCGAGCTCCAGGCGGGCGTCGTGAGCGCGCCGGCGCTGGGGCGACGCTGGTGGGCCAGGCGTGGCGCGGGTGCCTGGACCTCGGAGCCTGGCGGCGATGGGCCCCGACGGCTGCGCGCCTCCAAGGTGAGCACGGTCGAGGAAGCCCAGATCCTGTACCGGGGGATCCTGGACATGCGCGGCTCGCGGGTCGCGGCTGGCTTCGACCGACTCGTCGACAGCGTCTGGCGGGAACGCGGCCTGGGTGACTTCTGGGGCTACATGTTGGTCGCGGACGGCGCCGCCGAGCTCATGATCGAGCGAGGGCTGGGTGCCTGGGACCTGGGCGCGCCCTGGATCGTGGTCGAGGAAGCCGGCGGCCGGATCACGGACTTCGATGGTCGCCGCAACGTCTTTGGCGGCGAGGGGTTGGCCTCCAACGGGCTGCTCCATCCGCAGCTGCTGGAGCGGCTGCACGGCTGACCTCGCAGGGCGGCCAAGCGGGACTTGACAGATGTCGTACAAGTGAGGTCTGACAACTACGGGAGCGGCGACTCCCGGCCCGGAGGGTAGAACGTGGGCCGAGCGGCCATCACGGTGCGAGTGGAGTTGATGCAGACGATCACGGATCACTACCGTCCCGGTGATCGCTTGCCATCCGAGCCCGAATTGGCGGCCGCCTATTCGGTCAGCCGATCCACTATCCGGGAGGCACTCCAGGCCCTCGAGACCGACGGTGTCGTGCGACGCATCCACGGCCTGGGCACGTTCGTGAACCAGGTCGCCCCGCGTGTCGCAGGTGCGCTGGACGTCGACCTGGGCGTGACCGAGACGGTGGAGGCGGCCAACCAGCGGCTGGGTGTCCAGGTGCTGCGCGTGGACGAGATCGCTGCCCCCCGGGAGATCGCCGAGCGGCTATCGCTGCCACCCGCGGGTCGAGTGCTGCTCATCGAACGCATCATCCTCGCCAATGACAGGCCCGCGGCGATCGCGGTGGACGCCATCCCGCAAGCCATCGCGAGCCGGGCCACGACATCATACGAGGACGGTTCCGTGTATCGATTCCTGGAGCGCCAATGCGGCCTGGTGCTTCTGGGCGGCCTGGCGCACGTCAGCGCGGTGGGCTCGGACAAGCGCATGGCCCGGCTGCTGGACGTCCGCGAGGGCGACGCGCTGCTGCGCCTGGAGCAGGTGGAGCGATCCGCCAGCGACGACGCGGTGCTGTACTCGCTGGAGCACTTCGTGCCCGCCCGATTCGACCTCACCATCAGCCGCCACCGACAGGCAGGAGTGACCCGATGACCGCCGACCGGACCGTGCCGACCGTCGATAGCGACAGTCCACCGTGGTTCACCCGCTTCGTGCATCCAGGTCTGGCCGATGCGCGACCGTATGACGCATCGCATCACGACTACGCGTGGCGGCATCGCGAGCTGCACCGGATGATGTCCAACGAGTGCCCCCTGCCGCCCGCGCCCGCGGTCGTGGCGGCGGCGATCTCGGCTCTCATGGAGAGCAACCTCTATCCCAACTCCGCGTGGGAGCTGCGGGAGGCGCTCGCGGGCGTCAACGGTGTCACACCCGACACCATCCTGCTGGGCAACGGCTCCACGGAAGTGCTGGACGTCCTCATCCGGTCGATGTTCGGCGCCGGCGACGAAGCCATCATCCACATCCCCACGTACGCCTACTTCGAGACCCAGGTCCGACTCCATGGCGGCACGCCCGTGCTGGTGCCCATCAAGCCCGACCACTCCTTCGACCCCGATGCGCTCCTGGCGGCCATTACGCCCCGCACCAAGGGCATCTTCCTGTGCTCGCCCAACAACCCCACGGGCAACAGCTGGACGGTCGCGGAGCTGGAGCGGGTCCTCGTCACTGGCCTGCCGGTCGTGGTCGACCAGGCATACGTGGAGTGCGGCTACTCGCCCTCCTTCGCGCCGCTCGTGGAGCGCTATCCCAACCTGGTGGTCGCCAAGACCATGTCCAAGGCATACGGCCTGGGCGGGCTGCGTGTCGGCTACCTCATCGCCGACCCGGCCCTGGTGGACCTGCTGCTTCGCTTGCGGATCCCGTTCAGCATCAGCCTCGTGGCTGCGCGCGCATGTCTCGCTGCGGTGGAGGATCCGGCCATCCTGGAGGAGCGCCGGGTGTACATCAGCACGGAGCGTGATCGCGTGTTCGCGGGGCTCCGGCAGATGCCCGACGTGACGCCTTTCGAATCCGACGGCAACTTCATCCTCATCGATGTCTCGCGTACCGGCCATACGAGCACGCAGATCGCGGAATTCGCCAAGCGCGAGGGATCGCTGCTGCTGCGCGCGGTCACCGCCCACGGTCTGGGCAGCGGGCACATCCGCGTGACCATCGGCACCATCGAGGAGAACGACATGTTCCTGGCCATCTTCGCGCGGGCCATCGGGGCCGAAGAGCCGGCCGCATAGCCATGGCTGCCCTGGATGCGCCCAGTGGCTGAGGCCCTGGTGCTGGCATGTGATGTCGGCACCAGTGGCGTGAAGGTGGTCCTCGCCAGCAGCCAGCGGGGCATCGTCGCCTCGGTGCAACGTGGCTATGGACTACTGACTCCCCGACCCGGCTGGGTGGAGCAGGATCCAAGCCTCATCCAGGCGGCACTCGCTGCCGCGACCCGTGAGTTGCTGACGACATCGGGTATCCCCGGCACCCGCATAGCGGGCGTCGTGCTGACGGCCCAGATGTTCAGTCTCCAGGCGGTGGACGCGGAGGGCCGATCGCTGGGGCCCATGCTCAGCTGGCTCGACCAGCGCGCTGCACCGCAGGCGCAGGCACTCGCTGCCCGGGTGCCGCTACACCAGCAGTTCGACGCGGCGGGCAGCGTCATCACGGCCAAGGACATCGTGCCCCGGATCCACTGGCTCCGGGACGAGGCGCCTGAGACCTGGTCGCGCACCCGCTGGTTGCTCGACTGCAAGGAAGCCGTGGTGGCGTGGCTGACTGGTCGTGGCATCACGGACCGGGCGGGCGCCTCGGCCTATCGACTGACCGTCGCGGATTCCTCTGCCTGGGACGCCGACCTGTGCGAGCTGCTGGATGTGCCGCTCAGGATGCTGCCGGAGATCGCCCCGGCCACGTCCGTGGCGGGTGAGCTGCGAGCAGCGGCGGCGGCGGCGATGGGGTTGCCGGAGGGTGTGCCGGTGTTCGTGGGTGCCGGTGACGTGCCGGCCAGTCAGCTGGGTGCCGGCGCACTCAACGCCGGCGATGCCCATCTAAGCCTGGGCACCGCCATCTACCTGGGCATCCACGCAGACGCGCCGGTCACCGATCCCGGCCGGCGGTTAGGCGTGCTTGGCCACGCGGCACCCGACGCCTGGATCCTGTGGTTGGAGATCGCGACGGGTGGCGCGGCCCTCTCCTGGATCGGGCGAGCCCTGGGCGAGCCCGCACGACCTGACGCGCCGCTGGACCATGCACTGATCGAGCAGCTCGTGACATCCGCCGCAGGTGATACCCATGACCTGCTGTTCGCGCCCTGGCTGTCGGGCGAGCGGGTACCGCTCTTCGATGACGGCGCCCGGGGTGCGTTCGTGGGCCTGGCGCTGCGCCACGGCCGGGCGCACCTCGTACGTGCGGTCATGGAAGGGGTCGCCTACCAGATCCGATGGGCCCTCGAGTACGGCCTTGCCTACGGCCTCCCGGCCGGCAGCATCCGCGCCGTGGGTGGCGGCGGCATGGGCAACGCCTGGCTGGGCATCATCGCGGACACGCTCGGTCGACCCATCGAGGTCCTGGACGCGCCTCAGGACGCCGCGGCCCTGGGTGTCGCGGCGACCGCCTTCGTGGGTCTTGGCGCTTGGCCGTCTCTTGACTCCATCCATCATCACATCCGAGTGGCACGGGTCATCGAGCCCGACGCCACCCGGGCGCGCGGGTATGACCGTGGGTTCGCTCGCTTCCAGACACTGCACAACGCATTGGCGCCCATCATGCGCTCACTCATTGCCAGTACGAACGATCTGGAGGCCGCATGAGCCTGGTTGGTGTCGTCTTTGACCTGGACGGGGTGCTGGTCCAGTCCGAGCATCTCTGGGAGGAGGCGTGGCTGGAGTACGCCACTGCGTCGGGGTATGCCTGGACCGCCTGCGACACCCGCAGCTGCCAGGGCATGAGCGTCCAGGAGTGGGGGAGCTACCTGGCCGACCGGACCGCGCACGATACGCCGGCAGCCATCGAGGCCGTCATCGGCTCCGTGGCGCACGCCTATGACTCCGGTCAGGTGTCGCTGGTGGATGGCGCACAGGACCTCGTGCGCTCCATCTCGGCGCGTGTGCCCATCGCGCTCGCCTCGTCCGCGCCCAGACGCATCATCGACACCGTGATGGGTGTCATGGGCCTCGGGCCGTGGTTCGGGGCCACGGTATCCAGCTCCGAGGTCGCTGCGGGCAAGCCCAGCCCGGATGTGTACCTGGAGGCGATCCGCAAGCTGGGCATCCGCGCCGCCGGCAGCCTCGCGGTCGAGGACTCCTCCAACGGCATCCGGGCCGCGGCCGCGGCGGGCCTGACTGTGCTCGCCATCCCCAACCCGGCGTATCCACTGGCTGCCGACGCTGGTGGCGCAGCGGATAGCATCCACACATCGCTCGACTCGGTCAGCCGGCGGATGCTGGCCCTGCTCGATGCGCTGCATGCCACGGAGGGCGATCGGTGACCCGCATCTTCAACGCCGAGACGGGCTTCAAGGACGAGCTCCTTGAGGGCCTCACGAGCGCGTATGGCCGCTACCTGCGCCGGGTGCCGGGTGCGTCCGCCGTGATGTCCGTGGACGCGCCCATCCCGGGCCAGGTGTCGGTCATCATCGGCGGCGGCTCGGGACACTATCCGGCATTCGCGGGGCTGGTCGGGCCGGGGCTCTGCCATGGCGCGGTCGTGGGCGAGGTGTTCACCAGCCCTTCCGCAGCGCAGGCGTACCGGGCCATCACGGCGCTCGATGGCGGCGCGGGCGTGCTGCTCTCGTTTGGCAACTACAGCGGCGACGTGATGCACTTCGGTCTTGCCGCGGAACAGGCGCGTGCGGCGGGTATCGACACCCGCATCGTGCTCGTGACCGATGACGTGGTGAGCGCCCCCGTGGAGCGCATCGGCGACCGGCGCGGCATCGCCGGCACCTTCTTCGTGTTCCGGGCGGCGTCCGCGGCGGCCCGCGGCGGTGCCGACCTGGCGACCGTGGAGCGCATCGCGCAGCTCACCAACGGTCGTACTCGCTCGTTCGGGGTCGCATTCGCTGGCTGCACCTTCCCGGGCCGCACGGAGCCACTCTTCCGCGTGGAGCCCGGCGCCATCGCCATCGGCCTCGGCATCCACGGCGAGCCAGGCATCGATACCGTCGACTGGATGCCCGCAGAGGCGCTCGCCGAGCTCCTGCTCGCCCGTCTGCTGGTGGAGCGGCCCCCCGGTGCCACGCGTGCACGAGTGCTGGTGAACGGCCTGGGCAGCACCAAGTACGAAGAGATGTTCGTGCTGTATCGCTCGCTCCATCGACTGCTGGAGCAGGCAGGCGTCGAGGTCGTGGACCCCGAGGTGGGCGAGTTCGTGACGTCCCTGGACATGGCCGGCTGCTCGCTCACGCTGTGCTGGCTCACGGAGGAGTTGGAGCCGCTGCTCGGGACCCCAGCCGCGACCCCCGGCTACCGCACTGGAGGTGGCACCTGGGTCGTGAACCCGCCACCCGCCGCACCCATGGCAACGCCTGCTCCAGTCGTGGCGACCGATCCATCCGCAGCTGCACAGGCCGTGGTCGCCGCCCTGGACGCGGCTCAGGCAGCCATCACCGCCGCGGCAACGGAGCTCGGCCGGCTGGACGCCGTGGCCGGGGACGGTGACCACGGTGTGGGTATGGTGCGCGGCCTGACCGCGGCCGCCGCGGCATCACGGACCGGCGCCACTGCATCCGGGGCGCTCATCGCGGCCGGCAATGCCTTCAGCGATGCCGCGGGCGGCGCTTCCGGCGCGCTCTGGGGCGCGGCACTCCTGGCTCTGGGCAGGATGCTGGGCAACGCCAACCCACCCGACGCTCCGGACCCGTGCCCCGATGCGGCGGCCGTGGCCGATGCATTGACCGAGGCGCGCGATGTGGTCATGCGCCTGGGCGGCGCACGCGTGGGCGACAAGACCATGGTCGACACCCTCGCTCCATTCGTGGCAGCATTCCGGGCATCCACGGCCTCCGCGGCCTCTGTTGCGTTTCGCGACGCGCTGCCGACCGCCGAGAGTGCGGCGCAGGCCACGGCCGCGATGTCCGGTCGCAAGGGCCGAGCAGCGACCCACGGCGATCACAGCGTCGGCACCATCGACCCGGGGGCGTACTCGCTGGCGCTGGCGCTGCGCGCCATCGCCGCCGCGCTCGACACCCAGCCGGATACTCGCCACGACCCCCAGGAGGCCACTCGATGAGCGACGGCACATTCGTGATCGCGGTCGGCGCCGACGGACTCGGCCGCGCCCTCAAGGACCTGCTCGCGGACGAGCTTCGCCGTGATCCACGGGTGCGCGACATCCGCGATCTCGGGGTCCACGCCACGGATGACCCGACCGCCTATCCCTCGGTCGGGCTCGCGGTCGCGGAAGCGGTCGCTCGGGGCGAGGCGGATCGCGCGTTGCTGGTCTGCGGCACCGGCATCGGCATGGCCATCAGCGCCAACAAGGTACCGGGCATCCGTGCGGCGGTCGCTCATGACCCCTACTCCCTGGAACGGTCCGTGCTGTCCAACGACTGCCAGGTGCTGTGCATGGGTGCCAACATCGTGGCGCCCACACTCGCGAAGACGCTCATCGCGCGCTGGCTGGACTA
>JBBQNA010000005.1:0-44633 GCA_038329515.1 Candidatus Limnocylindrales bacterium | reverse complement strand
GGGGTCACCACGACCTCCTGGCCACGCGACATCGCCTCCGCGATCTCCTCCACCGTGGGCTCGCGGCCGAGCTCCTGGAGCAGGCCACGGGACACCCGGATGAGCCGGTTGATGGTCTCCACCATGTGGACCGGGATGCGGATCGTCCGCGCCTGGTCCGCGATGGCACGCGTGATGGCCTGCCGGATCCACCACGTGGCGTAGGTCGAGAACTTGAAGCCCTTCTCGTAGTCGAACTTCTCGACCGCCCGGATGAGGCCGATGTTGCCTTCCTGGATGAGGTCCAGGAAGGACATGCCACGACCGATGTACTTCTTGGCGATCGAGACCACCAGCCGGAGGTTGGCCGAGGTCAGGTTCTCGCGGCCTTCCTTGCCGATGCGCACCAGGACGCCACGACGGTCGCGGGCCTTGATGTGCGCCTGGCTCATCTCCGGATCCCAGCCCATCTCGGACGTGATGTCCGAGTCGTGGCCGCCGACGATCCAGCCCTGCAGTGCCTCGTGCGCAGTCGCCTGGGTCCAGTCGTACAGCGCCCGCAGACCCGGGTTGTCGCGGGCCTCCAGGTCGCCGTTGTGGACCAGCATGTAGGAGTGATTCACGAGGTGTCGGAACTTCTCCGCATCGGGACCCTCGGTCCAGGTGGCCAGGAACCCCTTGACTTCCTTGAGGTGCGACTTGGTGGGCTCCGGCGGTGCCGCACGCTGCGCCTTGTTGATCTCCTTGGTCACGGTATCCGGCGCCGCGAGCAGGATGCCGTCCGCCTGCGCGGCCGCGAAAGCGCCCCGCACGATGCGGTCGGCCTCGTCCTTGTAGGGCAGCTGGTGCTGCGGGAACTTGGTGCGCGTCTTCTTCTCGGTGTCGTTCTGGGTCCACTCCCAGAGCGCCAGGATGGCCTTCTGGGGCTCATCCACGATCTGCTCGCCGAGCTCGATGGCCTTGGCCAGGACGACCTCTTCCTCGGCGTTGAGGAGCGGCACCTTGCCGATCTCCTTGAGGTACATCCGGACCGGGTCGTCGATGCCGACCATGTCCGCGGCGAGGGCGTCGAGCTCCTCCTTGGTGGGCTCGTCCTGCTCCTCGGGATCGAGCTTGGCGGGCGGCTCCTCCCACGGCTGGCGCTCGTTCTCGGCAACAGCAACATTGACACCGAGCTCTGCGGCGAGTCCGCTGTTGGACGGCGTGTCGTCGTCGTCGGAGTCCTTGCGGGGCCCACCCATCTCATCGTCGATGTCGCGGCGCTTGCCGCGCTCCAGGACGGATTCGACGAGCAACTTGTCGGTGGGGTCTGCGGCGGTCATGGGTGCCCTCCTGTGGCGGTACTGGGATCGGTGGGTGGGATGTGTCGTCGTTGTGACAGCAGCGTCGTATCGCGCCGTTGGCGATCGAGTGTCAGCCGCTGTCGCTGGAGCTCCAGCACGTCCTGCTGGAGGCGGATCCTGGACGCGGTGTCACCCGCTGCCTGGGCCTCGCTGAGCTCTGCCGTCTTGTACTCCAGCAGCTCCTTGATGCGTCCGCCCTCGAGCGTCAGCAGGCTCTGGTCGAGCGACTGGTGGAGCGCATCCTCCGTCGCCGGCAAGGGACCCGTCAGCGAGTACAGCGTGCGGGCCACGGTCTCGGTGGTCGGTTCCAGGCTGGCCAGGAACGTCGTCCGGTCGAACGGCCAGGGCGCCGTCAGCAGTGCCCGCAGCAGCTCGCGCGCCAGGGTGGTCGAGAGCATCTCGGGTGTGAGACGGTCGGCCGCCCCCGGGATCAGACCGGGATGGGTGAGCAGCAGCCGGAGCAGGTTCGATTCCACCGGCTCCAGCGCCCGCTCGACGGACGCAGGGTCGAGTGCCCCAGGGCTGGCCATGAGCGCGTCGAGGCTGATCTTGGCGCCAGCGTGGGCACCGTCGCGGCGGCCCGATGCGGTCTCGGGTGCCCGCAACGCCTCCAGCAGGACACGCTCGTCGACACCGCTGCGGCGCGACAGCAGCTGCAGGTAGCCGTCGCGGCGAACCGGCTCGGTGATGAGGCGGAGCGTCGGCAACACGGCGTCCACCATCCGCTGGCGGCCGGGCACCGAGCGCGTGTCCGTGCGCTCCGCGGCCTGCTCGATGAGGAACTCCATGATCGGCTGGGGGTGCTCGGTCCGTTCGCGCCACAGCTCGGGCTCGTCCCGGATGACCTCGTCCGGGTCGCGGCCATCGGGCAGCCGGGCGACATCGACGTCCGTCAGGCGGCCCTTGTGCTCGCTGCGCTCGATCTCGCCCACCAACGCGGTCAGCTCCGTGGCGCCGAACGTGGCCGCACCCTGTCCGGCAGGATCCACGTCATAGGCCAGCACGATGCGGGGCGTGTACCGGGTCAGCAGCTCCACGTGACCGGGCGTCAGGGCCGTACCCATGGCACACACCACGTTCTCGAAGCCGGCCTGGTGGGCCATGAGCGCATCCGTATTGCCCTCGACGAGCACGGCCCGCTGCTGCTTCTTGATGGCGCCCTTGGCACGATCGATGAGATACAGCGTGCGGCTCTTGTCGAACAGCACCGCCGTGGATGGCGAGTTGAGGTACTTGGGCCCCGGGTCGCGGCCAGCGGTGGTGCTCGGTGCACCCAGCACCCGACCCGTGAAGCCGGTCGGCTGGCCATTCTGGTCGCGGATGGGGAACATCACGCGGCCCCGAAAGAAGTCATAGACCCCACGACCGCGCTGGCTGCGACTGACAAGACCGGCACCCAGCAGGTCCGTCTCGGACATCTGTCGCTTGGCCTGGAGCGCGTGGGTGAGCGCCGAGAAGGAGTCAGGCGCCCAGCCCAGCTGGAAGGTGGCGATGGTCGTATCCGTGAAGCCCCGGCCGCGCAGGTAGTCGAGCGCCGGCTGGCCCTGGGGATGTGTCGTGAGCACCGAGTGATAGAACGCGATGGCCGCATCCATCGCTTCCCGGAACCGCTTGCGCTGCGCGTCCTCCCGCGAGGTCCGCTCGGAGATCTCCACCCCTGCCCTGCCGGCAAGACTGCGGAGCGCAGTCGGGAAGTCCACGGTGTCACGTTGCATCACGAAGCTGAAGATGTCGCCACCCAGGCCACAGCCAAAGCAGTGCCACGTCTGGCGGGCGGGTGTCACCACAAAGCTGGGTGACTTCTCCCCGTGGAACGGGCACAGGCCCTTGAAGATCGTGCCCGCCTTCTTGAGCACGACCGTCTCACCGACATAGTCTTCGATGTGGATCTTCTGTTTGACGGCTTCGGCGGTACCGACGGACGTGGGCAGGGTCTCCTGGCAGCGGCTGGCGCGCCTGGTGTGAGCCACTCGAGGTCGCCGGGTGGGGGCGGCAGAATGAGCTGGACACACGTAGGGCCTTGTCAAGACTTGACAAGGCGATCGACCCGTATCGTACCCCCTTGACAAGCTATTGACAAGAGGTCATCCCATACTAGGAGGCGAGCGATCGTGCCGCCGGACCTGCCTTCTCGGCCGCCAAGGCTGCGAGTTCGGCGGTCCTGGCCGCGAACTCCCGCGTGATGGGCGCCGCGGCAACGTTGGACATGAGTTGCTGGAGCTGCGCCAGCATGCCGTTCGAGGCAGCCGTTGACGCCGCGGCTCCGCCACTCCCGATCTGGTCCGGCACGGTCGTGAGGTCCGTGACCCGCGTGTCCGTCACCGGGCTGCTGGTCTGTTCCTGTCCATCCATGGGATCACCCTTCACTCAGGTCGTGCGCTACCGAGGTTCATTGGCGAGCGCGTCCCCGGCATCGTCGAGGGCACTGACGCCCAGGATGGCCCAGTGACTGGCCCGGCTCCTGAGGCTCGACGTGGCTGTGGCCGCCGTACGTTGGTCATCGTGGCCTCCTTGCCGACGCTCGGTCGGCGTTGCGAGAGCTGCGGGGTCTCCTCACGCTACCGGGGTCATGCGTTGGCCATGGGCTCTGCCTCCGAGGCTGCCGCTGGCCGCGCGCGGGCGACCGGGGGGATGGGATCCGGCACCTGGCGGGCCCACACCCGATGCAATCGAAGCGCGTCCTGGAACTGGTCGAGGAACGCGTCATCGACGACGTCTGCCTCGACCACGCCCAGCCACGGGTCCTGGATGGCCACGCCCGGGTGGTCGATGGAGGTGCGAGCGGGCAGCTGCGCCGCCAACAGACTGGCCGAGCCACCCGCGAATCCGAGTGGCTTGCAGTGTCGCCAGGCATCGCGCACGAACTGACCGACCACCGCGAAGTGTGACAACGCATCAACGCTGTCAGCGCCACCGGGCACCACGACCGCGTCGTAGAGCACGGAGCTGGTGGTCAGGAGGCTGGCCGTGGGCACGAAGATCGAGCCATCATCCCCGACCACATGGGATAGGGAGCCTGCGATGAGGTCGACGACGGCGCCGGATGACCCGAGGGCTTCCTGGAGCGCCGTCACGTCGGCGCTGTGCACGCCGTGGGTGATGAGCACCGCCACCTTGCGGGTGGCGATGGAGTCGTGGGGCGTGTTGAGCATGCTCAGGGCGGGCGACATCGGCGCCCGTCCCGTGCCGGCCCGTCTGGGTTCGGACGGGGCAGCCACCTCGACGCCGATGGCCCGTCCGACGTCCTCGGCCAGGATGGGGTCGACGTGCACCAGGATGTCGTTGATGACGCGCTCCCGGATGTCTGCGCGGGTGACCTTCCCCAGCTCGAACCGGAGGGCCTCGGTCAGGTGGTCGCGTTCCGGATCGGACAGGCTCTCCACGAACATCGCCGGCTGGCTGAAGTGGTCGAGGAAAGTCTCGCTTCGCTCGCGGGTCTTGTAGCCCGTGAGTGGTGCGGGTACATGGACGAACCCATCAGGCGACAGGGCCGGACAGCCCTGCTCGATAGTGTTGGGGTGGTAGTCAGCCCGACGGTCCTTGATCATGTGCTGGTGGATGCCGTCCTGCTGGTGGTTGGACACCGGCACCAGCGTCCGGTTGATGGGCAACTGGTGGAAGTTCGGGCCACCCAGGCGGGTCAGCTGGGTATCGAGGTACGAGAACAGGCGCGCCTGGAGCAGCGGGTCCTCGGTGAAGTCGATGCCGGGCACCACATGGGCGACGTGGAACGCCACCTGCTCGACCTCCGCGAAGTAGTCGACCGGATTGCGGTCGAGGGTCAGCAGGCCGACGCGCTGGACCGGCACCAGCTCCTCGGGCAGGAGCTTGGTGGCATCGAGCAGGTCGAAGCCGTAAGCGAGGACATCCGCCTCCTCCACGATCTGGAACCCCAGCTCCCACTGCGGGAACGCGCCGCGATCGATGGCGTCCCACAGGTCCCGGCGATGGAAGTCGGGATCGCGACCGGCGATCTCCTGTGCCTCATCCCAGGCTAGCCCATGGACCCCCAGGAGCGGCTTCCAGTGAAACTTCACGAGGCGTGTCGAGCCATCCGCGGCGACCAGACGGAAGGTGTGGACACCGAAGCCCTCCATCATCCGCAAGCTGCGCGGGATGCCTCGGTCGGACATGTTCCAGAGCGTGTGGTGCGTCGTCTCTGGTTGCAGCGACACGAAGTCCCAGAACGTGTCGTGCGCGGATTGGGCCTGCGGGATCTCGTTGTGTGGTTCCGGCTTCACGGCATGGATGACATCCGGGAACTTGATCCCGTCCTGGATGAAGAACACCGGGATGTTGTTGCCCACGAGGTCGTAGTTGCCCTCGGCGGTGTAGAACTTGACGGCAAATCCGCGGGTGTCCCGCACCGTGTCCGCGGACCCCCGCGAGCCGACGACCGTGGAGAAGCGCACGAAGACGGGCGTGACCCGCGCCGGATCGTTGAGGAAGTCGGCGCGTGTGTACTCCGCGAGGGGCCGGTAGACCTGGAAGGTGCCGTGGGCTCCCGCGCCCCGAGCGTGGACGACGCGCTCCGGGATGCGCTCGTGGTCGAACCGGGTGATCTTCTCCCGGAGATGGAAGTCCTCGAGGAGCGTCGAGCCACGCTGGCCCGCCTTGAGCGAGTCATCGGTGTGCGGGATGCCGATGCCCTGGTCCGTGGTCATCGGGCCATCCCCCGACCGGACCACGCTGGCCTCCAGTTCCTCGGTCTTGGTCGTCAGGCTCATGGGTGCTCCTCGATGCCAGGGCGGCGTGTGTACCGGATCGCGCTCGATCGCGGCAGGGGGAGGACGACCCCCGGCGTGTGCGTTACGGGGTCGTCCGGGGAATGGTTCAGGCGGCCGGAGTGGTCGCGATGACGACGGCGAAGTCGGCGAGCAGGTCTGCCAGCTGGTCGGAGCTTGTCTTCTGGGCCTTCTGGAATGCCTGTGCCGCGTCGCGGGCCTCGACATCCTTGAGGGCTCGCGCGATCTTGAGCATCCCACCCGCGCTGTCCTGCTGCTTGCGCTTGGCATTCAGCAGCACGGCATGCGCCTCGTACGCCTCGCTTGGCGCCTCACCGGCCGACTTCACCATGGACTCGAGCAGGTCGATGATGCCTTGAGCAACGTCCTCGACCTTGCCCGTGGCGCCCTTGGGCTTGCCCAGCTGCTCCAGCTGCTGGAGGAACGCCTTGTCATCCTTGAGGCAGGCGGCGATGGCCGCCCTGGACTCGGCGTGCGGGTGACTCTTGGCGAGTGCCGTCTCGGCCGCGACGATGCCGCGCTGGACGGCGATCGACTCGTCGAACTCGTGGGTGACGAACTCCTCGCCGGACTTGGATTCGGCCATGGTGCGATACCTCTGCTGCGTTCGGATGGGTCGGCTTCGAAGGTATCGGTTGCGGCGTTCCGGATCCCCATCGGGTCATGTCCGTGACATGCCATCGGCATCACAAGTCGGCGGAGCGGCGGGACCCGTCATCCCAGGCAGCGCCCGGAACCCCGCACCGTCTAGCTCGTTCTGCAACGTGATCGGCACGCGGCTGGCGGCTTGACATGTCCGGACGGATCGCGCGGGGGCTCAATGTCCCCGCAGCGTCGTGCATGACTGCGGAGGACCCGTGACCCGAGATGATGACGAGATGGATCGTGGACCCCGAGTGCTCGAGGGTCTGGGCGTGTGCCAGTGGCGGGAGTGCCAGGAGCCCGCTGAGCGGCTGGTCCCCTACGGCCCTGAGATGGCCCCCGACCTGCAGTCGGCACCCGAGCCGGTACTCCCCACAAGTGCGGCAGAGCCGGCCGGCGGGGCGGCGGCGATGCAGGTTCGCCTGTGCGTCAGCCACGCCGCAGCGGTGGCGACGACACCTATCAGCGACCACATCCACCCACCCGCGGACATGACGCTCGAGACGCCGCTCGACTGAGCGCCGTCAGCACCACGCCCAACCGAGGAGACCCATGACGCAGACGATCCTGGCCGTGGCCGGACTCGACTCCGGACCAAGCCCCTTCCAGACAGATCTTGCGGTCCTCATCCTGGCCGCGCTGTTCCTGCTATCCAGCGCGATCGTCATCGGCGTGGTGATGCGACGTCGTACGCGGTAGGACCTGATGGCGAATCTGACATGCCGTTGTGACGGCCTTCCCCAGCGCACTGGGGTCGATCGACCCTCCGTGACCGCATCGTCGTGACGGAGACGCAGACACGAGCCCACGAAGGAGTACCAGCCATGGCCAACATCGAGAAGTCCATCGACGTCGACGTGCCCGTCCGCACGGCATACGACCAGTGGACCCAGTTCGAGGAGTTCCCCAAGTTCATGGAGGGGGTCGACCGCATCGACCAGATCGACGACACCCACCTCCACTGGGTTGCGGACATCGCTGGCAAGACCCAGGAGTGGGATGCCCGCATCGATGAGCAGACGCCGGACCAGCGCATCGCGTGGACCAGCACCAGCGGCGACAAGAACGCCGGCGTGGTGACATTCCACAAGCTCTCGGAGTCCACGACGCGCGTCATGCTCCAGTTGGACTACGAGCCCGAGGGCGTCGTGGAGAAGGCCGGTGACATGTTGGGCTTCGTGACCCGACGCGTCGAGGGCGACCTCGGGCGTTTCAAGGAGTTCATCGAGGCCAAGGGCGAGGCGACCGGCGCCTGGCGCGGTGAGGTCACCAACAGCTGACCCTCCATCACGCCAGCGTGCCTCGGCGACCTCGGTCGGGTCGCCGAGGTACGCGACCGTCAGATACCAGCTCAGGAGGCGCCAGATGCTGTTCACGGTCATCCGCTCGCTGATCCTGGCCAAGCTCATGGCCATGGTCATGCGCCGACTCCGGGCGTCTGGGCCCGATGACCGGCGGACGGTCAAGAGATGACCTTTCGGCCGGATGCTCGTCTGGACCCATCGCAAGTGCAGCGGGTGGGCCGGGGCGGCGTCGGGGCCCGGGGCATCGCCGTCGGCGGTGGCGGGCTCGGGACCATCGTGATCCTCGCCATCCTGCTATTCGGTGGCGGCCTCATGGGTGGCGGGGACAGTGGTTCCCTGGGCGGTTTGATCGGCCAGTCCCTCGGTGATCCCGAGAGCGGCACTGACCTGTCGCAGACCTGCACCACGGGCGCGGACGCCAACGCGCGCGAGGATTGTCGGGTGGTGGGTTTCGTGGACAGCGTCCAGGCCTACTGGTCCGGCGAGTTCGCCGCCTCTGGTCGCGAATATTCGATGTCCGTCACGCGCCTGTTCGAGGGATCCACCGACACCGCATGTGGCACCGCCACGAGTTCCACCGGCCCGTTCTACTGCCCGGCCGACCAGGTGGTGTATCTCGATGTCAGCTTCTTCGATGACCTCCAGACGCGCTTCGGCGCCCAGGGTGGCCCGCTCGCAGAGGGCTACGTCATCGCCCACGAATACGGCCACCACGTCCAGGACCTGCTCGGCGAACTCGATGTGCGATCCGGTGGCACCGGTCCCGACAGCGCGGCGGTGCGCACCGAGCTCCAGGCGGACTGCTACGCGGGAGTCTGGGCGGCCAATGCCGTGGACACCGGCTACCTCGAACCATTGGCGCAGTCCGACGTCGCGGACGCCCTCGATGCCGCCGCCGTCGTGGGTGACGACCGCATCCAGCAGGAGACCACCGGATCGGTCGATGCCGACTCGTGGACGCACGGCTCGGCACAGGAACGACAGGACGCGTTCGCAGCGGGCTACCGCGGCGGGGACCCGGGAAGCTGCCCATCCGCGGGGTAGGCCAGGAGGCACACATGGACGAGGACGACGTGATCGATGAGCTCGGGGTCGACGAGCCGGCACCGGGGACATCAGAGGCGATCGCCATCCGCATGGTCGTGACGCCAGACGATGGACCGCCCGACGACGACGTCACGACCGAGGACCTGGAGCTGCTCGATATGGGGGCTGCGGAGGCCGTCTCCGACATCAGCGACCGTCGGGGACCCGACGAGGACGACGCAGAGTCGTGGGTCAACGAGGTCCAGGGCCGATAGCACGCCGATGAACCGTGCCGCCGAGTGACGGCGAAGGCCCGCTGAGAGACGCCGACCCAGGCGTCAGCGAGGTGGGGTCAAGGGTCCCGGGTCGTGGCCGTCTCGCCGGAGCTGAACGTAGCTGGCGCCGATGAGCAGGATCTGGAACGTCCAGTTGAACCACACCAGGGCGACGAATACCGACGCGATGACGCCCAGGGCGACGAACCCCTGGACCAGGAACGGCGCAAGGGCTCCGAAGAACGTGGTCAGCAGCCCGATGCCGATGCCAGCCAGCAGGGCAGGCAACCCGGCCTCGCGCACCGTTGGTCGGTCGTTGGGCAGGAACAGGTACAGCACCAGGCACAGTCCAGTGGCGACGCCGATAGCCGCGATGGGCGACAGGAATGGCGCCCACGCACCGAGCGACATCACGGACGCCATGCCCGCGACCACGAACCCGACGAGGGCGGCGAACACCAGCAAGGCCACGGCCGCAACCGCCTGGATACGAGCCAGGATGGGGTTGGCGGGCTGCCCACCCGGGATGGTCCGGCCGATGGCGTTGCGCAGTCCCAGGTAGAAGCCGCTGGCTCCCCACAGGAACAGCACCAGTCCCAGGACCGAGCCGATCCGGGCATCCGACGCGAGGTTCGTGATGACCGTCGTCGCCACGTCGCGGAGGGGCGGCACCTGCTGCACGATCCAGTCGATGACCCGCGCCCGACTCGCCGGGTCGTCGACGATGACCACGAGCAGGCTCACCACGAGGAGCAGCCCGGGGATGACCGCGAACAGGGCCGAGAACGCAAGACCGGATGCGAGCAGACCGCCGCCGGCCCGGTTGTACGCGTCGTTGGCAGCGAGGCCGGTGCGGATACCAGGCAGGGCGCGCGCCCGGTCGGTGGCTCGGCCCACACGCTGGCGCCACAGCGCCGATCCTCGCTCCGGCGGAGGGTCCTGCTCGGGTATCCGTGTCTCCTCGCTATCGGGTGTCGTCATGACCGGTCTTCCACCACGTGCTGGCGCGAGCCGGGGCCGGCGTTCAACGACCGACGTCGTCTGTCATGGGCGGCGCGCCGATGAGCCGATCGGCCAAGCTGGTTGACCGCCCCTGGAGACCGTCGGAGCGGACGAGGCGCCGGAGCGCGATGAACCCGAGGATCGCGAGCACGAGCGCGCCCAGGACCGCGAGCAGGCCGTCCGGTCCGATCCAGCGCACGATCGCCGATGCGGCGAGCAGGCTCGACCCCAACAACCCCAGGTCGACGAGCGTCCGGCCGACCAAGGCGCCGAGGGCCAGCGTCATCCGCGACATGGGCGTTGCCTCCATCCCCCGGACGAGCATCCGGATGCGCAGCAGCGTGATGGGCCCCGCGATGAGACCGAACGCCGTGCCGAAGACCGTGAGCGCGAGCAGGATGCTGGCCAGCTCACTGGCACCGGCTGTCGCGACCGCTAGCACCGCGGCGATGACGCCGCCGATGAGACCCGCGGCAAGCGCTCGGCCGTCGACGAGATGCAATCCACGGAGCAGCGCGAACCCGGCGATGATGATCCTCGGGGTTACCACGTCACCTCCTGGGGCTGCGATGGGTACGTCGCCGCCGGCCCCGCGTCGCGGGTCCGCGAGCGCTATCGGGTCGGGTCGGGCAGCAGCGCGCGCAACCTGGACGCGAGCTGCCGGGACCAGGTCGCGGTCATGTGCGAGTCGTCGCGCAGCAACAGGTACTTGCCGCTCACGACCGGGCAGGGATCGGCGAGGCACAGCAACGGGGTCGAGTCAGCGAAGGCGACGCCGGCGTCGGTGGCGGACCTGCGGGCGCTCGCGATCTTGGCCGGGAACACGGCGACCGACCGCTTGGTGGCACAGGCGCGGATATCGTCCCGATGCTGGCGCAGGCAAGCTGGGGCCTCCTGCTTCCAGAGCGGCGAGTCTCCCAGCAGCACGACCTGCCCGGCCCGGCTCTTGAGCGCCGTGAGGGTCTTCGTCATGCCCGCTTGCCATGCTGGTTGGAATGCGGCGCCGCCCTTGCCCGGGATGGTGTACACGTGGTCGAAGCTGTTGCCCACCACGAGCGCCGGGTGGATGGCCTTGATGGCCGCGAGGGCGTTGGTGCGCCACGTGGCGCAATCCGGCGCGACATTCTCGCGCACCGCGACCTTGACCATGGGGATGGGGCACGCCGACTTGGTCAGGGAGAGGATGCGCCAGTGCTGCCGCTTGCCGATGGCATCGAGCGCCGGTAGCCAGGAGGCCGCGTGGGAGTCGCCGAACAGGAGCACCTTGACCGAAGCCGTCGTGTCGCCATAGGTGCACACCCGCGCCCTGGCCTGACCCGCCTTGGCATGACAGCCATCGAGATAGCTCGCCGGCACATCATCGGCTGCGGTGCCAAGGCTCGGCGTCAGACCGGACGGCAGCGCCCGCTCGATGCTCGCCGAACCCGGATCGGATGCTCGGATGGCGACGCTGGCACCTTGGCCCACCAGCCCCGCGAAGGCAAGCAGGAGCACCATCACCGTGTGCAGGAACGGATCCACCACCTGAGGTCCCACATGACGAGCATACGTCGGGATCGCGATGGGTGGCTCAACGACACTATGGACGTGCCACCTCACGATCCGTCAGCGACCGGCGTTCTCAGGGTATGAACCTCCAACCCTTCGAGTTTGTCGTCCGTGACCACGGACCGACCGTCCTGCGGGTGTGCCGCGCGGTCCTGGGTCCGGATGACGCCGAGGACGCCTGGTCCGAGACGTTCCTCGCAGCGATGCAGGCATATCCCCGCCTGCGTCCCGACAGCGACATCGTGGCCTGGCTGGTCACCATCGCTCATCGCAAGGCGATCGACCATGTCCGGGCCGCGAGCCGGCGAGCCGTCACGCTCCCGGAGCTACCCGACCGCGCCGCATCCCAGGCACCCGGCTGGGACCAGACGTCGGGCCTCTGGGATGCCCTCCGCGCGTTGCCGCTCAAGCAGCGGCAGACCGTGGCCTACCACTACCTCATCGGCCTGCCGTACCGCGAGATCGCCGCCATCGTGGGCGGCAGCGAGGACGCCGCGCGTCGCGCCGCCGCCGACGGCATCGCCGCCCTGCGCACGAGCGCCACCCAGGGAGCCCTCCGATGACCACCGATCCCTTCGACACGCTACCGACCTTGGATGCCTCGGCGATCACTCGACTGCACCAGCGCCTCGAGCGGGCCGCAGGCGATGCCGGCGTGCTGGACGTCGCCTACCGCACCATCGACTCCCCCATCGGCACCCTGCTGCTGGCTACCACCGATCTGGGCATGCTCCGCGTCGCGTTCGACCGGGAGGGCATCGATACGGTGCTGGAGGACCTGGCCCGGGATGTCAGCCCCCGGATCCTGCGAGCCCCTGCGCGCCTGGATGGCGCGGCCCGTGAGCTGGACGAGTACTTCGCGGGCGACCGTCGGACCTTCGACCTGCCGCTGGACCTGCGCCTGTCACATGGCTTCCGACGGGCGGTCCTGGAGCAGCTGATGCATATCGACTACGGCACGACGGCGAGCTACAGCGATGTCGCGGAGGCTGCCGGCAACCCCCGGGCCGCCCGGGCGGTCGGCAGCGCCTGCCGTACCAATCCCCTGCCGCTCATCGTGCCCTGCCACCGGGTGGTGCGCAGTGACGGCTCCATCGGCCAGTACCTGGGCGGTGTCGAGGCCAAGCAGTTGCTGCTGTCCATGGAGTCGGCCGCGTGACGCCCGGGACGACATCTGCCGCACGGACCTGGACGCTGCTGGGCGGGGACCGGCGGCCGTACCAGAGCCCGGTGCCGGGCAGCCTCGGTGGACACAGGGTCAGCCGGATCTACGGGCGTCTCGACTGTCCCGGCGCGAGGCGCGCCATCGCCCGCGGGGGCTACCTCACGAGCCGGGTGTTCTTCCTCGACGAGCCTGCCGCGATCGCGGCAGGCTTTCGCCCGTGCTGGCTGTGTCTCCGGGAGGCATACGCAAGGTGGAAGCTGAACACGGGAGCGTGATGGGCGACATCGGCATGCCGGGTGGCCCGGTCGTGGGCACGGACGGCATCGCGCGCTGCCCGTGGGCGACCGGCGACCCCCTGAACGTGGCCTATCACGACGCCGAGTGGGGCATGCCGGTCCACGGCGAGGGCCCGCTTCTGGAACGCATCACCATGGAGGCGTTCCAGTCGGGGCTCAGCTGGCTGACCATCCTGCGCAAGCGGCCCGCGTTCCGGATCGCATTCGCGGATCTCGATGCGGACCGGATCGCACGCTACGACGACGATGATGTGGCCCGCCTGATGGCCGATGCGCGCATCGTGCGCAACCGGGCCAAGATAATGGCAACCATCCAGAACGCACGGGCGACGGTCGAGGTCCGGTCGACGGGCGGCCTGGATGCGCTCATCTGGTCGCATCGACCGGCGACCACGCATGCGCCCCGGACGACCAGCGAGATGCACGCCCAGACCCCGGCCTCGAAGACGCTGGCGAAGGACCTCAGGTCGCATGGCTTCGAGTTCGTGGGGCCGACCACGGCATGGGCCCTGATGCAGGCGATCGGCCTGGTCGACGACCACCTGGTCGGTTGTCACCGACGCGGCACATCCGGGGTCCACTGAGCGACCTGACCCCGGATCGGGCCGTACAGGTCAGGGGGTGACGGCCACCTTCAGCACCCCGTCGCGACGGTTGCGGAACAGGTCGTAGGCCTCGACGATGTCCTCCAGACGATACCGATGGGTGATGAGCGGCAGCGGATCGAAACGTCCTGACTCGACCGTCCGGATGAGGCGGCGCATGCGCTCCTTGCCCCCCGGACACAGGGTCGTGACGATGCGCTGATCGCCGAGACCCGCTGCGAACGCGTCGTAGGGCACCTGGAGCTTGCCGGAGTAGACGCCGAGGCTGGACAGCGTGCCGCCGGGACGCAGACAGCGGAGCGCGTTCTCGAACGTGCCCTGGGTGCCGAGCGCCTCGATGGCGACGTCCGCACCACCATGGGTCAGTTCCCGGATCGCCTCCAGGACGTCGACCTGCGTGAAGTCGAGCGTGACATCGGCGCCCATCCGCCGGGCCATGGCCAGCCGTACCGGGTCACTATCGACACCGATGATGAGCGAGGCGCCCATGAGCTTGGCGCCCGCCGTGGCGCACAGTCCGATGGGACCCTGGGCGAACACGACCACCGCGTCACCGATGCGGACCCCGCCGGACTCGGCGCCGCTGAACCCGGTCGACGCGATGTCCGCGAGCAGCACGACCTGCTCGTCCGAGAGGCTGTCCGGCACGAGTGTCAGGTTCGCCTGCGCCGAGGGCACCAGCAGGTATTCGGCCTGGGCGCCGTCAATGGTGTTGCCAAAACGCCAGCCACCCATCGCCGCGTAGCCATCCCCGTGACCACACTGGCTCGAACGGCCGCTCAGGCATGCGGAGCATTGGCCGCAGGGGGTGATCGCACCCACCAGGACCCGCTGGCCCACTTCATAGCCCGTGACACCGACACCCAGCTCATGGATGACGCCGACCGGCTCGTGACCGATCACCAACCCCGGCCGGACGGGATACTCGCCCTTGAGGATGTGGACGTCCGTACCGCAGATGGTGGTCGTGGTGACCCGGATGACCGCCTCGCCTGGCCCGGCAAGCGGCCGCGGCACCTCCCTGACGCTGATCTCCTCCGGGCCCTGGAACACCGTGGCGCGCATCGTGGCGCTCATGATCGCGATCCTTTCCCTATGGTCGACCGCGCGCTGCTGGCAGGCGATCGGGGATCCTCGACGAGCATGCCACGCGGGCCGGCGCCGGGCGAGTGACCGATGGCCCGGCCTCGTGTGCCGATCGGCCCTTTCCTGTACGCATGACGAGGAGCACGCTGGCAGGGACCCGATGGGATCGGCCGCCAGGCCGCACCGGATGAGAACCGAGGGATCGCCATGAGACTCCTGCTCGCGACAGATGGCTCGGCAGGCGCATCGACCGCCATCGACTTGGTGGCCGCCCTGCCGTGGCCCGCGGACCTGCTCATCGACGTGGTCGCCGTGGTCGACCACACATCGCCCATGACCTGGGCGTTCGCACCGGTCCCGGACCTGCAGGGCTTTGACGCCGAGCGCAGTTCTGACGCGCTCCAGGCCGCACGGGACGCGGCTGCCCGGCTGGCGCATCACGGCCTGCGGTCGACCGCGATGGTGCTCCACGGCCGCGAGGCGGAGACCATCGTCGGGCGGGCCATCGACACCGAGGCCAGCCTCATCGTATGCGGCAGTCGCGGGCGTGGACACCTGCGCTCGGTGCTGCTCGGCTCCGTATCCGCCGAGATCGCTGCCACCGCACCCTGCTCGGTGCTGGTCGCACGACTACCCACGGTCACGAACGTATTGCTGGCCGTGGATGGCTCGGCCAGCTCGGTCGCCGCAGAACACGTCGTGATGCGGCTGCCCATGTTCGCCTCCCGACCCCTCGACCTGGTGACCGTGACCGGCCAGCCGACCGGGCCGGAGGATGCATGGCAGGCCGAGGTCCATCGGATCGCGGCCGTGCAGCGCGACATCGGGATGCGCTTGCGGAGCTGTGGGTTCACCGCCCGCGAGGTACTGCTGACGGGATCGCCAGCCATCGAGATCGCAGACGAGGCACATCGGTCCCGGGTCGACCTCATCGTGCTGGGCGCCCACGCACCATCCGGGCTCGACAAGGTGTTCCTGGAGGGCACCACCCTGGACGTCCTCACGCACAGCACGGCGTCCGTGCTGGTGGCCCGTGAGCCGGTCCAGCGCCCCAGCTCGTTCACCGGGGGTCGGATCGTGGCCCTGAGCGCGATGGGCGCCGGCGGAGCCGCGTGAGCGCGAGCCCTGCCCGGGTGAGGGCGAGCCCGATCCTCAGCGCATGAAGCGCTGCTGCGGGCCACGCATCGATACCGGCACCGGCCTCGGTGTACCGTGTCTGTGGTGATCCGGCGGGCGTCGTTCGCCCTGCTGGTGCTGACGCTCGGGGGCCTGCTCCTGGGCATCGGCGCCACATGGGCCGGCAACGAGCAGCTGGCCTCCTGGATCTGGACCATCCCGGCAGTCATCGTCGGCGTCCGCCTCGCATGGTCGATCATCCGGGACCTGCTGCACCGCGAAGCCGGCGTCGATGTCATCGCGCTGCTCGCCATCGCGGGCGCCATCGTCATCGGCGAGTCGTTCGCGGCTGCGGTCATCGCGGTCATGCTCGCGACCGGCGAGGCGCTCGAAGCGTACGCGGAGGGACAGGCCAGTCGGGAGCTGACGGCACTCCTTGGCCGGGCGCCCCAGGATGTCCGGCGCTATACCGACGGAGGCCTGGAGGTGGCGCCGATCGCTTCGGTCGTGGCCGGCGACCGGCTCCTGGTGCGTCCCGGTGAGGTGGTGCCTGTCGACGGCATGGTCCACGGCGCGACCGCCATCCTCGACGAGGCCGCGCTCACGGGCGAGAGCCGACTGGTCACGCGAGAGGCTGGCGACCTGGTGGCCAGTGGCGTGGTCAACGCGGGCGGGCCGTTCGACCTGCGGGCGACCGCGACCGCGGATGCCAGCACGTATGCCGGCATCGTGCGGCTGGTGGAGCAGGCGGGCCGCGCCAAGGCACCCTTCGTCCGCCTCGCTGATCGCTACGGCCTGCTGTTCGTACCCCTCACCCTGGCTATCGCGGGTCTCGCCTGGCTGGTCTCCGGTGATCCGGTGCGGGCGCTGGCGGTGCTGGTCGTGGCGACCCCCTGCCCGCTGCTGCTGGCAGCCCCCATCGCCATCGTCAGCGGCATCTCCCGGGCGGCGCGCCGGGGCATCATCGTCAAGGGCGGTGGCCCGCTCGAGACACTCGCCCGGTCGCGGGTGTTGCTGTTCGACAAGACCGGCACGCTCACCGCCGGTCGACCGCGGCTGGCATCCGTGGAAGGCCCGGGCGATCCCGATGAGCTGCTCCGACTGGCAGCCGCGATCGAGCAGGCGTCACCGCACGTGCTGGCCGCATCGATCGTGCAGGCGGCCCATGCCCGGGAGCTGGAGCTGCTCATCCCCACCGAGGTGGAAGAGACCGCGGGCGCCGGCGTCAGCGGTCTCGTGGGCGAGCGGCGTGTTGCCGTCGGCTCCGCGGCCTACGCGAGTGCCGGCAGGGCATTACCTGCCTGGGCGCGTGACCTCCAGCGGCGTGCCGCCATCGAGGGCACGACCAATGTCTACGTCGCGGTCGATGGCGTCATGACGGGTGCCCTGGTGCTGGATGACCCCATCCGACCCGAGACACCGCGCGCCATCCGCAGCCTGCGTCGAGCGGGCTTCACGCGCATCGTGATGGTCACCGGTGACCGGAGCGCGCTCGCGGACGTGGTCGGCGCCGCCGTGGGCCTGGACGGCGTGCTGGCCGACCGGACCCCGACCGACAAGGTCGATGCGGTCCGACAGGAAGGCGATATGGCACGCGGCCCGGTAGTGATGGTCGGTGACGGCGTGAATGACGCGCCCGCCCTGGCGGTGGCAGACGTGGGCGTGGCGATGGGTGCCCGGGGCGCCACCGCGACCTCCCAGGCCGCGGACATCGTCATCACCGGCGACCGACTCGACCGGCTGGCGGAGGCAGTGCTCATCTCGCGACGCTCTCGCTCCATCGCACTCCAGAGCGTCATCTTCGGCATGGGCCTGTCGCTCATCGCGATGGTCGTGGCGGCGTTCGGATTCCTGCCGGTGGTGGCGGGCGCGCTGCTGCAGGAGGCCATCGATGTCGCGGTCATCCTGAATGCCCTGCGGGCGCTGCGTGGCGGCGTGCCGGCACCCATCTCGGTCGCGGGCTGGACCGCGACCAATGCTGAGTTGATCACCGCGCATCACGAGCTGGCCAGTGGTATGGCGCACCTCCGGACGACGGCCGACCGGCTGGATGTCCTGCCACCGCTCGACGCGCTCGGCGACCTGCAGACCGTGGACCGTTTCCTCATCGACGAGCTGTTGCCCCACGAGCTGGAAGAGGACCGGACCATCCATCCCGCGCTGGCGCGGGCCATGGGCAATGACGATGCCATCGCTGCGCTCCACGGGACCCACAACGAGATCTTCCGTTTGACACGCGTGTTCAGCCACCTCGTCGAGGAGCTCGCCGCCGGCGGACCCACGCCGGACGACTGGCCAGACCTGCGGCGTGTGCTCTATGGCATGGACGCGATCCTGCGCCTGCACCAGGGCCAGGAGGAAGAGCTGTACGCGTCCATCGCGGACAGCTCGGTGAGCGGGAGTCGCCTCGCGGCCTGACACGGCCGGGCCCGGGCTTGACGGCGTTCGGTGCCGCGATGAGGGACCATCCCGGGGCGCCGACACTCCTGCGGTCACCTAGGAGCCGAGGACCGCTCCAAGACGTTGCCCTGCTTCCCAGTGGTACGGGTCGTCGCGACGAAGTCGCGCTGCCTCGGCGCTCTGCAAGCGCCAGTCGACTGGTTCCAGGTCGATCCCCGGCAGGCTCGGTCGACGCCTGATCTGGTCGGCGATGAACGCCGCGTACCGAGTGACCGGATCCGCCCGCGCGGCCGCCATCTCGAAAGCCCGGTCGCGGCCTGCCTCGGCCGCCAGGCGGGCGAAGAACGCGCCCACGGACTGCGCGCTGAGGTCCCATCCCTGCGAATGGCCACCACGCCGGAGCAACGGCGCCGGTGACACGAACGCGACCACGGTCGTGCCCTCGTCACGTCCCGCCGTGACCGCACCGCCGAACGTCAGGTATTCGTTGGACACATGCAGTCGGTCCCGGATGCGGATCTGACCCCAGGCGAGCTCGGCCTCGAACGGCATCGCGCTGTGCCGGTCAAGCGATACCCGCTCCCCCCTGGCAGCGCGCGAGATCCAGAAATCGATCGATTCGGGGTCGAAGTGCACGAACGTCGGCGGGTGTCGGATCGCGACCAGCAGGTAGCCGGGCCCTGGGTGGCTGGGCTGACCGGGCTCTGCCAGGAAGCCCCAGTCGGTCAGTGCGTCGGCCGCCTGGTCGAGCGGCAGGTTGCGGGGCGGTGGGGTCGCAGGGATGCCGCCCTCATCGGGCATCCGCGATGACGTCCCAGTGTCCTCGCGGCCGCGCTCAGAGGCCGGCGGGGAGATGCGGCTCTCTGGCGGATCGATCCTCGACATCACCATGCCCCTGTCAGCTAGCCATCGGGGGAGGGCCGTTCGGACCGTCTGCGCCCGCCAAGCGGCCATACCACCCGTATCCCTGGTCCATCAGAACGTCTCATTGGCGACCTCGAGCTGGCGCTGTGTCCAGGCGATGAGCCGCGCGACCTGGTCGGCATCGAGGACGTCACAGGCCCAGTCCCAATGGATCGACACGATGTCACCGGTCACGACCCCGTTGATGAAGCCTCGACCATCGCGCCATGCCGAGATCAGCTCCGGTCGTGAAGGTCCGAATGTGAGTTCACCATCCGTGATAGACAGCGGGACCGCGTTGACCAGCAGCTGGTCCCCGTCCCGTTCGAGGACCCTCCCCCAGCGGATCCGGCACGAGTCCATCGTCCGCAGCACATCATCGACCTGCTCGCTCCGCATCAGGCCGACCTTGGGGAAGACATCGAGGACATGGAATGCGTGGACCGGCTTCGCACCTGCGGGCGCGCTCGACTGGAGCCACTTCCACGCCGACTGCGCAAGCTTCGGTCGGAATCGCAGCCTGAGCGACTCTCCCAGCAGGTTCGGCGTGACACGATCGAGCAGGGGGCTACCCAGCCAGTACGCCTCGACGACCCGAACGTCGAGTGGGTCCGCGATGGCGTTCGCGCGGGCGATCAGTTCCAGGTAGGGATAGGCGCCTTCGAAACCGCGGGCGAGATGGCGGACCTCGCGATCATCCCCACTCGTCGTCGACTCGCCAAACAGGCTGTCGGCATCGTCAGGTCCGCACAGACCGAGCCGGTTCGGCCCGTATGCGTAGCGGGCGAACAGGACCGGTCCGGACGCCGTCGGCCGTCGTGGCTCAGGCGTCGGGGACGGCGCGTACTGCACGGAACCGGTCCATCAGGCCTGTGCTCATCAGACCGACGAGCACGACCGCGCTGACGATGAGGACATAGCCAGCGACCACACCCGCATCGGGTGCGCTGCCCTTCGACACCGCGCTCAATGCGCCCGTCACGACCGCCGCCACGACGAGGATGCCGGTGACGGTCGTCGCCTCGGTCTGCCGTAGAGCGGCGAACCAGGTAGCCACGTAGCCCGCGAGGAGACCACCGGTCACGAGTATCCACAACCAGGCCTCACCAGTGATGGCCGCAAGACCGCCAAGCCGGCCGGTGATGGCCAGGTACGCCACGAGCAGCAGCACGCCAAGACCCATGCGTGCCGCGCCGAGGAGCGGTGCTGACACACCCACCAGGAGTCGCTTGGCCACGACCACCTCGACCGACCACAGCAGCGTGGCGGCAGCGATCAGCGTCTCACCGGTACCCCAGCCGATCCCGGTCGGTGGCGCGACCATGGCCTGGCCAAGCAGCAGCACTCCGAGCGCGGCGACCTGGATCATCCCGATCCGCTCTCCCAGGAGCGGCACGGCCATGATCGCGACCCAGATGAACAGCGTCTTGTGGATGAACGCAGCGGTTGGCGCGGTGGCCATCGCCAGTCCCGAGAAGAACAGGATGAACGGGATGCTGCCACCGATGACCGCGATCGCCAACAGCCCGACTCGTCGCTGCCCATCGAGTGCCCGCGCCTCGCGGCCCGCGCCTACGGCCAGGGCAAGTGCGACCAGGATGATGGCCGCCACGCCGTTCTTGGCGGTCGTGTACACAGCGGCGTCAGGCACGAGCTTCAGGCCGAACGCGTTGAGGTACACGGCCACACCGCTGATGGCGGCAGTGCCGAGTGCCAAGAGCACGCCCCGCTGGCGGCTCCCGAGGGATCGTGGCCCGGTCATCGCCCTGTACCTCCTGCAGATAGGCCGTTGAGCGGCCGGTTCTCCGGCTCGTCGCGCAGCGCTTGGTCCAGCAACTCCCGTATGGCCAGTGCCTCGTCGGCATCGAGGATCTGGAGCACCGTGCCAGCGGCAACGACGACCCAATCACCGACAGCGGTCTCCGGGATGAGCATCGTCGAAGCTCGCCGTGCCCGGCCCTGCGTATCCACGAGCGCCATGCCACCTGAGATCTCCAGGACCTGCCCGGGATAGGCCACACACATACTCAGGGATACCTGGCGAGGGCGCGGTGAGTGGCCGCCTCATTGCCGTCCAGGTACTCGTACCGATGGGGCATCTGGTGGGCTCCCTGCGAACGTTCGAGCGGGACACGCGTCGACCGGATCAACCCCTCGCGACCGGTCCACGGAGCGCGAGTGTGCGCCAGATCCGTCCCGACCGCGCATGCCATCTGGGCCCCATTGGAGGGCCGAACGGCCTGCGACCCAACCCGGCGCCCATGCTACGGTCCGCTCGACGCGGCAGTGTCCACGGAACGTGCCGTGGCGTGCGTGCCAGTCAACGGGAGCAAGGCCATGTCGGTTGCCCGACCCAAGCCGTCTGCGCCAAGCGAAGACAAGCGGTGGCGCATCGTGGAGACTCGCATGCGGCGCCTCGGCAACCGCCCCGACGCGCTCATCGAGGCGCTCCACGCGGCGCAGGAGGCGTTCGGTTACCTCGACGACGATGCGCTGCGCTATGTCAGCGACACCCTGACCGTCCCGCCTTCGACCGCGTTCGGCGTCGCTACGTTCTATCACTACTTCACCCTGAAGCCGCAGGGCCAACACACGTGCATCGTCTGCACGGGCACCGCCTGCTACATCAACGGGGCCACCCAGATCCTGGCCGCCATCAGCGCCGACCTGGGCGTGCAGCCCAAGCAGACGACCGCCGACGGGCGTCTGTCACTCCTGACCGCCCGGTGCCTGGGTGCATGCAGCCTCGCGCCTGCGGCGATCATCGATGGCCAGGTCGAGGGGCGGGTGCGGCCCGCCGAACTCGTCGCGCGGCTCCAAGCGCTATGACAGGGGCGACGGATCCCGCGCGAGCCGAGCCGGCGCGAGCCGAGCACGCCGCCCGCCAGCGGCTGGACGGGATCGTGCCGGTCGGGCCTGTTCGAGCGTCCGCGTACGTCTGCGAGGCGGTCAGCTGCATGTCCGCCTCCGGGCTCGAGATCCTGACCGGTCTGACCTCCCAAGTGGCTGGCGCGAGCTTGACGGACGTCGCCGTGAAGCGAGTCGGTTGCATCGGGCTGTGCGCAGCGGGCCCCCTGGTCCGGATCAACGAGACCGGCGAACTCTTCAGCCATGTCCGGCCCGATGCATTGGGGCCGATCGTGGAAGCGTTGGCCGCCGTGAGGCCGGGCGCTGGCCCCGTTCCAGAGCCGGCGTTCTTCGCGCGGCAGATGCGGATCGCGACGGAGAACTCCGGGCGGATCGATCCCGAGAACCTCGGCGACTACGTGGCAGTCGGCGGATACGACGCTCTCCGCCAGTGCGTCACGTCGATGACACCTGCAGAGGTACGCGACCAGATCACACGGAGCGGCCTTCGTGGCCGCGGCGGCGCCGGGTACCCCACGGGCCTGAAATGGAACACGGTCGCGAAAGCCCCAGGCATCGGCAAGTACGTCATCTGCAACGCGGACGAAGGAGACCCGGGCGCCTTCATGGACCGGAGCGTCCTCGAGAGCGACCCGTTCCGCGTACTCGAGGGGATGGCGATCGCCGCCTATGCAGTCGGTGCCAAGGCAGGCTACGTGTACTGCCGAGCCGAGTACCCGCTCGCGGTCACCCGCCTCCGCAAGGCGATCCGCGAGGCGAGCCGGGCCGGCTATCTGGGCGCGTCGGTCCTCGACACCGAGTTCGCATTCGAGGTCGATGTCCGGCTGGGGGCTGGCGCATTCGTGTGCGGCGAAGAGACCGCGCTCATCGCGTCCATCGAGGGTGGGCGAGGCACGCCGAGTCCGCGACCACCGTACCCCGCGGTGGCCGGGCTGTGGGATCGACCGACCCTCATCAATAACGTCGAGACGTTCGCCAACGTGGCGCCCATCATCCGCAACGGCGGCGACTGGTTCGCGGCCATCGGTACCGAGACGAGCAGGGGCACGAAGGTGTTCGCTCTCGCGGGTCGGGTCGTGAACACCGGTCTCGTGGAAGTCCCGATGGGCACGACCCTGCGTGAGATCGTGTTCGACATCGGTGGCGGCATCGTCGATGGCCGCGCGTTCAAGGCAGTCCAGACGGGCGGTCCGGCGGGGGGCTGCATCCCTGCACAGTTCCTGGACATGCCCGTGGACTACGAGTCGCTGATGGGCGTCGGCTCGTTCATGGGGTCCGGCGGGATGATCGTCATGGACGACACCTCATGCATGGTCAATGTCGCCAAGTACTTCATGGACTTCTGCCGGGAGGAGTCCTGCGGCAAGTGTGTGCCCTGCCGAGTGGGCACCACGCAGCTGTGGATGCTGCTCGATCGGATCTCGAGCGGCCAGGCGATCATGGACGACCTCACCCAGATGGAGCGGCTGGCGGCGATGGTCCAGCGGACGAGTCTGTGCGGGCTTGGCCAGGGTGCGCCAAATCCCATCTTCAGCACGCTGCGCTATTTCCGGGATGAATATCTCTCGCACATCAACAAGCGCGTCTGTCCGGCTGGGGTGTGCGAGATCGAGCAGCAGGCGGTGATCGCATGAGCGTCCATACGCTACGTATCGACGGCGCCGATGTGGCGGGCACCGACGGGCAGTCGATCCTAGCGGTGGCTACCGAGAACGGCATCACCATCCCCACGATGTGCCATCTCGACGGACTATCCGAGAGCGGTGCGTGCCGGCTGTGCGTGGTCGAGATCGCGGGATCGGCCAAGCTCGCCCCGGCCTGCACCACCGCCGTTGCCGAGGGAATGGACATCACGACCACGTCCGAGCAGCTCACGGAGTACCGCCGAACGATCACAGAGATGATGTTCCTGGAGCGCAACCACGTCTGCGCGGTATGTGTGGCCAACAACCACTGCGAGCTCCAGGACCTGGCCGAAGACCTGCAGGTCGACCACTTCGAGTTGCCTGCCATCATCCCCTCCGTTGGCATCGATGCCAGCCATCCCCTGTTCGCCATCGACCACAACCGCTGCATCATGTGCGTGCGTTGCGTCAGGGTCTGTGCCGAGATCGAGGGCGCCCACACGTGGGGGGTCATGCGGTCGGGCATCGACGTTCGGGTGGTGACCGACATGGGGACCCCGTGGGGTGATTCGACGACCTGCACGAGCTGCGGCAAGTGCGTCCAGGTCTGCCCCACAGGGGCACTGTTCGAGAAGGGCCGTTCGATCGCCGAGGGGAGCAAGCAGAGCCGGCCGTTCCTGCCATACCTGAGGATGTTCGGCGCAGACGAGGGCCCGTCATGACCAAGCCCCGGCTGGCCACGGTCTGGCTCGACGGTTGTTCAGGCTGCCACATGTCGTTCCTGGACATGGACGAGCGCCTGTTCGAGATCGCCGAACGCGCGGACATCGTCTACAGCCCGCTTGTCGACGTCAAGGAATACCCGACCGACGTCGATGTGTGCCTGGTGGAGGGAGCGGTCTCATCCGAGGACGACCTCCGCAAGATCAAGCTGGTGCGCGAGCGGACGCGGACGCTCGTCTCATTCGGTGACTGCGCGGTCACGGCCAACGTGCCGGGGATGCGCAACCCGATCGGCGTGCAACCACTGCTGGAGCGTGCGTACATCGAGAACGTCACCCTGCGTCCCGGGATCCCGATCAAGATGGTGCCGGCCCTGCTGCCGATGGCCCGGCCGGTCCATCAGGTCGTCACGGTCGACGTCTTCCTGCCCGGCTGCCCACCCTCGGCGGAACTCATCTACCGCGCGCTCATCGACCTGCTTGAGGGACGCGTCCCCGACACCACGGGCGCCCGGTTCGGGCGCTGAGGGAGATCCCATGAGCAGTCAGATCGTGATCGACCCGATCACCAGGATCGAAGGCCATAGCAAGATCACCATCCACCTTGACGATGCCGGAGAGGTGGTCGACGCCCAGTTCCACGTGACCCAGTTCCGTGGCTTCGAACGGATCGTCCAGGGTCGCCCGATCCACGAGATGCCATCGATCATGGCCCGCATCTGCGGCATCTGTCCGGTCAGCCACCTGATCGCGTCCTCCAAGGCCTGCGACGCGATCCTTGCGGTCGAGCCGCCGCCGACAGGGGCAGACCTGCGCCGGGTGATGAATCTCGCCCAGATCGTGCAGTCGAACGCGCTCAGCTTCTTCCACCTCTCGTCGCCCGATCTCCTGTTCGGCTTCGACGCTGACCCAGCGAAGCGCAACATCCTCGGGGTCGCCCAGGCCAACCCGCAGCTCGCCCGGGATGGGGTAGGTGTCCGCAGGTTCGGGCAGCAGATCATCGAGTGGCTGGGCGGCAAGCGGATCCATCCGGCGTGGGTCGTGCCCGGCGGCGTCGACGCTCCGCTGTCCGCGGAGACTCGCGACCGGATCCTGTCGACCATCCCCGAGGCGATGGCTGCCATCGAGCGGGCGCTTGCCTGGTACAAGTCATCCCTGCTCCGCTGGGAGGACGAAGCGGCCTCGTTCGGTGACTTCCGGTCGGCATTCATGGGCCTCGTGGACGAGGCCGGCAACGTCGACTACTACGACGGCCGGCTGCGGGTCATGGACGCCGACGGGAACCTCCTCGCCGACCGCACCGACCCACGGGACTACCAGGAGTACCTGGGCGAGGCCGTGGAGCCCTGGTCGTACCTGAAGTCGACGTACTGGAAGATGCTCGGATACCCCGACGGGGTGTACCGCGTGGGTCCCCTCGCGCGCGTCATCGTGGCCGCCCAGATGGGGACACCACGTGCCGACCTGGAGCTCGACGAGTTCCGGCGGCGTCTCGGGCGCGTCCCCGCCAGCTCCTTCCACTATCACTACGCCAGGCTGATCGATACCCTCCACGCCGCGGAGCGGATCGATGAGTTATTGCGCGGTCCGGACATCCTCTCGCCCCGCGTCCGCTCGTTCGCGGACGTCAATGCCAACGAGGGGATCGGAGTATCCGAGGCTCCGCGTGGCACGCTCATCCACCACTACCGGGTCGACGACGATGGGATCGTCGAATGGGCGAACCTGGTGATCGCGACCGGGCACAACAACCTCGCGATGAACCGGAGCGTGCGCCAGGTCGCCAAGCGATACGTCAAGAGCGCCCAGTTGAGCGAACCCATGCTCAACCGGGTGGAGGCCGTCATCCGCTGCTACGACCCGTGCCTGTCATGTTCGACCCATGCCCTGGGCGAGATGGCACTGCATCTCCAGCTCATCGGCCCGGACGGAGCGGTCCTGGACGAGATCCGGCGGTGACCCCGGGGGCGCTGGTCATCGGGTACGGCAACGTCCTGCGTTCCGATGACGGGGTGGGCTGGCACATCGCGGAGCGCCTCGACAACGACCCGCGCTTCGACGACGTGACGGTCCTTCAACGGCATCAGCTGACGCCCGAGCTGTCGCTCGACGTCAGCCGCGCCGACCTGGTCGTGCTGGTCGACGCCAGTCAGGGTCATCCGGCGGGCACCTTCACCATAGAACGTGTGTCTGCCGTGGAGCACTCGACCACGACATGGACCCATCGAATGGAGCCAGCCACGCTTGTCGGCCTGGCCCAGGAGCTGTACGGCCACTCCCCTGAGGTCCACCTGGTCAGCGTCGGTGTCGCTTCGCTCGATGTGGGCGACCGGCTGTCGCCGGCGCTGGAAGCCGCTGTCCCGCGGGTGGTCGACGCGATGGCCGAACTCCTTGCCGCGCGGATCGGACAGCATCTGGTCGCGGACGGCAGCCGTGCATGAGGTTTCCCTCGTCGCGGAACTCATCAGCGAGTGCCAGCGTCAGGCCGCCGGCCGGCCAGTCACACGCGTCCGCGTCCGCCACGCCTCGAGCATCCCCGAGCCGGCGTTGCAGCAGGCGTTCCGGATGCTGACCCTGGGCGGCTCGCTGTCAGAGGCGCGCCTCGAGGCCGAACCGTTCGAGATCCGGCTCGACTGCGGCTGTGGCTTCGACGGCGCCCTGGGGCACGACGACCTGATCAGCGGGTCGGTCGCGGTGTGTCCCGCTTGTGGCGACGTCTCGATACGCTCGCGTACCGCCGAGCTCGAGCTCCTGGAGATCGAGACCGGTCAGTAACGGGTGCTCGGATCCGGGGCTTGACAGCGTCCATCGGAGCGGTATTCTGGTCACTGTGACCAGAATAGATGACCGTTCGGGGGCCGCGGTCGCTGTGACCGTGGACGTCGTGGCGCTGACCATTCGCGAGGGTGCGCTCAGCGTGCTGCTCATCGAGCGCGAGGGCCTGCCGTACAGGGGTGCGTGGGCCCTGCCGGGATCCTTCGTCCGCCCTCGACCCGACGGCACCTGGGAGACCCTCGAGGAGCTGGCCGCACGGGCGCTGGCCGAAGAGGCCGGCCTCGGTGACCTGGGTGGTCACCACCTGGAACAGCTGGCGACCTTCGGGGCTCCGGAGCGTGATCCGCGCCAGCGGGTCATCTCGGTCGGCTTCCTGCTGTTCGCGCCCGACCTGCCGGACACGGCAGGTGGCCGCAGGGCTCGTCGGGCGGAATGGGCCGCCGTGCAGCCGGGCGCCACGGGTATCGAGCGATCACTCGCCTTCGATCACGCCGAGATCCTCGCCTCGGGCCTGGAGCGCGCCCGGGCCCGCCTCGAGTACACCACCCTCGTGACGGCGTTCCTGCCGGAGCTGTTCACGCTCAGCGACCTGCAGTCGGTGTACGAGTCGGTGTGGGGCACGGACCTGGACCTCTCGAACCTGCGCCGCAAGGTGCTGGGCGCGTCGGGGTTCGTGGCGCCCACGGGACTGGCCGCGACGCGCGCGGCCGGTGAACGCGGGCGCCCCGCCGAGCTGTATCGCGCGGGTGCCGGCGCCATCCTCAATCCACCCATCACCCGTCCCGCGTCACGGAGCAACCAACGGCCTGCCGTCGACCACCCGCACAGGAGTCCCATGGATACCGCATCCGATGTCGTCGTGGTGGGCGCGGGGATCGCCGGTCTGACCGCGGCACTCACAGCCGCCGAGTACGGCGCGCGGGTCCTGTTGCTGGTGAAGGGCCGCATCTCCGAGGCAGCCTCGTCCAGCTGGTTCGCTCAAGGGGGCGTAGCAGCCGTCCAGGGCGCCGACGACGACGTGGCACTCCACATCGAGGACACCCTCATCGCCGGCCGCGGGTTGTGCCGACCGAGCGCGGTCGAGACGCTGGTCAACGAGATCCCGACCCGGCTGGCGGAGCTACGCGACTGGGGCGTGCCCTTCGACGACGACCTGGGCCTGGAGGGCGGCCACTCCCGAAGACGCATCGCGCACGTGGCAGGGGCGGAGACCGGTCGCGCCATCACCCAGGTCCTCGTGGACCGGGTGCTTGCAGACCCGCGTATCGTCATCGCCGAAGACGAGCGGGCGCTGCAGGTCGCGCCTGGTGCCCATGTCATCACGGACAAGCGCCGCATCAGCGTACCCGTGGTCATCCTTGCGACCGGTGGGTATGCCGCACTCTGGAGCCGCACCTCCAACCCGGTCGGGTCCATCGGGGAAGGGCTGGTCATGGCGTGGCAGGCCGGCGCACAGCTGGCGGACCTGGAGTTCGTGCAGTTCCACCCGACCGTGCTGGCCAGCTCCGGCTTGCTGCTGTCCGAGGCGTTGCGGGGCGACGGTGCGACGCTCATCGAGCTCGACGGCTCCCGCTTCATCGATGAGCTCGCGCCCCGCGATGTGGTCGCCCGTGCCGTCGCCGCCCATCCCGACGCCCGCCTGGACCTGCGACCCATCGACCAGCACAAGTTCGTGGCGCTCATGGACCGCCTGACGGAGGCGGGATATCTGCCCGACTCCAGCCCCATCCCGGTCCAGCCGGCGTCCCACTTCTCGGTCGGCGGCATCGTCACTGACCTGGACGGCCGGACCGGCATCGATGGCCTGTACGCGGCCGGCGAGTGCGCCAATACCGGGCTGCATGGCGCGAACCGGCTGGCCTCGAACTCGCTCGCGGAGTGCCTCGTGTTCGGTCGTCGCGCCGCCATCGCGGCCGTGGCCGAGTTGAGCACGCCCCGTCACCCCACGCCGCACATCGATGCCACCACCACCCCCGCGCCCGGGCTGGATGACGGGCCGCTCACGGAAGCCGAGCGCGAAGCGCTCTGGCGTGGCGCCGGCCTGACGCGTGACGCGGCCGGCCTCACTGAGCTGCTGCGATCCCACGTGCCGCTCATCCGGATGGTCGCGTCCAGTGCCCTGTCCCGTCAGGAGTCGCGCGGCGGCCACTTCCGGTCCGACTTCCCGGAGCTCGACCCAGCGCTGGACGGGGTGCACACCATCATCGTCGGTGACGCGCCGCCGACCCAGGAGGCCTGGCGATGACGGCCCTCGTCGACGACCGAGCGCTGGCCGCTCCCGATCTCGAGCCGCAGATCCGATCGTGGCTGGCGGAGGACATCGGCAGCGGGGACCGGACCACCACGGCGCTGGTGCCCGCAGCTGTGACATGCCGCGCCAACATCCTGGTCAAGGAGCCGGGTGTCGTGTGTGGCCTGGAGCTGGTGCGGCAGGTGTTCCTGGCACTCGAGCCCCGGGTCGTGTTCCGGGCCACCGCGGTCGATGGCGCCCGTGTCACGCCGTCAGTCGTGGCCACCATCGAGGGCCCCGCCCGGGCTGTGCTCACCGGCGAACGGCTGGCGCTCAACCTGCTGGGCCGCCTGTCGGGCATCGCGACCCTCACCCGCGGGTACGTCGACGCCATCGCCGGCAGCCACGCGCTGATCCTGGACACGCGCAAGACCACGCCCGGGTTGCGCGCCGCCGAGAAGTGGGCAGTCCGCTGCGGCGGTGGCACCAATCACCGGATGGGTCTCTATGACGCGCTGCTCATCAAGGACAACCACCTGCTGTTCGCCGCCGATGTCCCGACCGCGATCGCAGGGGCACGATCCGCTGGCCTGCCGGTGGAGGTCGAGTGCGACACGCTCGAGCAGGTGGCCGCCGCCCTGACCGCCGGCGCGGACAGGATCCTGCTGGACAACATGTCCGTCGCGGGGTTGACGGAGTCGGTCCGCCTCGTCGGCGGTCGCATCCCGCTGGAAGCCTCCGGCGGGGTCACGCTCGCGACCGTCGGTGATATCGCCGGTAGCGGCGTGGACTACATCTCCGTGGGTGCCCTCACCCACTCGGCTCGTTCCCTTGATGTCTCGATGGAGGTCCTCCGATGACACCCACCGCGCTGCCCATGCTGGGCATGGATGCGCCCCGGACCGATGCCGAGGCGCAGGCGCGTCTCGACCGGATCCGCGACCTGACCGCCGAGGTCCGGGAGCTTGCCCGGCAACGCGACGCGGTCATCCTGGCGCACCACTACCAGGTGCCGGAGGTCCAGGACGTGGCCGACTATGTGGGCGATTCCCTGGGTCTGTCGCGCCAGGCGGCGACCACGGAGAACTCGGTCATCGCGTTCTGCGGCGTCCACTTCATGGCCGAGACCGCGGCCATGCTCAGCCCCCAGAAGACGGTGCTCATCCCCGACCTGGATGCGGGTTGCTCCCTGGCGGACTCCATCACCGCCGACCAGCTCATCACCTGGAAGGCGCAGCACCCGGGCGCGGTCGTCGTGTCCTACGTCAACACCACGGCTGCGGTGAAGGCCGAGTCGGACTACTGCTGCACGTCGGGCAACGCCAAGGCGGTCATCGATTCGATCCCCGCCGATCGCCAGATCCTGTTCCTGCCGGACATGTTCCTGGGCCTCTGGCTGGAGCGGGTCACAGGTCGCAAGCTGACCATCTGGATGGGCGAGTGTCACGTCCACGCGGGCATCCGGCCGGAGGACATCGACCGGATGACGGCCGAGGACCCGACCACGGAACTCCTGGTCCACCCTGAATGCGGCTGCGCCAGCCAGGCGATGGCCTTTGCCAACGAGCGGACCCACATCCTGTCCACCGAGGGGATGATTCGCTACGCCCGCGAGGCCCACGCGCCACGGCTGCGCATCGCGACCGAGACGGGCATCCTGCACGGCCTGCGCAAGGCGGTGCCGGACACGGTGTTCGAGCCAGTGCGCGAGGACGCCATCTGCCGGTACATGAAGATGATCACGCTCGAGAAGCTGCGTGATTCGCTGCGCGACATGCGCTACGTCGTGACCGTGCCCGAGGAGACCGCGGTCCGGGCACGCCTCGCCATCGAGCGGATGGTCGCCATCGGGTAGGCTCCGGTCGATGAGCACCGACACCCAGCCGCAGGCCGACAGCACGCTCGCGGCCGAGGTCGCCACGCGCCGCACGTTCGCCATCATCAGCCACCCGGACGCTGGCAAGACCACCTTGACCGAGAAGTTCCTGTTGTTCTCGGGCGCCATCGAGGAAGCGGGTGCGGTCAAGGCGCGGCGCCAGGCACGGTCGACGACCAGCGACTGGATGGAGCTGGAGCGCCAGCGTGGCATCTCCATCTCCTCGACGGTGCTTCGGTTCACCCATGGCCCGTGGACATTCAACCTGCTGGACACGCCGGGCCACGCCGACTTCTCGGAGGACACCTACCGGACGCTGTGGGCAGCGGATGCCGCGGTGGTCGTCATCGACCGCGCCCGAGGTATCGAGACCCAGACCCGCAAGCTGTACCGCGTCTGCCGCAACCGGGGCGTGCCGGTCATCACGTTCATCAACAAGTGCGACCGCCCGGGACGTGCTCCCCTGGAGCTGATGGACGAGATCGAGACCGAGTTCGGCATCCAGCCTGTGCCCCTCACGTGGCCGGTCGGTGACGGCATCGTCTACTCCGGGCTCATCGACCGACAGCAGGGCGTCGTCGTCTCGGTCCAACGCACGGCACATGGTGCGAGCGCCGGGCAGGAGCGCGTCCAGCCCATCGCGGATGGCGTCCCCGCCGGTTGTCCGCCGGGCGACTGGCAGGAGACGCTGGACGAGCTGGAGCTGCTCGATCACGCGGGCGACGCGCTGGACCCGGCGGCCGTACTGGCTGGCCGACAGACACCTGTCTACTTCGGGAGTGCCCTCACCAACCTGGGTGTCCAGCGGCTACTGGAGGGTTTCGCCGCGGTCGCACCCTCACCCCGGGCCGCGCTCGGCTTCCCCGATGGCGAGCCGCGGCCGATCGACGCGCCGTTCTCCGGCTTCGTGTTCAAGATCCAGGCGAACACGGACCCCCGGCATCGCGACCGGATCGCGTTCCTGCGCATCACCAGCGGCCGCTTCCGGCGGGGCATGACCGTCATGGACGCGCGGACCGAGCGGCCGATCACCTTGCGCTTCGCCCATGAGTTGTTCGGGCGCGAGCGGGTGACCATCGACGACGCGGTCGCGGGTGACATCGTGGGTACGGTCAACGCCAACGGCGTGCTCGTCGGCGACACCCTGTACGAGGATGACCCGGTCACGTTCGCGCCCATCCCGACGTTCGCACCGGAGCGATTCGTGACCGTGCGCAACGTCGATTCCGGCCGCTACAAGCGGTTCCGGCTGGGCATCGTGCAGCTGGATGAAGAAGGCGTCGTGCACGTCCTGCGGCGCCCCGGCATCGGTGACCAGGAACCCATCTTCGCGGCCGTTGGTGACCTCCAGTTCGAGGTCGCCAAGTACCGACTGGAGAACGAGTTCGGCTGCCGCGTGGAGCTGCGCCCGACGTCCTATGTCGCAGCGCGGCTCGTCGTCGGCGCCCACGAGGATGTGCAGGGGTACGGCGTCTCCCTGGTGGAGGACTCACGGGGGCGAACGGTCGCGCTGTTCGGATCTGCGACCACCCTGGCACGCTTGCTGGAGCGGCATCCGGGCAGCGTGGTGCCCATCGGCATCGATGCCAGCGAGGCCGCGACCTACGGCGTTGCTGTTCGGCCATGACCCGGCAGTCTCTGAGTGGTAGGTTTACGTTGTCCGTTTACGACGTAACTTCACGAGGAGCGCACCACCATGGCATTCGATTGGGCCACCATGGAACAGGAACTCATCCAGCAGATCCAGACCGGCGATGGCAGTGTCACCACGGGCATGTTCGCCGGCCGCAAGGTGCTGCTGCTCCACACCGTCGGCGCCAAGTCGGGCGAGCCGCGGATGACGCCGCTGGTCTACAGCGAGGACGCTGGCAAGCTGGTGATCATCGCCTCCAAGGGCGGATCGCCGACGCACCCGGCCTGGTACAACAACATCCTCAAGGATCAAGTCGTGACCATCGAGACGGGCGGCGAGACGTTCCAGGCGAAGGCCACGGTCGTGCCCACGGAGGACGAGCGGCGCCGGCTATACGACCAGCACGCCGAGCTCCACGAGAGCTTCACGACCTACGAGGAGCTCGCCGAGGGCCGCGTCATCCCGGTCGTGCTGCTCGATCGCGTCCCAGAGACCGTCGCAGCCTGATGCACCTGGCGACCACATGGTCGCCTTGAACGCACCGGACGCCGGACTGGACCTGGCTGCGGCGCGGACCGGTGCCGTACGCACCTTGTTCGCTGGTGTGGGCCTTGGCAGCACCGGCTACATCGCCGCGGTCACGGTCGCCACGATCGTGGCCCAGGACCTGGCCGGGGGCTCGGCATGGGCAGGCGTCCCTGGCGCCGCAGCGGTCCTCGGTTCTGCTGCGGGCGCCAGCCTGCTGTCGGCGGTCATGCTCCGCCGCGACCGGCGCATCGGGCTCACGGTCGGATACCTCATCGGTGCCGCCGGAGCGGTGCTGGCCATCGTGGCCGTCACCGGTCGGTCGTTCCCCCTCTTCCTCATCGCGACGGTGCTGATGGGCTTCGCCAGCAGCTCCAACCAGCTGTCGCGGTACGCGGCGGCGGACATGTATCCCGTGTCGCGCCGGGCGTCCGCCATCGGCACGGTCGTCTGGGGCGCCACCATCGGTGCCGTCATCGGTCCCACGCTGGGCACCCTCGCGGGCCGCTGGCTGGGTGGCGACGGCCGATCGGAGCTGGTCGGGGTGTACCTCGTGCCGGTCGTGTTCGTGACGGCCGCCGCGCTGTTGACCCACGTACGGCTCCGGCCCGACCCGTACGAGCTGGCCGACGAGCGACTCGATGAACGAACGGACACTCCGAACGCAAACTCGGACCTGCGCACGTTGTTCCGGCGACCCAGCGTGCTCATCGCCATGGTGTCGCTCATCGCCGGCCAGATGGTGATGGTGCTCATCATGACCATGACCCCGCTGCACATGACCGACCACGGTCACGGACTCGGCGCCGTCGGCCTGGTCATCAGCGGCCACGTCTTCGGCATGTATGCCCTGTCGCCCATCACGGGTCGCCTGACCGACCGGTACGGCACCATCCCGGTCATCTTCGGGGGCATGGCCGTGCTGGCGGGCGCGGCGGTGTTGGCGGCCGTGGCGCCACCGGATGGCGGGATCCTGCTGTTCATGGCCCTGTTCCTGCTCGGTTATGGCTGGAACCTGGGCTATGTGGCGGGCTCGACGCTGCTGGCCAGCGGCCTCGTCGCTGCCGATCGAACGCGCCTGGAGGGCGTCACGGACACGCTCGTCTGGGGAGCCGCGGCCGTGACCAGCCTTGGTTCGGGCCTCGTGGTCGCCGCAGCCGGGTTCACGGCACTGTGCCTGCTGGGCCTGGCATTCGTGGCCGTGCCGGTGTGGGTCCTGGTCACGCGGCGCACATCCGTCGCGATCGCCTGAGCCGGCAGGCGCCCCGACCCGCCCGGCGGCCCGGGCCGCTACGCTGCACGCGTGACCGATACCCTGGACATCGAGACCCTCCTGGCGCGCGCCCTGGACGCATACGACACGCTGACATCACTGGGCGAGGACGTCGAGGACGAGTGGACCTACGTCAACGACCTGTCCACGGCCTGGCGAGCGCGCATCGATGCTGTCTCGTCCGCCCGTGCCGCCGAGCCAGCATCGGCGGCAGCCGTGGCGGCTGTCGAGGGGCTCATGGACGAGGTCGCGCTCATCAAGGACCCGCACCGCGCCATCGACTGGCTGTCCACGTTCCCGCAGGTCCTGCTGCTGACCGTGGGTGAGCAGCCATGAGGTTCCAGGACGCGGTCAAGGACGCACGCGCTGTGGTCTACGCGGGCATCCAGGCGGATCCCCTGGTGGCACGTGCAGCGGGCCTGCTGGCGGACGCCACGGCCGCGCAGCGGGTACTGGCGCGTGCGGTCATGAATGGCGAGTCGACAGACCCCGACGCCTGGCGGATCATGTTCCCGACCCTGTTCAGCACGACCGCGGATACCGCCGTGATGTCCCGCTCCGAGGCGATCCTGGATGCGTCGCTGGAGATCGCCGAGCGCGGCGAGCAGGTGCGTAGCCAGTTCCGGGGCGCCCTCGTGGAGGAGCTGACGGCGATCCTGCTCGCGCGACGGGTCGCCGCGGACGGTATCCGACGCGAGCGGCGGGTGCTGTTCGACGGCGTCCGAGCGGAGGTCCATCCCTACGACGTGACCGTGGAGCGTGCCGGCGCGGCCGAGGTGTATGACTGCAAGTGGGGCGCCCGGGGTATCAACGCCGACGTCCTGCACCAGCTGGACGACGCTCGGACACACGCCGCGGAGGAGGACGAGACCGTCCGCGTGGCACTCGTCGTGTTCGACGCGCAGCGTTCGTGCGATGTGCGCCTGGCGCAGCAGACCGCGCCGACCGCTGGCACCACGCTCGTGGCACTCGAGACACTCGACCGACTGGCGACCCGGCCCGGCGCGGTCGCCTGACCGCGCACAGGACCGGCAGCGTGCTGGACATGCCGCCACCGTTCCGGGTCATCCGACCCGCCGGCCCCGGCGTGCCGGTGGTGGCCCACATGCCGCACGCCTCGACCGTCATCCCGGACCCGGACCGCACGGCCATCCTGCTCGACGACGCCGCGCTGCAGCGGGAGCTGGTGCGCATGACCGACTGGCACACCGACCAGCTGTTCGACTTTGCTGTCCACCGGGGTGCGATCGCGTTGCTCAACGGCCGCTCGCGGCTGGTCATGGATCCGGAGCGGTTCGCGGACGAGGCGCAGGAACCCATGGATTCCCGTGGCCAGGGCGTCGTCTACACCCGCACGTCCGATGGCGCGCCGCTCCGGCATCCCGATCCGAGCTCCCGGCAACGGACCATCACCACGCTGTTCGAGCCCTACCACGCGGCGCTCTCCGGGCTCGTCAGCGAGCAACTGGATACCTGGGGCCGCTGCACCATCCTCGACTGCCACTCGTTCGGGAGCGTGCCCTTGCCGAGTGAGCTGGACCAGGCGCTCGACCGACCGGACATCTGCATCGGCACCGACCGATATCACACGCCGCCCTCCCTCGCCGAGGCGCTGGAGGCCGGGTTCAGCGCCCAGGGGTTCCGGGTCCGTCGCGACTCCCCATTCGATGGAGCGCTCGTGCCCCTCGACCGCTATCGCACCGATCTGCGCGTCCGGGCGGTGATGGTCGAAGTCCGCCGCGGGCTCTACTGCGACGAGTCCACCGGTGCACTGACCGCCGACTTCCCCTCGATCGCTGCCGCGATCGAGGGGGTGATCACCGGCACGCGGCTGTTCACGTGACCACCGACGAGGCGCGCCTCATCGAGCGCGTGGAGCGACTCGCCGCGCTTGCGGGCCGGACGTGGACCGCCGTGGCCGCACGGGAGCGTGCACTCGGCGGCGAACCGGATGCGGCCGTCAGCGCCGCAGCGCCCATCGGGCCGCGACACCGAGCGCGGGAGCTGCTCGACCACACCCGGCACTACCTGGTGCCACGTGCCCGGGACCTGGATGCGCCACTGGTCGTGGTCGTGTTGGGGCCGACCGGTTCCGGCAAGTCCACCCTCGTCAACACGCTGGCGGGCGCGGTGGTCAGCGAAGCGGGGGTGCTGCGGCCGACGACGCGCCAGGCGGTGCTGGTCGCGACCACAGCCGACGCGGACGCCTTGCTGGGCCCGGCAGGGCCCCTTGCGTCGCTGCCCCGGCCGCGCATCCGCCTCGTCGAGACCGGCGCTCGGCCGGGAGTGGTGCTCGTCGACGCACCGGATATCGATTCCGTGGAGCAGGACAATCGCGCCTTGGCCGACGCCATCCTGGAGCTGGCTGATCTGTGCCTGTTCGTGACGACCGCGACCCGCTACGCGGACCAAGTGCCTTGGGACGTGCTGGGTCGGGTCGCCCAGCGTGGGCTGCCACTCATCGTCATCGTCAACCGGTTGCCCACGGGAGACGCGGCGGACAGCGTCCTCACCGACATGCGCGGTCTCATCGAGCGTGCACACGTCCCATTCGAACGCATGGTGGGGGTCGCCGAAGGCAGCATCGAGGCGTCCGGCCAGTCGCTGGTGACCGAGGACATCGCGGGGCTGGTGGGCAGGATCGACGAGTTGGCCCAGACCGCGAGTGCCCGTCGAGCCGTTGCGGAGCAGGCGCTTGCGGGGGCAGTCCGGGGCATCGCGCCGCTGGTCGGGTCGGTCGCCACTGATCTGGACCGCGCCGCCGATGACGCCGATGGACTCCGCCGCATCGCCGCCGAGGATCATGCGCAAGAGCTGGTGCTCCTGCTCGATCGATTGACACAGGGCACGGTCCTGCGTGAGGAGGTCATCCGGCAGTGGCACACGTTCGTCGGTGCGGACCAGGTCACCCGCTGGTTCTCGCGGGGTATCGGCCGGATCCGCGCCGCGGCCAGCACCCTGGTCCGGGGCGCCCCGGCGATCCCGGCCGCGGCGGTCCAGCGGGGTGCGACCGAGGACCTCACGGCGCTGGTCGTGGCGGGCGCCGCGGATGCTGCCCGCCGGACCGCGACCCACTGGTCGGGCGACAGCCAGGGCGCGCGTCTCATCGGTCAAGCGCCGGACCTGTGGACCAATGCGCCTGACCTGCCAGAGCGGACCAGGGCCGCCTTCGAGGACTGGATCCGGACCATCGCCACGGACGTGGCGGCCACCGGCGCCACCAAGCGCGGCGTGGCCCGTGGGCTGTCGCTGAGCGTCAATGCGGGTGCGGTGACCGTCATGCTCGGGGTGTTCGCGCACACGGGCGGCGTGACCGGCGCCGAGGTGGGCATCGCCGCAGCCACCGCGTTCCTGAATCAGAAGCTCATGAACGCGCTCTTCGGGGAAGCCGCGGTCCAGGACCTCATCGATCGAGCCCGGGACGGGCTGACCGAACGACTCCGTGGGCTGGTGGATGCGGAGCGAGCTCGCTTCGACCGGCTCGTTGACGATGGCGCATCGCTCCGCAGCCTCGCTGCCGAGCTCCGGTCGTACGGGACGCCAGATGGCTGACGACACCTGGCGCCTGGCCGCGGCCATCGATGCCGCAGTCACCCTGGGCATCGACACGCACACCGCGGCAGCCACCCGTCAGGCCATCGCCACCCGCTCCGGGTTCCCCGGCGACCTGTACGTGCTGGCCCTTGCAGGCGGCACTGGGGTCGGCAAGTCGAGCCTGCTCAATGCGCTCGCGGGCAGCGAGGTGAGCACGGCGGGCGCGCTTCGACCGACCACGAGCAACGCCCTGGCATGGGTGGCCGCGACACGCGTGACGGAGGCCGGTCCCCTGCTGGAGTGGCTCGGTGGCGCACGACTCGCGGTGCACGGTGCGATCGCCGATGACCCGCTCGTATCGGTCGCCATCGTCGACCTGCCCGATCTTGACTCGATGGCGGCGGCGCACGCCGCCCGGGTGGATGCGGTCCTGCCGCGGGTAGATGCCGTGCTCTGGGTCACTGACCCCGAGAAGTACGCAGACGCCGTGCTGCACGACCGGTATCTGCGGCGATGGCTGCCGCGACTTGGCCGCCAGGCTGTCGCGCTCAACAAGATCGACCGGTTGACCCAGGTCGACGCAGCACGCCTGCGGGCGGACCTGGCTGCGCGCCTCGACCGGGAGGGCGTCGCCGGCGTTCCGATCCTGCTCACGTCCGCCGTCACGGATGTGAGCGCCCTGCGTGACTGGCTGAGCGATGGCGTCACGGCCAAGGAGATCGTCACCCAGCGCCACGCCGCGGCGACAGCGGCCGCCGTCGTGGACCTGCTCCACCTCGCTGGACTCGATGTCCTGACGCCCCCCTCGCCGCTCGTCCTCGAGCCGGCGCGTGCGCAGGCGCTCGCGGCAGCATCGGCGGCCGTGCTCCGGGTGGTGGACCTTGTGGGCCTCCGCCAGCAGGCGATCGCCGCGACCCAGGCCGCAGCACGCGGTCGTGGCGGCGGACCCTGGGGACGACTGCGGTCCCTGGTCGACCGCGGCACTGGCGTCCAGGAGCGACGTACGGACCCAGCCGGCTACCTGTCGCGTTGGCGGGAGCGGGGCACGCTCGCTCCCGCCGCCCAGCCGATCCGGGACATGGTGTCCGGGTCGCTTGCGCTGCTGCCCGCCAGTGCGCGACCGGGTGGCGCGAGGATCGCGGACACGGCCGCCATCGCGGACCGTCTCGCCGAGGCCACGGACCGGGCCATCGGTGGTCCCAGCGGACGGTTCCAGGCCCCGACGAGCCGCCTGTGGCCGATGATCGGGCTCGGCCAGCTCGCCGCCACCGCGGCCGTGGTGGCAGGGGCGATCTGGATCGTGGCGCTCCTCGCCAGCGCCGGCAACGTGCCGACCACGTCGTTCGAGATGCCGTTCCTGGGACCTGTGCCTATGCCGGCGTGCCTGGTGGTCGGTGGCCTGCTCGCCTGGTTCGTGCTGGGTCGGCTGCTCACGGCACATGCCGCCCGGCTGGGCGGCCAGTGGGCGACCGGCGTCGCAGCGAGCATCGACGTGGCCGTGCGAGCGGAACTCGCAAGGACCGCGCTGCAGCCCCTCGACGCCTGGGAGCAGGCACGTGCGGCGCTGTGGCTCGCGGCACGGTCGCCGGCGGATCCAGGCGCAGGGTCCGCGTCGGTGGGCGTCAGTCCGGGGCGGGCAGCCACCGGGTGATGTCCACGGCGCCGGTCACCGGCAGGGGATCGGCGAGGGCCGCGAGCGCCTCGGCCAGGGCGGTCGGGTCCACGTGGTGGGCACTCGGACCCATCATCACCACGTCCCGGGCGGCGGCCCGATCGAGTGCCATCCGCCACTCGACGGCGTCACGCTCAGCCAGCCGAAACCCGGCGAGCGAGCGCTCCAGGCGCTGCTGCTTGTGCTCGTCCACGCGGAGCATCCCGGGCACGCCCTGCAGCTCAGCCAGGTGACACGCAGCCGGCGTGACCACCAGTAGCACGCCGTCCGGCGCAAGCACCCGGCGCATCTGCCCACCGTCACGCGGCGCGAACACATCCAGCAGCAGCGACACGGCACCATCACCCAGCGGCAGTCCCTGGCGCACGTCGCACACCGCGGCGCTCATCCGCGGGTGCATCCGGGCAGCGACTCGTGCCGCGTCCCGCGACAGGTCCACCACCAGGCCATCCGCGTCCGGTAGCGCGTCGAGCACCGCCGCCAGGTAGTGCCCGATGCCGCCGCCCACATCGACCACCACGGCGGCCCGACCCGCGACCGCATCGAGGGCAGCGGCCACGAGTGCCTCGCTGAGCGGCCGGAAGTGTCCCTGATCCAGTGAGCGCCGGCGCGCCGCGACCATGGCCGCAGAGTCGGCCGCGACACCCGGAGCGACCCCGCCAAGCATCGAGACATAGCCCTCCCGGGCAACGTCGAAGGTGTGGCCGATCGGACAGCGAAGAGAGCTGCCAACCGGCGCCAGGGCACCTCGACAGCGCGGGCAGGCCAGGAACCTGGTCGCGCCGTCACGCATTCGGGGCAGCACCCGCGGCCGCGGGACGTGCGACCATCCAGCCGTCGTCAGCGTCGTCAGCGTCGTCAGCGTCGTCAGCGTCGTCAGCGTCGTCAGCGTCGTCAGCGTCGTCAGCGTCGTCCAGATCGTCGGGCGGAAGGGGTCGCACGGGTGGATCATCCCACTGCATCGACATCGAGCGTCCAGGGTCCCATCCCGCACCGCACCCCGCTCGACAGCGGCTGGCGACTGCGCCTCGCGACAGCGCATCCGGAGGCCCCGCCCGGACTCGTCGATGCCTCGCTCCCGGCGACCGTCCCCGGCAACGTGTTCCTGGACCTCCTCGCGGGCGGTCACATCCCCGATCCCTACCTCGCCACCAACGAGCTCGGTCTGCGCTGGATCGGACAGTGCGATTGGACGTACGAGACGCGGTTCGACTGGACTGCGGCGCCGGCCACGGCGACCGACCGACGTGACCTGGTGTTCGAGGGACTCGACACGCTCGCCTCGGTCTGGCTCGACGGCCACCACCTGGGCGACGCAGCGAGCATGCATCGCACCTGGCGCTGGGTGGTCACGGACCTGCTGACATCCGGGTCACACGCCATCGAGGTCCGCTTCCAGGCACCCGTCACCGCCGCCCTGGAATGTGCCGCCGAGCTGGGCGCCTACCCGCACTCGAACGCGTACCCGGAGCCGTTCAACCTGCTGCGCACCATGGCCTGCAACTTCGGCTGGGATTGGGGCCCGCAGCTCCCCGCGGCTGGTATCTGGCGGCCCGTCTGGATCGGATCGAGCTCGGCCGCGCGCCTCGCGGCGGTGCGGTCGCGCGTCGGCATGGACGGCACGACCGGAACCGTCAACGTGGACGTGGACGTCGACCACATCGGCGATGGCGAACGGCCGCTGCGGCTCATCGTGCACATCGACGGATCGGTGGCCGAGACCCGGACCACCGGCGGCACCAACCAGCTGTCCCTGCAGGTGCCCGATGCGCAGCGCTGGGCGCCGCACCCATACGGCGACCAGCCACGCTCGCGCCTGCGTGTCGAGCTCCGGGATGACGACAGGCTCCTGGACACCTGGGAGCGGCTCATCGGCTTCCGGACCGTGAGCCTCGACACCGCCAAGGACGATATCGGCTCCCGCTTCCAGCTGGTCATCAACGGCGAGCCGATGTGGGTCCGGGGCGCCAACTGGATCCCGGATGACTGCTTCCCGGCACGCGTCAGCCGCGAGCGCTACCGGGCACGGATCTTGCAGGCACGGGCGGCCAACGTCGACCTGCTGCGGGTGTGGGGCGGCGGCGTGTTCGAGTCGGATGACTTCTACGACCTGTGTGACGAGCTGGGGATGCTGGTGTGGCAGGACTTCCCATTCGCGTGTGCCACCTACCCCGAGGACTCGGACATGGCGGTACAGGTAGCGGCAGAGGCCCGTGACAACGTCACGCGCCTGATGTCGCATCCCTCGCTCGTGCTCTGGAACGGCAACAACGAGTCCGTTTGGCTGGCCGACGTCGATGGCTGGGCCGCCCAGCTGGGTGAACGACCCTGGGGACGTGGCTGGTGGGAGCACACCCTGCCCGCGATCACCGCCGCGATCGATCCCGACCGGCCCTACTGGCCGGGCTCGCCCACATCACCCGCGTGGACCGGCGCCCCACCGAATGACCCCGACCACGGCACGATGCACATCTGGGACGTCTGGAACCAGCTCGACTACGAGGCATATCGAGCGCGCCAGCCGCGGTTCGCCGCCGAGTTCGGCTATCAGGGGCCACCGACCTGGACGACCCTGTCCCGCTCGATCGGCGGTGAGGAGCTGGCCATCGATTCGCCGGTCCTGGCCCACCACCAGAAAGCCACCGACGGCATGGCCAAGCTCGATCGGGGCCTGGTCGCTCACTTCCCGATGCCAGCAGACTTCGATGACTGGCTGTACCTCACGCAGCTCAACCAGGCTCGGGCCATCTCGCTCGGCGTGGAACACCTGCGTGCCATCCGTGATGTCTGCTCCGGCACCATCGTGTGGCAGCTCAACGACTGCTGGCCGGCCATCTCGTGGTCGGCCATCGATGGCGACGGACGACGCAAGCCCATGTGGTACGCGCTGCGGGACGCCTACGCCGATCGGCTGCTGACCCTGCAACCGGCCGAGTCATACCTCCGGGCGGTCCTCGTCAACGAGACCACGAGCGCGTGGGTCACCGAGGTCCACGCCCGGCGACTCGGCCTCCATGGGCGGCTGCTGGCGGAGGTGCGACTGCCGGTGACTGCGGACGCCAGGGGCATGGCTGCCGTCGCGCTGCCCGCGTCGGTCGGCGTGCCGCGGGATGCGACCGACGAGCTGCTCATCGTGGACGCGGGCGCCCGCCGCTCGGTGTGGACGTGGCTGCCGGACCGGGACCTGGCCTCTCCCCTCGCCGCGTACGAGGCCACGACCGATGTCGTTGAGGATGGCTACCGGGTGACGGTCACGGCACGCACGTTGCTGCGTGACCTGTGCCTGTTCCCAGATCGGCTGCACCCCAACGCGACCGTGGACTCGATGCTGACGACGCTGCTGCCGGGTGAGTCGGCAACGTTCGACGTCGTGTCGCCGCCGCTCATGGACCCTTCGCTGCTGACGGCGCGACCGGTCCTGCGCTGTGTCAACGACACCCAGCGCACCGCCCGACGCTAGACGGCCGCGCTACTCCCCCAGCCGCTCCAGACGTTCGTCGAGACCGATGAGGATGATCTCATCGGACGCCTGGACCACGTGCCCCGCTGGCGGGTTGACCGTCACATCGTCTCCCCGCCGGAGTGCGATGGGCGTCAGCTTCAGGCGGCCCGGCAGGTCCAGGTCCGCCAGGGTGCGGCCGACCCAGCGACTCGGCGGCCGCACCTTCTGGATACCAAAGCTGGGCGCCACGTCCAGGTAGTCCACGACCTCCGGTACGCTGAACATGTGAGCCACACGCTGGCCGATCTCGCGTTCGGGATACACCACCCGCGTCGCCCCCACGCGCTTCAGGATCTCGCCGTGGAGCGGGTTCGCGGCCTTCGCGATGATGTGCACCACGCCCAGGTTGCGGAGCGCCATCGTGGCGAAGATGCTCGCTTCCAGGTGGCTGGAGATGGCCACCACGGCATACCGGAAGTCAGCGGCACCCGCAGCACGCAGCGCCAGCTCGTCGGTGGCATCCAGCTCCAGGGCGTGGGTCACGATGGGCGCCATGTCGTTGACCGTGCGCTCGTCGCGATCGACCGCGAGCACCTCGTGACCCAGGTCGGACAGTTCGCGAGCGACCGCCTGTCCAAAGCGTCCCAAGCCGATGACCAGGACCTGGTGCCGCATCGATCCCCTCTTCGAACGTGTCAGTGATGAACGGAGCCTACCGCTCAACCGATGCGGATGGTCTCGAGTGCCGGCCGGAAGCGGTCGGGTCGGGACCGGGCGGACAGCGCCAGCACCAGCGTCAGGGGGCCCAGACGGCCGACGAACATGGCCGCGATGACGATGAGCTTCGCCACCGGCTCCAGCGTCGGCGTGATGCCTGTGCTGGCGCCTACGGTGCCGAGGGCTGACACGGCCTCGAACAGCAGGTCCAGGAAGCTGGCGCCCGATACCACGCTCAGCAGCAGCGCGGTCAGGAACAGGGCCGCGACGCCCAGCAGGGCGACCGAGAGTGCCCGGTAGATGAGC
>JBBQNA010000004.1:0-48211 GCA_038329515.1 Candidatus Limnocylindrales bacterium | reverse complement strand
CTGGGTGCGGACGACTACATCACCAAGCCCTTCAGTCCCCGGGAGCTGGTCGCCCGGGTGCGCGCAGTGCTTCGACGCGCCGAGACGGCCCATGCGCCGACCGACGTCATCAGCGTCGGCGGGCTGTCGCTGGATGTCGACAGGATGCTGGTGACCGTCGAGGGCCAGCGAGTCGACCTGACACCGACCGAGTTCCAGCTCCTGTCCGCCATGGCCCGCCAGCCCGGACGCGTGTTCACGAGGGCGCAGCTGCTCGATGCCGTACATGGCGTGGCGTTCGAGTCCTACGAGCGCGCCATCGATGCCCACGTCAAGAACATCCGGCGCAAGCTGGAGCCCGCACCGCACACACCGCGCTACCTGCTCACGGTCTTCGGTGTCGGCTACCGACTGGCCGACGACCGGTGAGTCCCGGGCACGGAGCGCGGCCGAGACGCAAGCCGCCCTGGTGGCCCGTCGACGAGCCATGGCCGCCACAGCGTCCGCCATGGGCAAACGCTGCAGGTTCCTGGCGGCGCACCCACGGCCGAGGCTGCTCGATCGGCTGCCTGTCGGTCCTGGCTCTCCCGGTCGTGATCCTCATCCTGGCATTCTGGTCCGGCAACGGCGGTCGGCTCCTGGAGTCGCTGGTCGCGGCCGCCCTCGGACTGGTGGTGCTCCTCTTGCTGGCCTCGCTGGCGGCGAGGCTCTGGCGAGGAACGGCGTCGGTCGACCCGTTCGTGGAGGCTGCTGCACGGGTCCAGGACGGGGACTACTCGGCGCGCCTGCCCGAGACCGGGTCCGGGGAGCAGCGGCTGCTGGCGCGCTCGTTCAACCAGATGAGTGAGCGGCTCGGCGAGAGCGACGCGCAGCGTCGGTCGTTCATGGCCGACGTCAGCCACGAGTTGCGCACCCCACTGACCGTCATCCAGGGCCAGCTGGAGGCCATCCGGGATGGCGTGTACCCGGCGGACGCCGCCCACATCGCGCCGGCCCTGGATCAGGTGCGCACCCTGGAGTGGCTGGTCGAGGACCTGCGCACGCTGGCGCTCAGCGACTCCGGCACCCTGCGACTGACTCGCCAGACAGTCGATCTTGGCGCGCTGGTGACCGAGGTGGTCGAGGGCTTCCGGGTGTCGACCGATGCGGCCGGCATCGCGCTGGTCGTACAGCGCGCGCCGGGGTTGCCGCCGGTCGAGGCCGACCCGGGTCGTATCGCGAGCGTGGTCCGCAACCTGATCGCGAACGCCGTCCGGCACACGCCTGCGGGCGGCGACATCGTGGTCACGGTCGCAGACGACGTGCCATCCGATGTGCGTGTCACTGTTCGGGACACCGGCCGGGGCATCGATCCGGCACTCCTGCCCACGATCTTCGAGCGGTTCGTCCGCTCCGCCGATTCGACCGGCAGCGGGCTGGGCCTGGCCATCGCGCGCGCCATCGTGGAGGCACATGGCGGCACCATCACAGCGGCCAGTGAGCCCGGCGTCGGCACCGTGATCACCTGCCGGCTGCCGGTTCAGATCGAGTCGCCCAGCGACTGAGTGAGCCACCGACCGGCGCCGACGGGGTCCAGAACGGCGATTTCGGCAGGTTCGTTGGCCGAATCGGTTGTGGGGCGGGCCAGATGGCTATCAGGAGTCCGGATCTGCCCTGGAGCGCTCGCCCCGTTCGCTTGTTCAGTGCCCCCACAACTCGGGGCCTCCCGTGAACGTGGCAGGTCGCCCCGGCAGTACCCACCGGCACTCCGAGCCGGTGCATGCCGAACCGCCGGCACTCCGAGCCGTTTCGCGCCAGCCCGCCGGCCCGCCAGCCCGCCGGCACCCTGATCCGGCGTGCAGGCGCAGATCCGGCGTGCTGGCCGGACCAGTCGTCAGGGGCGCGCCGGTATCGGGTGTCCCTCGAACGCCCCGATGGCCTCCAGCAGATCCGGGGGGATGCGTGTCGCGCGACCGGAGCCGATGTCGAACATCACCTGGGTGGTATCCCCGTCCGCGACCAGACGAGCGGGCGCGATGGGCCCACCGTCCGACAGCACCCGGTACTCCAGCGAGAACGATGAGCGAGATGCCCAGCCGACTCGCGCCTCGACGACCAGCGGCTCGCCAAAGAACGCCGGCTGGCGGTACACGATGCGCGCCTCCGCGATGACGAACGTGTGCCGCAGCGCATCCGGCCCGGTGCCGAACGGGCGACCCGCCACCGCGGCGTAGTAGCCCGCCCGCGCTGCCTCGAAGTAGGCGAGGTAGGTGGCGTTGTTGACGTGGCCCAGCGCGTCCGTGTCGCCGTAGCGCACCTCGACCGGATGCCGGTATCGGAACGCACCCTCGATGGGTCGACCGCGCGAACTCACCACAGCCACCAGATTCGGCTGTTCAGTTGGCGGTGCCGCCGAGCGTCTCGAGGATGGCCTGCGACAGTACCGCGAGGTCCGGCGACCCAAGGCCCGTGGCCCTGTCCCAGCCGGGCGTCGCGCTGTCCAGCAGGTTGCCACCGCGCGTGACGTCATGGAATGCCGCTGGGTGCGTCTGGGCGATCTGGTAGAAGAGCGGCGTCAGGAAGCCCAGCCGCTCGATGCCCGCCGCCTGCGTCTGCTGCTGCACGAGCGCCATCGCCCCTGCCCAGAAAGGCGCCGACGCGCTCGTGCCACCGACCATCTTCCACTCAGCGACACCGGTCGCCGGGTCCGTGTAGAACAGGAGGTAGCCGGTATCCGAGTCCGCGGCGGCCGAGACATCGGGGCACTGGCGCGCGCCGGTCTGGTCGACCCCCGGAACACCCTTCTGGAAGTCAGGCAATGGCTCCAGTGGCCCGTCCGGGCCGTTCACGTCTGCCGCACCGCCACCGGTGCCGCTGGTCGTCAGGTAGTCCTCCCAGCCCGTCTCGCGGAGGTAGGTGCCGTCCTCGCGGACTTCCAGGAGGGTGCCACCGACGCTCACGACGTTGTCCGTGCAGGCGGGGAAGAAGGTCGACACCTGGCCATCGGTCTTGTCGAAGGCGTGACACGAGAAGGCGCCCCAGTCACCGGAGGCAGCGAACAGGCTGACGCCGGCGATGGCCGCCTTCTCCAGGGATGCCTGGGCCTCGATGATCTCATCCAGGCCGACGTAGCCCGGCGCATAGCACTTGCCGTAGGAGACCGACACGAGCTGGGCCCGACCGTCGGCCACGATGGCGTCCATGGCGGAACCGAAGGTCGTGGTCGATGGGAACCCGTAGACAAGGATCTGGGCACCGGGGGCAACGGCCCGCAGGACCTGGGTATCCAGGGTCGCCTCGACCCCGAAGGACGCTGGCGCGCCTTCCAGGCCACCACTTACGGGGATGCGCTCCGGGAGCGGCCCCTCGATGCCGAAGGTCGCGTCGAAGACCGCGAGGTCCGCGTCCGTGTCGATGCCGAACTGGAGGATGGCGACCGTCGTACCGGTGCCATCGATGCCCTGGTCCCAGAGCGACTGGAAGCCGTAGGCCTTGGCCAGGTCGGCAGGCTTGAGGCCACGCGCCGGCGGAGGCGGCGCATCCGCGGGATCGATGGCCGACACGGGCAGGTATCGGGACAGCCCCGTGACACCCACCACGACGTCGGCCAGCGCTGCGGGCACGGTGGCCTCACCCGTCGTCGCGTGGTACACGATGCCGGTCCGAGGGTCCTGGTACGACTCGATGGCGAGGCCCAGGAATGCGCCGACAGTGGCCACCGAGCCACCGACCACCAGGCGACTGCGCTGCGGTGGCATGGACACGATGTCCAGGCCGGCGGCGGACAGCGCCACGCTGACGCGTGCGATGGCCTCGTCCGTAGCGCCGAAACGTGCGCCGCTCTCCGCGGCGGTGAGGAAGTGGCGATAGTCCGGGGACGCCGGGTCGCGCTGGGCGGTCAGGTACGCCGTGGCGGCCGCCGGATCGCGCTCCGCCAGCAGCAGGTTGACCTCGACCCGGTCTGCGGGATCTGCCGTACCCAGGCTCACGGGGGCAAACGACGACGGGGCGGCCGGGTCGCTCTCCTGCGCCAGGGCCATTGGCCCGGGCGCGATGGCTGTCGCGGCCAACGACAGGCCCACGAACAGTGCCAGACGACCGCCGCGCGGCCGGGTGATGGTTCGAAGCTGGTTCACTGGACGACCTCGTCAGCAGGCCACGTGAAGCTGTTGATGACGGAGTCCGCGACGGCCAATCCGGCCTCCCGGATGGACACCGGCGCGAGCATCGTGGCGACCATCGTGATGGTGCCGTCAGTAGCGGCGACGGACGCGACACTGAAGTCGGTGGACGGCCCCTGGGAGGTGTCGAGGGTGCCGCCGAAGAGACCTCCGACGCCCTGGCGATAGCCCAGGATCGGGTGGCCAAGGAGCACCCGGGCCTTGTCATCGTCAACGGTGTAGCCCAGCAGCCGGTCCTGCATCAGGTTCTTGCGGGCATCGAACAGCGCCTGCGCGTCGAACTGGTCAGTGCGGCCGCCCTCGAAGATGAGCGCCACCGAGCCGTTGCCCGCAGACAGGATGAGGAACCCTTCCTCCTGCTGGCTGATGCTCCAGATGGTCGGGTCGTACTCCAGGCCAAAGCCCAGGGCCGCGTCCTGGTAGCGCACCCGGTCCGCGAACGGCAGGCCCGTCGGCGCCTGTGCCGGCGCCACGTCGAGCGTCAGGGTGCCAGGGGCCAGCTCGAGGGCCGAACCCGCGCAGGGCAAGGTCCTGTCGGGGCAGTCGGGCTTGTCGCGACCCTGGGACGTCACGAACGCCGAGGCAGCGGCCACGGCGACCGCGATGAACATCACGACCGCGAAGAAGGTCAGCAGCACCCGCGGGCCGAGACCGCCGTGTATCGCGCGTGGCGAACTCGCCGTCGCGCTCGGGACATCCGTGGCGCGACCGTCTGCCGCGAGTGCGACCGCCGCACCTGCCGTGGTATCTGTGCCCGCCGACGAGGGCAGGCTCGCGGCCTCCTGGTGGGGTGCCGCGAGACCACCCGCGACCGCGGCCGCGGAGGTCACGCCGCGCGCCTTGGGGAGCGCCTTGAGCGAGGTGCCGCAGTTGCCGCAGTAGGTGTGGTGGGCTGTCTCGACGGTGCACTCAGGGCACGCGATGGCAGGCCCGATGGCGATCTCGTCGGCTTCCTGGAGCAGTCCGACATGGATGATCCGTCGCAGCCACAGCAGTGACACCACGGCCAGGACGGCAGCGACGATGAGGGCGCCGACGTCCTGCAGCAGCAGCTCCGCCAGGGACGCGATGAGCATCAGGGCGGCCGCGACCACGGCCGCGATGACAGGCTGGCCCAGCGGCCCCAGAGCGGCCCGATCGTGGATGGGCGCCCGGTAGCGCAGCCAGAACACGCCGGCAAGACCGCCGATGGCACCCGCGGCAACGACCGGCATGGCCACGCCGAGCACCAGCAGGCGCACGACCCAGGGCATCACATCGCCGACTGGCCGCAGGCCGCTGTCGAACATGTTGAGAGCAGTGATGAACGTCTGGGCACCCACGAACGCGACGCCCGAGGCGACACCGAAGGTCGCGCCGTCCAGGACGTCGTTGAAGCGCTTGTAGGGCAGCAGCACGAGCGGCCCGGAGACCATCAGCAGCACCGCCAGGATGGGCGCCACGATGCCCCGGATCCACGGGAAGTCGGCGCCACCGGCGCCGGTCACGGAGCTGCCCACGATGCTCGCCGCAGAGGCCGGCACGAGGGTGTCCAGGGCGTAGCTGAAGAGCACGCCCACGAGCGCGCCCCACAAGAAGGTGAGCGCGATGACCCGGATGGGCTCGTCCTCGTAGACGTCCACGTCGTACAGGTAGATGACCGTGACCAGGGGCACCAGGATGGCCGCCGCCACGATGGCCACAGGGAAGAAGCCCAGCAGGCCCAGAGCCAGGATGAGGATGGTGCCGCCCAGCAGCGCCATCTGGAAGGTCCGGATCTCCTCCCGTGGCAGGGATGGGTACAGCGTGGACACGATGCGGACGGAGGTGACTCGCTCCCCGGGTGCCGCCGCGTACGCATCACGCACACGCCCGGAGCGACCCTTGCGCTGCTCGGGGCCCAGCGGGTCACCGCAACGGACGCACCACGTCAGGCTCGGGACGTCCTGCCCGCACTGGTCGCAGCGGATGGTCGGCGGCTCGCTGGTCGGCGGCTCGCTGGTGGGCGGCTCGATGGTCGGCGGCGAGACGGCTTCGGACGCTGCAGCGTCGCCGGTCGTCGGGTCGTCCACTGTTCCTCCTCGGGATCCAGGGTGCTCGTTGGTCTGGGTCCGGCACACACGATCGTGATCGGCCGCAGTCTCTCACGCGCGTGGCGCAGCTGTCACGGGTTCCGCGTCGGAGCGGAGCGGGTACCATCGCCCGCGATGGATATCGCCACTGCTGCTCCGGAAGATACCGCCTCCCCCACCGCCATCAGCCGCGGCCGGCCGAGTTATTCCTGGCGCTTCGGGCAGGACCGGCGGCTGGAGATGGTGCGTCAGTACGTCGACCTGCACGGGGCGCGAGTGCTCGACATCGGCTGCGGTATCGGCACGTATGTCCGTCGCTTCCGGCAATACAGCGACGACGTCTACGGCATCGAGGTAGAGGCCGAGCGTGTCGCGGAGGCCAGCCAGGAGCTCCCCAACATCCAGCTGGCGTATGGCGAGGCACTTCCCTTCGAGGACGACTTCTTCGACCTCGTGTTCTCGAACGAGGTCATCGAGCACGTCGACGACGACCGGCAGACGATCGCGGAAGCCGTTCGGGTAACGAAGCCGGGTGGCTCCATCGTCACGTTCGCGCCAAATCGGCTGTATCCCTTCGAGACGCACGGCGCGTACGTTGCGGGGCACTATCGTTTCGGCAACATCCCGCTCGTGAACTGGCTGCCAGACCCGCTCCGCGACCGATTCGTGCCGCATGTCCGGGCCTACACCCGCCACGGCATCCGGTCACTGTTCCGGGGCCAGCCCGTGCGACTCGTGCACCACGGCATCATCTATCCGGGCTTCGACAACATCACCGCCCGACACGCGACCCTGGGCCCGGTGCTGCGACGAGCGCTGTACACCGCCGAGCACACGCCGCTCCAGGCATTCGGCCTGTCCCACTTCCTGGTGGTCCGCAAGGACGTCCGAGTCGGGCAGGACACCTGAGTCCGGGACGGCCGACTCAGTGACGGGTCAGTCGCGCGAACAGGTGTCGGACGGAGGCACCGAGGTCGACCAGTGACGGCAGGCGCAGACCCCCCCGGGGTGATGTCTCTGGGCGGCGGGAGGCCTCATCAGGGCCGGCCCGGCCGCGGCGCATGGTCGTGGCCATGCCTCGCCGCGTGGCCACGATGAGCAGCTCGTGGCCCGCATGCAGTCCCTCGCTCGGCGAGGGCTTCCAGCGCACCGTGTCGCCGTCGATGACGGCCAGCACGCGACAGCCACCCAGCTCCACGGACGACGCCCGGCTCTCCTCCACCGCGATGGTCGAGCCATCGGCCGGGGCGTCCTCCTCGATGGGCACTCGCGCCACGATGAGCACCCGGGCCGTGCCAACGGGGATGGTGGCGAGCACCTGGCGACCGACGGCGGCGGCGGCGAAGGCTGGCGCGGCGAGTGCATGGATGCTGCGCGACTCGAAGCCCCCGAACGCCGTCTCCAGGCGCGCGGCAAGGTCCGGATCGAACAACCGGACCGTGACCCGCAGGTCGGGTCGCATCGCCCGGGCGCGGAGCGCGATGGCAAGGTTCGCGGCGTCGTCATCGGTGGCCGCAAGCAAGGCACGGGCATGCTCGATGCGCAGGGTCCGGAGCATGTCCGGGCTGCGTGCGTCGCTCGACACGAGGGCGATGTCGCGTTCCCGGGCGGTCGCGGCGAACCGCGGATCAGGATGGGCGTCCGCTGCGACCACGCCCACACCACGCTCCCGGAGCGCCATCCCCACCCGATATCCCAGGGACCCGAAGCCGATGATGATGACGTGGTTTCGGGCGTCCCCGACATGCGGGCCCAGGATGCTCGACACACGCGTGGACATCAGCACATCCACGACCAGGCCGTAGAACGCGGCAAGGAAGATGGCGCCCACGACAGCCAGGCCCAGCGCGAAGTAGCGCAGCTCCGGGGTCGTCTGGACCGACGCATCGGCACCGCCCAGGACGCCCTTGATCGCCTGGTACACAGCCTCCACCGGATCGATGCCGAGGAGCACCTCGAACACCGAGGATGCGGCGAGCACGAGCAGCAGGATGACCGCCGTCAGGACCCAGAAGCGACGGTCGATGCGCCGGACGATAGAGGGTCGGGGCGTCCGGATCCGCAGCAGGCGATTCGCCCGGCGAGGCGCCACCGTGTGTGCAGGGTCCCCGGAGGCGTCCACGATGCACAGCCGATGGCCGGCATCGTGCGCGGGCTCGACAGCCACATCTGCGTCGGATCGCGGCGTGACCGCCGGGAAGAGTGCCACCGGTCGCTGGGTCTCATCGGCCAGCACGGCCAGCACGGCCGGGTCGCTGGGGTCCGCGTGGCGCAGCGCCAGGTCGCGGCCGAGCATGTCCAGGCGACGATCCGTCTCGGCATCCACGAGCGCGGACACGAAACCGGGCGCCGCGAGGGACGAGGCGGACAGCGCCACCGCTCCCGGGATGAGCGTCTCGACGCTGCGCCCGAACTCCTCATCGAAGGCGCGCAACACGACGTGGATACCCGGGTCGAGCGCCACCGCGGCCAGGGCACCGTGGATGTTGGCGACGTCGCCATCCGCCGTGAGCACGACCGCGCGGGCGCCGGGGATGCCGCAGGCACGCAGCGCGACCGGGTCGGCCGGGTCCCCGTCGACGATGGTGGCGCCGAGCCGTGTCGCCACGGCCACATAGCGTGGCTCCGGCTCGCGTGCCAGAACGACGACCGGCTCACCCAGTCGGCCCAGCTCTTCGAGGACCCGCAGTCCGAGCTCTTCCAGACCGCAGACGACGATATGGCCGACGTGTTGCTTCATGCGCAGCAGAGCCTAGCGCCCCGTGCGCCGCGAATCAGGGCGGAGCGGCCGTCCGAGTGGCGCCTGGGGTGGGCGTCGGGCCTGCGGGCGCATCAGACGCCTCGGCGGACCCGGCGCCATCCGAGGCTGCCGGCGAGGCCGGGGCCGTGGACGCGTCGGCTGACGGGCTCGTGCCCGCCTCGGGTGCGAGTACGGATCCGTCCGGTGCGTACCAGACGTCCACGCCGACCGGCTCGCTCCAGTTGCCGGCGACGTCACGCCACTGGACGCTGATCGTCCGGGCGCCCTGGTACACCGGGGATCCCTCGCTGGGTTCGGGGGTCACCCTCGGCTTGGGTGTCTTCCGGGGCTTGTTGGTTGGTTTCGGAGCGGGGGGCACCACGACCTGACCCTCCTCGACGGACCACAGCACGCTCCCGGTCGCGGGCCACGTGCTGCCCTCCAGGAGTGCGCCCTGCTCATCCACGTCGGTGCCATTGGACAGGCGCACGAAGGCGAGGCCACTGCCGTCCTGGTCATCCTGTGCGGACAGCTGGACCGTGACGGGACCATCGACGACCGGCGATGCCTGCTTCCGGCCGAGAGAGCCAGCCTGGATGTCCGCCTGACCCTTGGGTGCGACGGTGTCCACCAGACCGCCGATGGTCAGGTCGATGACCGTCCACATCCCGGGCAACGTGCCGGTGTTGCCCAGCGCCCACATGCCGACGCCGCGCAGACCTTCGTCGAGAGCGAACCGGATCTTGTCCCCGAACCCATCGACGTCGTCGTACCAGACCTGGCGCCAGGTCTCGGGACAGGTGTCGCAATACCTGGTGACATAGACCGACCATGCCGTTGCGGCGATGGGGTCGTAGTGACGGCCGTTCGCACGCGCGACATCCAGCGCTGCCTCGTAGGTCGGGGTGGACGGACCCATCAGGTTGTTGCCGCTGCGGGTCGGTGAGAACGGCTCGGGACCCTTCGTCGTCCATGCCCGGCCGTACCAGGGCAGTCCCAGGATGACGTTGCCCGGCTCCGCCACTGACAGCAGGTCCGCGGTCGTCGACTGGATGTCGAAACCGGTCACGGCATCGACCAGGGGCGCCAGGGATGCGGCGTAGCTGGCCGACCCGTTCCGGAAGTCGTAGGCCATGAGGAACACCGCGTCTGCCGCATCATCTGCCGTCAGGGCCGCGATGTCGTAGCTGTCGACCGACGCCGTGATGTCGAAGGTGATCTGCGACCCGGGCTTCGCGACCTCGAGCACGCTGCGAAGTTCCCGGACGAACTGCGTGAACTCGTCGCGGACGTCCGACGGCATCGGCTCGAAGTCCAGGTTGACGCCATCGGCGTCGGTGGCGACCAGCTCGGCCGCGATGTCGTTGGCCAGCCGGGTGCGTGCCTTCGGATTGCTGAGCAACTTGACGGTCCGCCGGGCGGCGCCGGCGTCCCACGAGAAGCGCTCCACGGTCATCACGACCCGGACGCCCTTCGCCTGTGCCTCTGCCATGAGCGCCTTCCAGACCGGGTCTGTCCAGCCGCGGTAGCCGTTGGGCGTACCGCCCGTCGAGGTCTGGCGGATGAGCCGCCCACTGGGACCCGCTTCGATACCGAACCAGGCCAGCGTCGTAAGCCGGTCCAGGTCGACCGTCTGCGCCGCGTCCGACAGCTTCCAGTAGGGCAGGAAGCCAAAGACCTCGCGTTCGGCCAGGGCGCGCACGCGCGGTCCACTGGGTACGGCCGACGCGAGGGGCACGGCCGACGCGAGGGGCGCGACCGGCGCGGAGGGACCTACCGGGGGCGGGATCGAAGGCGACTGCGCCACGACCGGTCCTGCCAGCAGCACTGCCAGCAGCGCGCCGACGACCGCCCGGCCAGGGCGGCTCATGGGTTGCACGGACGTTCGGAGCGGTCCCGCGCCGCCAGACGCAAGGCCCCGCTGACTCGGGAACACTACGCGACGGTACCGGAACTCCATGAGACTGTCCTGAGACGACGCAACCGGAGCGAGTTGCCGACGACCGAGATGGAGCTCAGGGCCATGGCCGCAGCGGCCAGGACCGGGTCCAGGGTGATACCCGTAAACGGGTAGAGCACGCCCATCGCGACCGGGATGAGCAGCACGTTGTAGGCGAACGCCCAGAACAGGTTCTGGCGGATCACCCGCATCGTTCCCCGGGCCACGTCGATAGCCCCGACCACCAGGCGCGGGTCCCCGCCCACGAGCGTCACGTCGGACGCCTCGATGGCGACGTCCGCGCCAGTGCCGATGGCGACGCCCAGGTCGGCCTGGGCCAGCGCCGGCGCATCATTGATGCCATCGCCGACCATCGCCACGCGTCGGCCGGCGTCCTGGAGCGCGGCGATGCGTGCCTGCTTGTCTGCGGGCAGGACCTCCGCCAGGACGTGCGTGATGCCCACTGCCCGCGCGACCGCCTCCACGACCGGCTGGCTGTCGCCACTCAAGAGCCACACCTCGATGCCCCGTGAGCTCAGCATGGAGACGGCCTCCGCGGCACCCGGCCGGACCGGATCGGCGAGACCCAGGACCCCCACGGCCTGCCCGTCGCGGGCCACGAAGATGGCGGTCTGCGCGGCAGCCGCGATGCGTGCCGCCCCGTCCGACATGCCCCGGATGTCGACCCCCTGCTCCCGCAGATATCTGGCGCTGCCAACGAGCACGACCGACTCCCCCACCGTGGCCGTCACACCGTGGCCGGCCACGGACTCGAACGCGCTGGAGCGCGGCGCGACCAGTCCCCGGGCGCTGGCTGCGGCGACGACCGCTGCTGCCAGCGGGTGGTCGGAGCCGGACTCCACGGCAGCTGCGAGGCCGATCAGGTCATCGCCAGACATGCCCGGCATAACCTCGAGCGTGATCACCTCGGGTCGACCCATGGTGAGCGTGCCCGTCTTGTCGAACATGAGCGTGTCGATGCCACCCGCACCCTCGAGCGCAGCGCCGCCCCGGATGAGGATGCCCGACTCCGCCGCGCGGCCGGTCCCGACCATGATGGCCGTCGGCGTGGCCAGCCCCATGGCACACGGGCAGGCGATGATGAGGACCGAGATGGCCGCGACCAGGGCGTGCGTGGTTGCAGGCTCGGGCCCGACCGCGAACCAGACCCCGAACGTGAGGGCCGCGAGCGCCAGGACCACGGGCACGAAACGGGCGCTGATGGTGTCCGCCAGACGCGCGATGGGTGCCTTGGACCCCTGCGCCGACTCCACCATGCGCACGATCTGCGCCAGCACCGTGTCGCCACCGACCCGCGTGGCACGCATCACGAAGCTGCCGGTGCCGTTGCGGGTCGCGCCGATGACCGGATCACCGACGACGCGCGCCACGGGCATGGATTCCCCGGTGAGCATCGACTCATCGACGCTCGACGCACCGTCGACGAGGACACCGTCCACGGGGATGGTCTCGCCCGCACGGATGCGCAGCAGGTCAGCGGGGCGGACCTGCTCGACCGGGATCTCGACCTCATGCGCGGATCCGTCGAGGTCATCGACGCGATGCGCCGTGGGCGCCTGGAGGGCCATGAGCGCCCGGACCGCACCCACGGTGCTCGAGCGAGCTCGTGCCTCCAGCCAACGGCCGGCCAAGATGAGGCCGATGATGATGGTCGAGGAGTCGAAGTACGCGGCCGGCATCAGGCCCGCCTGGTGCATGACCTGGGGCCACATGGTGATGACCACGCTGTAGCCCCACGCCGCGGTCGTGCCGATGGCCACGAGCGTGTCCATGGTCACCGTGCGGTGGCGCGCGGCTCGCACTGCCGCCCGCACGAACCGGCCGCCGGCCCACACCTGGATGAACGTGGCCGGGATGAGCGCCAACCGGTTGACGGCCTCCATCGACAGCCCGATGCGTTCGCCGACCGCCATCAACGCCATGATGCCGAAGGCCACGCCGAGGGCCACAGCGGCCTGGATGCCCAGCTGTCGCTGCTCGGCTGCACGCTCGGCGTCCCGGTCGGGGGCCGCTGCTTCCGTCCCCAGCACACCCTGCGCGCCGTCCCGAGCCCCCTCGATCTCGGGCCGGACGTCGTAGCCGGCCGCCTCCACCGCACGGATCAGCTCGCGTCGCCCGGTGAGCTGGGCATCGATGTGGACCGTCGCGCGCTCGGTGGCGAGGTTGATGTTCGCGTCCAGCACCCCATCGGTCCGGCGCAGGTAGCGCTCGATGCGATTGACGCAGGAGGCGCACGTCATGCCCTGGACATCGAGCACGATCTCGATGGGCATAGCGGGGAGTGGCGTGATGGGGGTCGCGGCGGGAGCAGACACGGTGGGACTCGCGGTATGGCATCCTGACGACACTGTCTGGATACTCCCTAGGAGTATACCAGCCGGGCATCCGGCGACCGGTGAGCGGGGCTAGCGGGTCACCGGCTTGATGGCAAAGACGCCCACTACGATGGGGACCGCGGGGTCACGACACAGCTCCACGCCGATATCACCTTGGCGCAGCAGCTCGGCCATGAATCGCGATTCGCGGCCTGGCAGACCCACATAGATGACGCCGTCTGGTCCCTGCATCGGCGACACGTCGTCCGCCTGGCCGTTGAGCTCGAATCGCCGTCGCAACTCGTGCATGGGCACGTACGGACGGGACTTGATGAAGCGACGCAACTGGGCCTGGGTGCAGCCCGACTCGGCCTGCGGTTGTGGGGGCGGCCGTGTGTCGATCGCGTTCACGCCTCCGTCGGCGGGGTCGGGGTCGGGGTCGGCGACGCCCGGCTTCACGGGCTCGCCAACGCCAATGGGTGCATCCTGGGTCACAGGGTCGATCATCCTGGGTACGTCCGATGCGCCGCTGGGCACGGTGCCGGACAGCGATGATAGACCTGCATCGCCGCTGACCGCTGGCGACACGGTGGGATGGTCGACTTCGGCGACGCGGTCCAGCCGTCCTGTGCCTTCGACCCAACGTTGGGGCATGCCCCTTGCGTCACCCGAGGACTCCTTCGACATCCCCATCACGCCGGCGAAGGCCCGTGTGACGCTCGCGCGCTCGCTCGCTGGATACGGCATCATTGAGGCGACACGCATCAGGACACCGCAAGGGAGTATCAGTGTGGAGCAATCACCAGATCCGGTCAGCCAGCCGGACGCCTATCGCGCCTCGCTGCTGGCGACGCTCGGCGACGAGGATCTGGCCGTGGCGTTGGGGTCGGGCCGGAAAGCTACGACATGAACGCACGCCTGTCGGCTGGCCACGTTCGGGTGCACGTGGCCCAGGCCCGCCGGGCGCTGGACCGACTTGCCGGTGCCTGACTAGCAGCCGCTGACGACCAGCAATCCCCGGGGCGCCTCGTTGAGCACGTCGGCGCCGGTCTCGGCGCACACCACGATGTCCTCGATGCGCACGCCGTAGTGGCCCTCGAGGTATATGCCCGGCTCGATGCTGAACGTGTCACCCACGATGAGTGGCTCCGCGTTGCCCTCCACCAGATAGGGATCCTCGTGACCCTCCAGGCCGATGCCATGTCCCAGTCGGTGGAAGAAGTCCGCGCCGTGTCCGGCAGCGTCGATCACCGCGCGCGCGGCGCGGTCCACGTCCTGCGCCGGCACACCCGGGCGGACCGCGTCCCGGCCAGCACGGTTGGCGTCCAGCACCAGGCCGTGGATACGGCGAAAGGCGTCGTCCGGACCGGCCCCGTCCTCCCCAGCGACCCACAGCGTGCGCGTGATATCCGAGCTGTAGCCACCCAGCCGGCCGCCGATGTCCAGCAACAGCGGCTCCCCCGCCTGCATGACCCGGTCATCCGGCTCGTGGTGGGGCGAGGCGCTCCGGGAGCCGCTGGCCACGATCCAGAAGCTGGCGCTGTCGTGCCCCTCGTCCACGAGTCGGGTGCGTACCTCGGCCGCGATGTCCGCCTCCGTGCGGCCGACCAAACGCCCGGCCGCCAGACCGATAACGGCTCGATCGGCAGCCTGCGCTGCGGTCCGGAGGAGCGCGATCTCGGCGGCGTCCTTGGCGCGCCGGAGTGGCCCCACGACCGGGCTCGCGATGTCGAAGATGGCATCCGGGAACGCCGCCTGCAAGCGCAACAGGAAGGCCGCCCGCAACGTGTCGGACACGACCAGGTGCGCGTCCGGCCCGGCTGGCACCGATTCCCACACCAGGTCCACAGGGTCGTCGGTCTCCAGCCAGGAACGGATGCGGACATCGCCCGAGCCGATACCCGGCGCCTGCTCCGCGGCAGCGACCTCCAGGCGTGGCGTGACGATGACCGGATCGCCGTGGGCGGGGATGACCAGCATGGTCAGCCGCTCCAGGGGCTTCGCCTCGTAGCCTGTCAGCCACTCGAGCTCCGGCCCAACGCCGATGAGCAGCGCCCGGACACCCTGCGCCCGAGCCGCAGCCTGCGTCGCCGCGATGCGGACCGCGTAGCTGCCGGCCGGGATGGCGGGCGTCATGTATCCGCTCCCGGGTCCTCGGGTGCGTCGTTGGCCGCAAGGAGCCAGCGGGCGATCAGCGCGGGACCATCCTGGAAGAACTTGTTGTACGAGAACACCCGCAGGGCGCCGGCATCCAGCGCCAGCTTTCGGGTGTCGAGGTCATCATGCTGCGAGACCGCCATCACGGAGAGTCCGGCAGCACGCAGTTGGCGGACCGCCTCCACGCCATCGTAACGGTGGCCGAACAGGTCGACGATGGCGGCCATGATGTGGGGCGTCGTGTCCCGCTCTGCGGCAGTGGGCTCTTCCAGCCTGATGGCCTCGACCGTCATCGCGACATCCCGGTCAGTGCCCAGCCGGACGGGTGTCGCGCCGGCCTGGTGCACCGCGGCGACCAGGCGCGAGGCCCAGATCAGATCGTCTGCCACGACCGCGATGTGCACGGCCATGCCTCAGGAGGCCTGCCAGGTCTCCCCGCCGAACAGCAGCTTGCGCAGGTCGCCTTCGCCCTGACGCGCGATGGCGTCGTCGATCTGGCCCTGCACCAGCTGGTCGTGCGTTGGGCGCGAGACACGCCGGAAGACCCCCACGGGCACCGGGAACCTGGGTGCCCACATTCGCGACAGGATGTAGGCAGCGGTCGGGTCATCGGCCGTCTCGTCGTGGACCCACAGGTCCGCCTCCGTGACACCGTCGACACCCAGCTGGACCACCTCCGGCGTGAACCCGTTCAGGCGTATGCCCTTGTCCCTGGCCTTGCCAAAGATCATCGGCTCGCCTTGCTTGAGGACCAGCATCCCATCATCACGGACATCCTTGTCGGTGAAGGAACGCCACGCGCCGTCGTTGAAGATGTTGCAGTTCTGGAGGACCTCCACGAAGGTCGAACCCTTGTGGAAACCGGCCGCCGTGAGCGTGTCCTGGAGATGCTCCGTCTGGGTATCCACGGAGCGCGCCACGAAGGTCGCCTCCGCCGTGATGGCCACAGACAGGGGTACGATGGGCACATCGATCGTGCCCGCGGGCGTCGACTTCGTCTTCTTGCCGAATTCGGAGGTCGGCGACGCTTGGCCCTTGGTCAGGCCATAGATTCGGTTGTTGAACATCACCAGCTTGATGTCGACGTTGCGGCGCATCGAGTGGAGCACGTGGTTGCCACCGATGGACAGCGCATCGCCATCGCCCGTGATGACCCAGACCATCAGGTCCGGGCGCGATGCCTTGAGACCCGTGGCCAGGGTCGGGGCGCGGCCATGGATGGAGTGGAAGCCGTACGTGTTCATGTAGTACGGCAGTCGGCCGGAGCAGCCGATGCCGGAGATGAACACGATGTTCTCCTTCGGGTAGCCGAAGTCGGGCATCACCTTCTGGGTCTGGGCCAGGATCGAGTAGTCCCCGCATCCGGGGCACCAGCGGACCTCCTGATCGGACACGAAGTCCTTGCGCGTCAGGACCGGCAGGGCGGCAGCGGTCGACACGGACACGGCAGCATCGGTCATTTGTCAGTCCCCTCGGATTCGAGCATCAAGCGTGCGGCATCCTCGATCTCCGAGATCCGGTACGGCTTGCCGCGCACCCGGTTCAGGCCGACAGCGTCCACCAGGTAGCGGCCGCGGATGAGTAGCCGCAACTGGCCCATATTGATCTCCGGGATGAGCACCCGGCGATAGCTGCCCAGGACATCCCCGGTGTTGCGCGGGAACGGATTGAGGTGTCGGAGGTGGGCATGGGCAACGGACTCACCCTGTTCCTGGAGTCGCTCCACGGCGGAGCGGATGGCGCCGTATGTCGAGCCCCAGCCCAGGATGAGCAGGTCGCCCCGGGTGGGCCCAAAGACCTGGAGGTCGGGGATGTCGTCCGCGATGATCGCGACCTTCTGCGCTCGCAGCTGGGTCATGCGGTGGTGGTTCTCCGGGTCGTAGCTGATGTTGCCCGTGATATCGGCCTTCTCCAGGCCACCGATGCGATGCTCCAGGCCAGGAGTGCCGGGCACGGCCCACGGACGCGCCAGGGTGAGCGGGTCCCGGTCATAGGGGTGGAACGTCTCCCGATCGGTCCAGCCCTTGACGGAGATGTTGGGCAGGTCCGCGGGCTCCGGGATGCGCCACGGCTCCGAGCCGGATGCCAGGAACGCGTCCGACAGGAACACGACCGGGGTCATATGCCGGAGCGCGATGCGCCACGCCTCGATGGCGTAGTCGAAGCACTCACCGGGCGTGGCCGGCGCGACGATGGGCACCGGGGCATCCCCATTGCGCCCGAACATGACCTGGAGCAGGTCCGACTGCTCGTTCTTGGTGGGCATGCCCGTGCTAGGCCCGGCGCGCATGACGTCCACGACAACGAGCGGCAACTCCACCATGACGGCGAGGCCCATGGCCTCTGCCTTGAGCGCGATGCCCGGTCCGGAGCTGGCCGTCATACCCATGGCACCGCCGTAGGACGCGCCGATGGCGGAACCGATGGCCGCGATCTCGTCCTCCGCCTGGAACGTCCGCACGCCGAAGTTCTTGTAGGTCGACAGCTGGTGCAGGATGTCGCTCGCGGGCGTGATGGGATAGGAACCGTAGAACAGGTCGCGCTCCGCCAGCTTGCTGGCGGTCACGAAACCAAGCGCCGCAGCCTCATTGCCCGTGATGTTGCGATACGTGCCCGGGGGCAGGTGCGCGGGCTTCACCCGGTACTGGTGGTGGAAGATCTCGGTGGTCTCTCCAAAGGCGTATCCCGCCTTCAGCGCCCGCTTGTTGGCCTCCGCTGAGACCGGCTTGGACGCGAACTTGCCGTCCACCCAGCGCAGCGTGGGCTCCATGCTCCGCTCGTACAGCCAGAACATGATGCCCAGGGCGAAGAAGTTCTTGGTCAGGTCCTTCTGCTTGCTGGTCATCTCGAGACCCTCGAGGGACCGCTCGTTGAGGGTGCTGATCGGGATCTCGAACACGTTCCAGGAGCTGAGCGAGCCGTCGCCCAGGGGGTCCGTGGCGTAGCCCGCCTTGGTCAGGTTGGCGGTGGAGAAGGCGTCCTTGTTGACGATCAGCGCGCCGCCTGCGGGCAAGTCGCCGATGTTGGTGCGCAATGCGGCCGGGTTCATGGCCACGAGCACATCCGGCGCGTCACCCGGGGTGTGGATGTCGCTGGACGAGAAGCTGATCTGGAAACCGGAAACGCCCGGCAGCGAGCCCGCAGGCGCCCGGATCTCCGCCGGATAGTCCGGCAGGGTCGCGATGTCATTGCCGTAGACCGCGGCTGCGCTCGTGAACTGGGTCCCGGTGAGCTGCATGCCATCACCGGAATCGCCGCAGAACCGGATCGTGACGCGATCCAGTTCCTGGACGGCCTCAGGCTGGTCGCGGGTGACGATGTCAGTGGTCACGGGCCCTGTCTCGGCCTCCTGTGGGTTACGCATGGACCGTTGCGGTCCGGATGATTCTACGATGTCGCGCGCAACCACCCGGCAACCGTGGCATGGGGGTACCAGGATGGCCGCCATTGGTGCCTGTCGGGGCGTCTGGAAATCGGCGTCTGGTGCGTCCCCCCGGATGCTGTCCTGCTCAGGTTAGGACACCGGTGCCGCGATCGTGCGGCGGCAACTCCAGCCCCGTCCGGCCGGGGCCTGCTTGACTCAGCGGACCGGCAGGAGCTCCGTGGTGAATGCGTCCGCAGGCACGACCCCGCCCGGGGCCACGGGGCTGTCGGGCATCGCGGTCATGAACGCGACCGATTCGTCCCACGAGGTCGGGTCGATGGCGCCCAGGCCGTTGGCATCGGTGTAGTCGTTGGACCACGCCGCGATGGTCGCATCGAGGATGGCGCGCTGGGTGTCGGGCGCGGCGGCAAGGTCTGGCACGGCCGCGAACGTGGCGTCCAGACCCACCTGCGGGTCGACCTTGATCTGCTCCATGGCGCCCAGGGTGACGGCCACGAACGTGGCGAGGGCCTCGTGCTTGGCGGCCAGGGTCGACTCACCGACCACGAGCCCCGGCCCCGGCAGGGGCACGATGCCGTCCACGGCCAGCACGTTCACGGGCGTTCCCTGGAGCGCCAGCTGGACCGGCTCGTTGTTGACGAACCCGGTGGCCGCGTCCACCTGGTCCTGGGCCAGGCCGACGGCCTGCCCGAAGTCGGGGTAGAGCGTGATGGCCAGGTCGTCGGAGGTCAGGTCCGCGGACTGGAGCAGTGCCTGGAGCATGATCCAGCTGCTGCCGTATCGACCTGGCGTCCCCAGACTCCTGCCCTTGAGATCCGCCGCGGAGCTGATGCCGCTGGATGCCTTCGCGACCACGACGGAGGGGAAATCGGCGTAGATGGTCGCCGCATATCGGACGGGGATACCCTGGCTGCGGGCCGTGATGATGCTCGTGCCATCACCCAGGCCGATATCCACGTTGCCCTGTGCGACGAGCGTGATGAGATCGGGGTCGATCCGGTTGAGCAGCGTGACATCCAGACCGGCAGCGGCGTAGGCGCCGGACTGCTTCGCGAGATAGAAGGGCGCGAACTGGACGCTGGGGATGTAGCCCAGGCCCACGGTCAGGGGTGTGAGCGGGCCGGACGAAGCAGGCACGACCGACGCCGGCGCCGACGGGTCGGCTGCCAGCGTACCCGCGGGCAGGACGACCGCAGCGAGGAGCGTGACGGCCGCGAACGAGCGGATACGACGGCCTGCGAGACGACGGGACACGCGAGGGACCTCCATGGATGGCTGGACGATGGGCTGGCTGGACACGATCAGGCCCGGGCGCCGACGAGGCGGCGGCCGATGAGGGTCGCGATGACATAGAGCGTGACGCCCATCAGGGCGATGGTCAGGAGGGTGGCGAACAACAACGGGGTATCGAACAGGCCACCACGGGCGAGGTTGATGAGCACCCCCAGGCCCTTGTCGCCGCCCACCCACTCGGCAACGATGGCGCCAACGACGGCAAGCGTGACGCTTACCTTGACGCCACCCATGATCTGGGGGGCAGCAGCCGGGATCTCGATCGTCCGGATGAGCTGGCGCCGCGTGGCTCGCAGGCTGCGACCCAGATCCATGAGCCTCGGATCCACCGACCGCAGCCCGACGGTCGTGGCGATGGCCATGGGGAAGTAGCAGATCAGCGCGACGATGAGCACCTTGCTCAGGATGCCGCTGCCGAACCAGAGGGCGATGAGCGGCGCCAGGGCGAGGATCGGGGTCGCCTGTGCGGCCACGATGTAGGGCGACAGGAGTCGCTCCGCGAAGGCCGAACGGGCCAGCAGGAACCCCGTGACGAGCCCGAGGGTGACGCCCACCAGGAGGCCCAGCAGCACCTCCGACAGGGTGGTCAGGAGATGCGGCTGGAGGGTGCCGTCGCCGATCGCCTTGCCCCAACGTTGGGCGACCACGAGCGGGCCGGGCAGCACGAACTGGGGGTAGTCACCGACCCAGACGAGGACCTGCCAGCCGAACACGAGCAGGACACCCAGCGCGATGACCGCCACCACATCGCGCATCAGCCAGCGACCCCGATGGGCGAGTTCGCCTGGAGGGCAGCACGCACATCGAGCGCGGCCCGGCTGGAGATGAGCCCGTCGATGGTCGCCCACGTGCGGGGCCGCGGCAGGTCCACCGGCACGTCCGCGACCACCCGACCCGGGCGCGCCGACAGCACCACCACCCGGTCCGCCAGGAACACGGCCTCCGGGATGCTGTGGGTGACGATGATGATGGTCGCGGCCAGGCGCTCCCAGAGCACCAGCAGCTCCTCGTCGAGTCGGTCACGCGTGAGTGCATCGAGGGCGCCGAACGGCTCATCCAGCAACAGCACCCGCGGCTCCAGTGCCAAGGCACGGGCGAGCGCGATACGTTGTGCCATGCCCCCCGACAGCTGTGCCGGCAGCGCCTCCTCGAAGCCGGCAAGGCCGACGAGCGCCATCAACTCTCTCGCGCGCGCCTCGCGCTCCGCGCGTGGTCGACCGGCCAGCTCCTGGGGATACGCGATGTTGTCCAGGGCATTCCGCCAGGGCAGCAGTCGTGGCTCCTGGAAGACCAGGCCGATGCGCGCATCCGGACCGCTCACCCGGTGGCCGCCGACCGTAACGGTACCTGTGTCAGCCGGCAGGAGCCCGCTGATGACGCGCAGCAGTGTGCTCTTGCCCGATCCGGACGGACCCACGATGGCCGCGACCTGGCCGGCGGGTACCCGCAGGTCGATGGCCTCGAGCGCGACGACAGGCTGCTCGGCGATCTGGAATGATCTGCCGACCCCGGTGAGCGTGATGTCGTCCAGCGTCCTGTCCACCCATGGCGTGGCCTCAGCCGAGGTTGGCGAGGAAGACGGCAGGACGAGACGGCACCGACCGGCGCGCAGGCGCCCGCCGACACACGTGACTTGCCACCCTTCTCCCATCCGGACTTTCACCGTCGGCTCCCTGCCAGGGGATCCACCGTCGCCATACATGACGCCGGGTCGTGGGCTGGCCGTCGCGGACGACGACCGACCACCGGTCGGGAATCACACCCAACCCCGAAGGAGGCATCTGTGAAGATGTCCGGCGGAGCATATCAGAGGGGCGACGGACCACCTACGCCGTAAGGCCAGCGGGCTGCGTCTGGTCGCGCCAGCGGGCTGCGTCTGGTCGCGCCAGTCGAGCGTGGTCAGTAGTGCCCGGTTCAGGCGGGCGCGCTGTCGTCCCCGATGTCCGCGAGCCGATGCAGCAGATCGGAGGTGCGGGGATACAGCTCTCGATAGATGTCGTACATCGCGTCGTATCTGGCGCGCGTCGCTGGGTCAGGCTCCAGCCGCGCTGTGATGCGCACCATGGCCCGGATCGCTGTGCGGGTATCGACATGCGCCCCGGTGCCGACGGCCGCCAGGATGCCGGCGCCGACGGCCGCCGTGTCCGGTACCGTCGGGATATCCACGGGCATGCCCAGGATGTCGGCGCGCATCCGGGCGACTGGCAGCAGCCGCTCGGTCGCACCGGACATCACCAGTCGCTCGACGCGGATGCCACTGGCCCGGATGGGTTGCGCGACGTGGCGCAGCGCGAAGCCACCGGCCTCCAGCACGGCCCGCGCCAGGTGCCCCCGACCGTGCGCCAGGCTGAGGCCTGCGAACACACCCCGGGCCCGGTCGTCGTCGATGGGTGCTCGCTCACCCGCCAGATATGGCAGGAACACGAGACCTGCCGCGCCCGGCGGGGTCAGCGCCGCGTCCTGCAGCAACGCGGCCGCGGGCGCGACCCCACCCGGGGCCAGCAGCTCCGTCACCCAGTCCACGGACTTGCCGATGGCGTTCATGGCGCCGCCATACAGCCACAGGCCGGGCAGCCCCGCGGGCGCCCGATACGTGTCCGGCACGTCCAGCTCGTGGCCCCAGTAGACGCCCAGCCCACCGGAGGTGCCCCCCGTATCAACGGCATCGCCAGCCTCCACCAGCCCGGCGCCGTGGAAGCTCGCCAGCGCGTCGTTGCCACCGGCCACCACGGGCGTGCCCGCAGGGATGCCCAGCTCCGCGGCGGCACCGGGCAGTGTGCTGCCCACCTGCGTCGCCCACTCCACGGCACGCCCGAAGCGTGCCGGGTCTGCGCCGCCCGCACGCAGGGTGGCGTCCGTGGGATGACCGGACACGGGCGGCACTGCACGCACCGTCTGGCCCGATAGGCGCAATGTCAGCCAGTCCCAGGACGCCAGGAACGCCGCGGCCGCTGCATGGCGGATCGGGTCGTGCAGCGCCAGCCAGCGCTCATGGGGCAGCGAACCGAGCTGCCAGGTGGGCACGCCGATGCGTGTGCCCAGATCGGCCGCCACGTCCGCCGCCCGGCTGTCCAGCCAGGTGATGGCGCCACCCAGCGTCGCGCCACGGTCGTCCACGACGGCCGTGGTCGGACCCTGCCCGACCACCGCGATACCCAGCAGACAAGTCCTGTCACCACACGCACTGAGCGCCTGCCGCACGGCATGGACGGTGGCGCGCCACCAGTCGCCCGGGTCCTGCTCCGCCATCCCCGGCTGGACCGCACGCGTGGGATAGCTGGCGCGCCCGATGCCCAGCAACTGCCCATCGAGGCCCAGGAAGGCCGCCTTGACGCTCGTGGTGCCGAGGTCGATTCCCAGGACCGCGGGAATGCCCGCTGGAGGTGCCGCCATGGACGCACCATATCCGGCCGCAGCGGGGCGTGCAGCCCTGGGCAACGGAACTGCACCGCCCGGGAGAGGACTGTGTCACGGACCGCCGGGTTGTAGCATCGGCGCGGTGCGCGCAGACAGTCGACCCCCGGGTCAGCAGGCCCGGCTGGTGGGCATCGGCCTCGTGGTGGCGTCTGCTGCGGCGTTCGGCTCCGGTCCCTTCTTCGCCCGGGTGGCCTACGACGCGGGCATGACCGCGCTGCCGCTGCTCACGTGGCGGTTCGTCTTCGCAGCTGTGGTGGCGTGGCTGCTGCTGCTGGCCACCAGCTCCGGCAGGCGCTCGCTCCGTTCCATCGGACGTCGGCGTCTCGTCATCCTGCTGGGGCTTGGCGTGCTGTATGTCGGCAATGCCGGCTCGTTCACCGCCGCTCTCGCGAGCGTGCCCGTGCCGCTGGTGTCCATCATCGCGTTCCTGTACCCGGCCCTGGTGGCAGTGCTCTCGGTGCGCTTCGTCCGTCGTCTGGAAGGCCGGCGCGCATGGGTCGCCCTGGCCGTCTCGACCCTGGGTATCGCGGTCGCCGTCGGGGGTATCCCCGCCGGCGCCGATGTCCCGCTCGCCGGGCTGCTGCTGGCCTTCACCTGTCCCATCGTGTATGCCATCTGGATCGTGCTTGCGGCGCGGCTCGGCGGGGAGCGCCCGAACGCCGACGCACGAGACACGGACCTGGTCATCGCGCCGATGGACGCGGAGAGCGCGCCGGACGGCCCGGACATCATCCCGTCAACGGCCCTCATGACGAGCGCCACGGCCGTCGGGGCTGGCTTCCTCGCCGTCATCGCTGGCGACAGCCTCGCGCCGACCGACGTCCCCGCGGATGCGTGGCTGCCGCTGCTGTGCTTCGGGGCATTCTCGGCGCTGGCCTTCCGCTGGTTCCTGGCCGGTACGCGGCGTATCGGAGCCGCACGCGCCGCGCTGCTGAGCACGGTCGAGCCCATCTACACCATCGTGCTGGCCACCATCCTGTTGGGCGAGACCCTGTCCCCGGTCCAGATGCTCGGTGGCGCGTTGGTCATCTGCGGCGTCATCGTGGCCGAGACCGGACCGCGCTCCCGATCAGCTGTCGATGCAGGCTCGGGGTACCGTGGCAGCACGCAGGCGGGATGACCCGTCGGGACACAGCCGTCGAGACGCGGCCCGCGGCTCGCGGCTCGCGGCTCGCGGCGGGATAGCCCGTCCGGGGACATCCCGCCACCCGAAGGCTGCGGCGGCCACATCGTAGTACGGGGAGATCATGCGACTCGTCACGTTCCGGCAGCAGGGCATCCAGGGACTAGCGGTGGAGCGACCGGATGGTCGGCTGCTGCCAGCCAGCAGCATGGGCGATGGCGTGCCGACGACCATGGAGGCACTCATCGCCGGCGGCGATGCGGCGTTGGCTGCGCTGCGTGCCGCGGTCGTCGCTGCCGGTCCCGCGGCAGTCACCCTGGATGCGGCGAGCGTCGAGATCCTGACGCCCCTCGCTCGTCCGGGGAAGCTGGTCGCTGTCGGCCTGAACTACTTCGACCATGCCAAGGAGGGCGGCGTCGAGCCGACCCCGGAACCGATGCTGTTCACGAAGTTCACGACGTCGATCGTGGGTCCCGGCGCGGACATCGTGTGGGACCCGGCGCTGACCAGGCTCGTGGACCTGGAGGCGGAGCTGGGCGTGGTCATCGGGTGCACGGCGCGGCGCGTACGGGAGGCGGATGCGCTGTCTTACGTGTTGGGCTACACCTGCGTCAATGACGTCAGCGCCCGCGACCTCCAGAAGCAGGATCGTCAGTTCGTGCGCGCCAAGTCACTGGACACGTTCGGGCCGGTCGGGCCGGTCATCGTCACTGCGGACGAGATCCCGGACCCGCAACAGCTGTCCATCAAGGGCATCCTCAACGGGGTCGCGGTCCAGGACTCCAACACGTCGAAGATGATCTTCAGCGTGGCCAGGATCGTCGCGTTCTGCTCTCGCGCGTTCACGCTGGAGCCCGGCGACATCATCGCGACGGGCACCCCCTCGGGCGTGCTGGTCTACCAGACGCCGCCCGCACGACTGGTGGACGGTGACGTGGTGACCATCGAGATCGAGGGCATAGGGGCGCTGACCAACACCTGCCGTGAGGTCAGCTACCCGGCCTGAAGACCGGGGAGCGCGGGCACGGAGCCAGTCGACGGGGGCGTTCCGGCGGAGCAGTGCTCGTACACGGCCTTCTGGCCCTCGGCGGCTGACTTCTGGCCCGCGGCGGCTGGCATGCGTACACAGCTACCGTGCACCAGCGCCCAGCTGAACGACGACAACGCCCTCCGGGACGTTTGCTGCACGGCCTGTGTGCGGAGGCGGCCAGACCAGGTCGTTGGTGCACGCCCTGTGTGCGGACGCGGCCAGGCCAGGTCGTTGGTGCACGTCCTGCGTGCGGAGGCCAGGCAGGCGGCGCGTTCGTGGCCAGTCAGCGTCGCCGGTGCATACCCGGTGTGCGCCGACGAGCATGAATCGAATGGATCAGCCGGCGAGTGCGTTCCGGAAGATGCCCAGTCCCTGTTGGATCTCGGTCGAGGTCACGTCCAGCGGCGCGATCCAACGGATGACGTTGTGAAACCGGCCACAGGTCAGCAGCAGCAATCCCTGGTCGGCGCAGCGCGCGATGAGCGCGTCACCGATGGCTCCGTCCGGCTCGCGGGTCTCGCGGTCCTGGACGAATTCGACACCGATCATCAGGCCCGGGCCGCGGATATCGCCGATGCGCGGATCCTCGGCCGCGATGGCCTGGAGTCCCGCCGTCAGCTCCGCGCCGCGTGCTGCGGCGTTAGCCACGAGGCCCTCCTCGGCGATGGTCTCGAGCACCGCAACACCTGCCGCGCAAGACACCGGGTTGCCACCGAACGTGGAGCCGTGCGAGCCGGCGCCCCAGCGGCGCATCAGCTCGCTGCTGGACACGACCGCAGCGAGTGGCAGGCCGTTGGCGATTCCCTTGGCGAGGCACACCACGTCGGGCACGATGTCCGAGTGCTCGTACGCCCACATCCGCCCGGTGCGCCCGAGTCCTGACTGGATCTCGTCAGCGATGAGCAGGATGCCGTGCTGGTCCGCGATCTCGCGCAGCCCCTGCATGAACGCGGCCGGAGCCGGGTCGTAGCCACCCTCACCCTGCACCGGCTCGATGAGGAACGCAGCCACGGACTGGGGCGGCACCTGCTCGGACAGCAGCTGTCGCAGTGATGCCAGCGCGCCTTCGACTGCCGCGGCCTCGTCGCCGCCGTATCCCCGGTAGACGCTGGGGAAGCGGCTGACGTACGTGTCGGGCAGGAACGGGCCGTGCCCCACGCGGTAGTTGAGATTGCTGGTCGTCAGGCTCAAGGGCGCATAGGTACGACCGTGGAACGCACCGGAGAAGCCGATGATGGCCGTGCGTCCGGTCACCCGACGGGCCAGCTTGACCGCAGCTTCGATGGCCTCCGCGCCCGAGTTGGCGAAGAAGACCGAGTCCAGCGATGCCGGGAACGTCGCCGCCAAGGCGTCCGCGAGGGCCGTCACGGGTTCCAGGTAGCCAAGCCCGTTGCACATGTGCAGCAGCTGGTCAGCCTGGGCGTGGATGGCGGCGCTCACGCGCGGATGGGCGTGACCGAGGATGGTAACGGCGAGCCCGCACGCGAAGTCGAGGTACTCCTTGCCATCGGCATCCCACAGCTTGTGGCCCTCGCCGCGGACCCACGCGCGCTGGAAATATCGGGCGAGGATCGGGGACAGGTGTGCCGCCGAACGCTCCGCGAGCGCCGCGTTCCCACCTGGGTCCCGCGTGCGCCTGGCTGACTCGTCCGGGATGAGGGTGCTGCTCTGGCTCATGGCTCCGATCCGCTGTGCTGTGGTCTGACCGCAAGGGTACCGGTATGGACGCCATGTGCGTGCCCGGGTCGCGACGGGGTGGCCGCCATGTCGCCGCCCTGCAGTCGGCGCTCAGGCTACGATGCGCCAGATGAGCGGCCTGCCATCGCAGTGCAGCCCGGACGCGCAGTGGACGCCGGACGCGGTCACGACCGGACCAGGAGCAGACCCGATCTTGTCAGCCGCGAAGGCACCTGCCTCTCACTTCCGCCCCGACATCGAGGGCATGCGCGCGATCGCCGTGGCGGCGGTGCTGCTCTTCCACCTCCAGATCCCTGCCTTCGGCGGCGGATTCACAGGCGTCGACGTGTTCAACGTCATCTCGGGCTTCCTCATCACCGGGCTGCTCGTGCGTGAGGTGAGCTCCCTGGGGCACATCGACCTGCCCCGCTTCTACTTCCGACGCGCGCGTCGGCTGCTGCCCGCCGGACTCCTGGTCATCGTCGTCACACTGGTGGCCTCGGCCCTCATCCTGTCGCCCATCCGCTTCCCGTCCGTGGCCGGCGACGGCGCCGCGTCCGCGCTGTACGTGGCCAACTACCGGTTCGCGCTGGCGGGCACGGACTATCTCGCTGCGGCAGCGGATCCGTCGCCATACCAGCACTTCTGGTCGCTGGCCGTGGAGGAGCAGTTCTACCTCGTCTGGCCGCTGCTCATCCTGGTCAGCGCTCGCCTGGTGGGTGCGGCTCGGGTGGGCATCGTGTTGGCGGGCGTGACCCTCGCGTCATTCCTGTTCTCGCTGTACATGACCGACATCTCGGCGCCGTGGGCGTTCTTTTCGCTGCCGACACGTGCCTGGGAGCTGGGTGTCGGCGGGCTCGTCGCGGTCGGCGTCTCCTATCGACTGCCAGGGAAGATGCGGCCCTGGGTCGGTGCCCTGGGCCTGGCGCTGGTCGTCGGTGGCGTGCTGTTCATCGATGACCAGGTGCCCTACCCGGGGACCGCGGCCCTGGTGCCGGTCCTGGGCACCGCACTGCTCATCATCGGCGCCGCCGATGCCACAGGATGGCTCGCACGGGGACTCGGGTCACGCATCCCCAGCTTCGTGGGGGGCATCTCCTACTCCCTGTACCTGTGGCATTGGCCGATCCTCATCCTGGTGCCCATCGGCCTCTCGGACGACTCATTCGGGTTGCGGCTCATGCTCGGCGTTGTATCGGTGGTGTTCGCGGTCGTCTCGACCCGTGTCATCGAGGCACCCTTCCGATTCGGGCGTATCGCGAAGGTGCCTGCGATGCGCGGGGTCAGCGTCGGCCTGGCGGCATCGATCCTGGTGGGCGTGACGGCCATCGCCGCCGGCCACCTCGCGCCCGACCCGTTCGCAGGTGACGACACGCCCGTCGTCGCCGCCGCCACCCCGCGACCCCGACCGACCCGGCGCCCGACACCCGTGCCGGTGGTGACATCGCAGCCAAGTCTCGGGCCGACGGAGAGCCCCCTGGCCATCGCGAGTCCTGTGGCCGCCGCCACCCCGGAGCCGGTGGCCACACCGGTCGCGACAGTGTCCCCGAGCCCGACAGCGACACTCGTCACAGAGCCCCCAGCGACCGTTGCTCCGGCCACCCCGACCGTGAAGCCGCCCTCCCCCTCGCCCACGCAGATCGCCGCGCCAACGCAACCGCCCACATCGAGCCCTTCGGCCACGCCGAGCCCGGCACCTCCGAGCACTTCGCCGACATCGAGCCCTTCGGCCGACCCGAGCCCGATGCCGATGGCCACTCCCCCGCCGACGGTCGCCCCCCGGCCGACGGCCACTCCCACGCCTTCGGCCACTCCCCCGCCGACGGTCGCCCCGACGTCTACACCCGTGCCGACCTTGCCGCCCATCCCGGACCCGGTGACGGCCGGCCCGCTGCCGGCCGGTTTGTCGCCACGCCTCCGGGACGTGCAGGACGACCTGCCGGACAGCTACTCGGACGGCTGCCACCTGGGCTTCGACGAGGAACGCTCGGGCGATTGCGCGTACGGCCCGCCAGAGGCATCGACCACGGTCGTGCTCTACGGCGACTCACACGCCGCGCAGTGGCTGCCCGCCATCGAGGAGCTGGGCTACGTCCGCGACTGGCGCGTCATCTCGCTCACCAAGTCTGCCTGTCCGCCCGTGGACCTGTCGGTCTGGAATGGCCCCCTGAAGCGGACATACCGGGAGTGCGACGTCTGGAACACGTACGCCCTCGATCGTATCGCCGCAGAACGGCCGGCCATCGTGTTCGTATCCGGGTACCACGGCTACGACTATCTGGACGGAGACACCCGGATCTCGGTGGACGATGTGCCCGGACCCTGGAGCGACGCGATCGGACGCACCCTGCGCGACCTTTCGGGGGTCTCCGGGCAGGTGGTACTCATCGCCGATACGCCATTCCTGTCGGTCACGCCGGACGAGTGCCTCGCATCACACCGGGATTCCGTGGAGAGATGCGAGCAGGTCCGCGCGGACGTGGTCGACGAAGCGTGGGCTGCCACGGAGCAGGTGCTCGCGGCCGATGCGGGCGCCCAGCTGATCACCATGACCGACCTGGTGTGTCCCGGTACGACCTGTCCACTCATCTTCGGCACGACACCGGCATATCGCGACGACCAGCACCTTGGTGCCACCTTCGCGCGGTCCCTGTCCACGGACTTCGACCTGCTGCTGCCGGAAGGCCAGGCGCCCTGAACGGGATTCCGGGCTAGAGGCGTCGTCCCCGGGCACGCTCGAGCGAGAAACGGGCGGTGTCTGCGATGGCCATCACGGCCATGGTGCCTGCCTGGACGGGGTCGCTCACGACGAGGTCCGCGACCGATGTGACCGAGCCCACCATGTTCAGCGTGATGACCGGTATCCCGGTGGCCTGGAGCTCCTTGACGGCCTCCGTGATGTCGCCGCCCATGATGGAACCCGCGAGCACCAGGATATGGGCACGAGGCAGGTCGGCGACGGCGCGCACAGTGGACGCGATGTTCTTCTCGCCGACCAGCGCGATGGTGTCCACCGAGATCCGCTCCCCTCGCAGGTTGTGGCGATCCGACTCGGTCACGGCACCCAGGCTGACCTGGGCCACCTGGGCACCCCCGCCGATGATGATCACGCGCTTGCCGAAGATCTGGCCCAGGGTGGGTCGGGGCTCTGCGGCGGCGACGCCCGGCGCCCCCCGGACGGACGCGGCCGCCGACTCGCCGTCCAGGTCACGGAACTCGACGTCCATGACGCGATCCACGCCCGGCTCGCCGCGAGTCGCGGGGAAGGAGTTGACCGAGACGACGTCCGCACCTGCGGCGCGCAACCGGACCAGCAGCTCCACGAAGTCGGCGTCGGGACCCACGCGCAGGCTGACCGCTGACAGGACGCTGCCCGGCAGCGGGATCTGGAGGTCGGGATGGGCCGGTTCAGCCGGCACGTGTGCGCCAGCTTCCAGCTCGTTCTCGGGGGGCAGCAGTGCGTCCAGGTCCTCGGTGTCAGCCATGGCTCCGCAGACTAGCGCATGGGTATGCGATCGGCAGGCGCTCCACATGAGATGCTGTCTGCCGCGTCGGTATGACCGCAGTCGCCGCAGTCGTACTCATGTGGCGACATTCGCACCATCGTGATACGGTGCGACCATGAGCGCGACGACCATCCCGACCGTCTTTGGCAGTTTTCGGCTGCGGGCCAAGAACCAGTTCACCCTGCCGGATGCTGTGGCACGAGCCGTGGACGCGCAGCCCGGTGATCACTTCCGGATCTGGGTCGAGGATGACGGCACCATCGGCATCAGCAAGGCAGGAGCGAGCGCGTTTGGCAAGTTCCCGGGTATGTGGGGCGACACGTCCGAAGAGATCGCGGCCCACCTCAACGAGCTGCGCGACGAATGGGAGCGGTGACCGCACTCGAGGCGTCCATCCCAGTCGACGCCAGGCTCGTCCTGGACAGCTCGGTGATGATCGCCTACCTCACCGGTGGTGAACTCGTGTCACCGCTCGCGCGGAAGGTGGTCGACGGATTCCTCGCGGGGGCGCGGAACGAGGCAGTGCTGTCGACAGTGGTAGTCGGAGAGCTTCTGGTGCGACCACACCTGGCCGGTACCGCTCGGGCCGTGGCGCTGGAGGTCCTTGGGATGCCCGGCCTCACGCTGAGGTCGGTCGACTTCCTGATCGCTGCCGAAGCAGCGCGCATGCGGGCGGCGTCGTCACTCCGGTTGCCGGACGCCATCGTGCTGGCGACTGGCATCCTGGCTGGCGCGACCTGTTTCGTGACGAACGACCGGCGGCTCGCGGCTGCGGCCCCGGCACTCGCGCCCAGTCTGCAGGTGTGCCTGCTCTCGGACCACATCCCGACCGCGGCCTGAGCGCGACCATCTGACGGCCCCGGCCGGTATCATCGGGCGACGATGACCGAGACCCTCACGCCACCCACCCACCCACCCGCACCTATCACGTCGGACCTGCCGACACTGGGTGGACGTACCCTGATCCGGGTCGGCGTCATCGGTGCCACCGGCTACGCGGGCGGCGAGATGGTGCGCCTCCTGGACCGACATCCCAACGTGCGCATCGTGGGTCTCCAGGGACGTGGCCGGGAGCAGGAGCCCGTGGGCACGATGCACCCGCATCTGGCCCAGACGGGCTACCACGTGGACTCGTCGCTGCCCCAGGTGGATGCCGTGTTCATGGCCCTGCCTCACGGCTTGGCCGCCGCCCAAGCGCGCGACCTGGTCGCGAGCGGCACGACCGTCATCGACCAGGGGCCCGACTTCCGATTGCGGGATGCCGCCGACTATCCCCGCTGGTATGGCTTCGAGCACCCTGCGCCCGACCTCCTGGCGCGATCCGTGTACGGACTGCCGGAGCTGCATCGCGAGGAGCTGGCCGAGCTCGGTGGGTCGGACGTCGCCATCGTTGGTGCGCCGGGCTGCTATCCCACGGCCACCATCCTGGCGCTCGCTCCCCTCGCCCGCGCGGGGCTCATCGGGGACCTCGTTGTGGATGCCAAGAGCGGCGTCTCGGGCGCGGGACGAGACCCCAAACCCGAGCTGACCTACAGCGAGGTCAACGAGAGCGTCAAGGCGTACGGCATCGGCGGCCACCGGCACGTCGCGGAGATGGAGCAGGAGCTGGGTCTCCTTGGCTCGTCATCCGACGCCAATCCGGGCGCGCGCGGTATCGACTTCCTGCCCCACCTCGTCCCTATGACCCGGGGTATCTTCTCTGCCGCGCATGTCCGGCCGACACGACCCGTGACGACGACCGAGCTGCGTGAGCTGTATCGCGAGATGTACCAGGGCGAACCGTTCGTGGAGGTCACGGACACGGCGCCGGCCACAAAGCACGTGACCGGCAGCAACCAGGCCAAGGTGTTCGTACACCTCGACGAGCGGACCGGCCGCGTGCTGGCCATCGGGGTCGTGGACAACCTGGTCAAGGGAGCCGCCGGGCAGGCGATCCAGGCATTCAACGTGGTCTTCGGTCTGCCCGAGACGGCAGGGCTGGAGCAGCGGCCGCTCGCTCCCTGACGAGGTCCCGAACGCCGTGGACATGCTGCATGCGCTCCCGTCCGATCTGCCGTCGGTCGAATGGGCCGCCCGCCTCCCGCGTGGCTTTCGCGCCGGGGCTGCGACGGCGGGCGTCAAGAAGTCCGGGCGCCCGGACCTGTCGGTCGTGCTCGTGGACGGCGGGGCGGGATCCGTGGCCGCGACCTTCACGCCCAACCGGTTCGCCTCTGCACCGGTACTGCTGAGCAAGGCCCACCTCGCCACCGTGGACCCGGCTGGCGCCGGTCGCTACGGCAGGACCGCCGCGCTGTTGTCGGTGAGCGGCTGCGCCAACGCCGCCACTGGCGATGCGGGCATGGATGACCAGCGGCGATTGGCGGATGTCCTGGGTGCCGCGATCGGCGTGCCCGCGGACCAGACACTCGCCGTGGCGACGGGCATGATCGGACCCCGATACCCGATGGAGCGTATCGAGCCCGCGCTTGCGCGCCTGGTCGCGGACGGGCTGACGGCCTCGGACGACGCGTTCGTCGCGGTCGCGGAGGCGCTCCGGACCACCGATTCGAAGGCCAAGTGGGCGACAGCCGTGGTGGAGCTGCCGGATGTCGATGGAACCCTGCGCCGGGTGACCGTGTCGGGTGTCGCCAAGGGCGTGGGCATGATCCACCCCCGGATGGCCACGATGCTGGCGTACCTGCTGACCGATGCCGACGTCGACCCAGCCGACCTGTCCCGGATGCTGCGCCCGATCGTGGCCCGGACATGGGATCAACTGTCGGTCGATGGCGACACCAGCACCAGTGACACGGTGTTCCTGGTCGCGTCCGGAGCCGCCGGCGCAGCGCGTGTCACGCCCGGCTCGGCGGCATGGGCCGTCCTGTCGGGTGCCGTGGAGGCAGTCGCTCGCTCGCTCGCGCGCCAGCAAGCCGCGGACGGCGAGGGTGCCACGTCCCTGCTCACGTGCCAGGTGAGTGGCGCCGCGGATGACGCGGACGCTCGTGCCGCCGCTCGTGCGGTCGTGTCCAGCAGCCTGGTCAAGGCCGCCATCCACGGCCGCGACCCCAACTGGGGCCGCATCGCGGATGCCCTGGGCAACGCCCAGCTGGCAGATGCGGCCGTGCTGGAGGCCGCCGGGCTGTCGACGGAGGAGGCGGCCCGTCGTGGCGGATCGCGCCTGGACCTGGACCCCGACGCGGTGCGCATCGCCATCGCCGGGTTCGACGTCTTCCGGGGCACCCCCGTCGACTTCGATGCCGCCGCGGTCAGTGCCGCGATGGACACCGAGGAGATCGTGGTGCGCGTGGATCTCGGATCGGGTCCTGGCACGGGTGAGGCGTTCGGCTGTGACCTGACCGAGGCATACGTGCGGGAGAACAGCGAGTACTCGACATGACCGGGTCCGCGCCGGACGCGGGCATCGTCGTCGTCAAGCTGGGTGGCACCACCCTCGCGGAGCAGTCAGCCACCCTGCGGGAGGTCGCGCAGCGCTCCCGATCCCAGCGCATCGTCCTGGTTCATGGGGGCGGCAAGCGGCTGACCGAGTGGCTGGGCCGGATGGGCGTCGAGAGCCGCTTCGAGGGCGGCCTGCGAGTCACCGATGACGCGGCACTCGAGGTCGCCCTGGGTGTCCTGCGGGGCGTCATCAATGCGGAGCTGGTCGCGGTCTTGCGGAGCCACGGGGCCGACGCGCTTGGCTGGTCAGGAGTCGACGGCGGCAGCATGTCCGGCGATCGGGTGGCTGGGCTGGGTCGGGTGGTGAGTGTCACGGATGTCCGGACGGACCTGCTGGACCTGCTGCTCGGGGCTGGCGCCCTGCCGGTCGTGGCGCCTGCTGCCCTCGATCGTGATGGGGTCATCTGCAACGTGAACGCGGACGATGCCGCCGCAGCGATCGCAGGTGCCCTGGGCGCTCGACTGGTGCTGCTCACGGACGCCGATGGCGTCTGGGACGCTGATGGCCAGCGCATCCCGACACTGACCGTTGCGGCGTCCGAACGACTCATCGCCGAGGGCGTCATCGCCGGCGGCATGGTGCCCAAGGTCCGCTGCGCTCTACGGGCCATCGAGTCGGGAGCGCGACAGGTGGTCATCGCCGACGGGGCCGCGACAGGCGCCCTCGCCAGGGCGCTCGATGACCCGGGCTTCGGCACCCGCTGGTCCTCGTCGTCCGTGACCCCGGAGACCGCCACTGCGCGCATCCTGGGCGCCGCCCGCAGCGGCGATCCAGCATCAGTCGCGGCAGCCATCGCAGCCGGGGCCGGCATCGAGTCACGGGATCCACAGGGCCGCACACCGCTGCTGCTGGCGGTCATGGGCGATCATGTCGCTACCGCGCAGCTCCTGGTCGCCGCTGGTGCCGATGTGAATGCCCAGGACGGACGACGCGAGTCACCCTTCCTGGCCAGCGGCGTGACCGGGTCCGTGGCAATGCTCGAGACACTGTTGCCGGGTCGACCCGACACCCGCATCACCAATCGGTTCGGCGGTGTCGCGGTGATCCCGGCCTCGGAGCGAGGGCACGTGAAATATGTGGACGCCGTGCTCCGACTGACGGACATCGACGTCAACCACGTCAACGACATCGGCTGGACAGCGCTGCTGGAGGCCGTGCTCCTGGCGGACGGCGGGCCGCGCCATCAGGAGGTGGTGCGCATCCTGCTGGCGAACGGAGCGGACCCTCGACTCCCGGACCGGGATGGGCGGACCGCGCTGGATCACGCGCGCGCCCTGGGCTACGACGCGATCGCGGAGCTGCTGGTCGCGGTCGGGGACTGACCGAGCGGCGGTCCACTCGACCGATGAGCGCCGCGACCCACCGATCACCCAAGGAGTCAGCAGGGGCCGCGCGCCCGCACCGTCCGCCCTCAGGCCAGGTCGGGACGCAGCAACCGGATCATGAGTGCCATCTGGGTCCACAGGCGATCCTCGGCCTGATCGAACACGATGCTCTTGGGGCCATCCAGGACCTCGGATGCGATCTCGTCCCCGCGGTGTGCCGGCAGGCAATGCATCACGAGTGCATCCGGCACCGCCCGCAACAACTCGGACGTGACGGCATACGGTCGGAAGATGTCCCGGCGTCGCTCTGCCTGCTCTTCCTGGCCCATGCTCGCCCACACGTCCGTGTACACGGCATCGGCGCCCACGATGCCCAGCACCGGGTCGTCGCCCAGCTCGATGCGTGCTCCGGTGCCCGATGCGATCGCCCGAGCCCGGTCCACGACGCGCGCGTCGGGCTCGTAGCCGCGAGGGCTGATGATCCGGACATGCAACCCGATGGATGAGCCCGCCAGCAGCAGGGACGCAGCCACGTTGTTGCCGTCCCCCAGGTAGACCAGTTGCCGACCCCGGAGGTCCCCGAGGTGCTCGCCGAGTGCCATCACGTCCGCGAGCGCCTCGCAGGGGTGCTCGGCATCCGAGAGCGCGTTGATGACGGGGATGTTCGTGGCGGCGACGAGGTCCTCCAGCAGGGAGTGGTCAAAGACCCGCGCGACGATCGCATCCACATACCGTTCCAGTGTGTGGGCCACATCGCGCGGCACTTCCCGCGACCCAAGCCCCACCTCATCCCCGACCAGGACCACGGGCGTGGCGCCCAGGCGTGAGATGCCGACCTCGAAGCTCACCCGCGTGCGCAGGCTGGGCTTCTGGAAGATGAGGGCGACAGCACGTCCCGCGAGCGGCAGCTCCCCTGCCCCGAGCACACGTCCCGCCTTCAGCGCACCGGCCGTGGCGAGCACCTCAGCGACCCCGCGGGGGTCGAGATCGGCGACCGATAGGAAGCTGTTGACGGCGGTCGGGCTGGTCGTGGACATCTGCGCCTCAGGCTGGCGTGTCTTGCATGGATATGCAATACTAGCGGCTCGAGCGCATGTTAATGCAGGACTGCGATCCGCGACATGCGCCGGCACCGCCCCCAGCGGCGGCGCGTACGGTGCATCCGCCGTGCGTGTCATGCATCATGCGGCGCGCAGCAGCAGGTCCCGTCGGACCCACCAGATCGCTCGTGCCCGTCGGAGGTCTCCACTCGTGAAGAAGGTCGTGCTCGCGTACTCGGGCGGTCTGGACACATCGGTCGCGGTCGCCTGGTTGCGTGAGCAGCACGACGCCGAGGTCGTGACCCTGACGGTCGATGTCGGCGGCGGCTCCATGCGCGAAGGCGTCGCTGAGCGCGCCATCTCGGCGGGCGCCAGCAAGGCATACGTGGTGGACGGCCGGGACCGGTTCGTGCGTCAGTTCGTGTTCCCCAGCCTCCAGGCGAACGCCAAGTACCAGGGCATCTATCCCCTGGCCACGGCTCTCGCGCGGCCGCTCATCGCCCAGCTGCTGGTGGAGGTCGCGGAGCGCGAGCGCGCCGACGCCGTCGCCCACGGCTGCACCGGCAAGGGCAACGACCAGGTCCGCTTCGATGTCGCCGTGCGGGCGCTCGACCCCAAGCTGGAGGTCGTGGCGCCCATGCGGGTGGGCATGGGCCTGTCGCGCGAGCAGGAGATCGACTACGCCATCGAGCGGGGCATCGAGATCCCGATCACCAAGAAGTCGCCCTATTCGGTCGACCACAACCTGTGGGGCAGGTCCATCGAGACGGGCATCCTGGAAGACCCCTGGCAGACGCCACCGGCCGATGTCTACGAGTGGACCGTCGACCCGGGCGCCGCGCCGGCCATCCCCACCGAGGTCATCATCCGTTTCGAGGGAGGCATCCCCGTCGCCATCGACGGTGAGGTGATCGAGCCCGTGGATCTGGTGGAGCGCCTCAACGCGCTCGGCGGCCGGCACGGCGTCGGTCGGATCGACCATGTCGAGGACCGGCTGGTGGGCATCAAGAGCCGCGAGATCTACGAGGCACCCGCCGCGACCATCCTGCATGTGGCCCATGCGGCGCTGGAAGGCTTGACGCTGTCCAAGGAGCAGCTGCGCTTCAACCGCCTCGTGAGCGACGAGCTGGCCCAGGCCACGTATGACGGCGTCTGGTTCTCGGCCCTCCATCGCGACCTGCGGGAGTATGTCGCCTCCTCCCAGCGGGTCGTGAATGGCGAGGTCCGCCTGCGTCTGGACCATGGCAACGCGATCATCGTCGGCCGCCGCAGCGACGACTCGCTGTACGACCGAGCGCTCGCCACGTACGACGCCGAGGACGCCTTCGACCACGCGGCCGCCGTTGGCTTCATCCGCATCTTCGGCCTGCCGCTGAAGACGGAAGCGGCACGCCACGGCTCCGCCTGGAGCTGGACCCAGCCGCTGCTCCCGGAGCTGCCGGTCACGGTCACCGACGCCGCGAGCAAGGTCGCGGCCAGCTGACCCGATGAAAGCCTGGGGCGGGCGGTTCAGCGAGCCGCCCGATGACCTGGCGGCCGACTTCGGCCGGTCCATCGAGGTCGACACGGAGCTTGCCCTGGACGATCTCCAGGGCTCCATCGCCCACGTCGGCGGATTGGCACGCGCCGGACTGCTGACGCCCGATGAAGCGGCGGCGCTCATTGCCGGCCTCCACGGCCTGGAGGCGGACGTCGCCGCGGGTGCCGTCGTCTGGGATCCGGCGCTCGAAGATGTCCACCTCAACCTCGAGATGGCGCTTCTGGCGCGCATCGGGCCCGTCGCCGGCAAGCTGCACACCGGCCGGTCCCGCAACGACCAGGTCGCGACCGATGTGCGGCTGTGGCTGCGCCGGCGTATCGGGGACATCGACGCGGCCGTCGTTGCCTTCGAGCGGTCCCTGGTCGGGCTGGCGCTGCAGCACTCGGACACCGTCATGCCCGGCCACACCCACGTGCAGCCAGCCCAGCCGGTCCTGTTCGCACACCATCTGCTGGCCTATGTCGAGATGGTAGAGCGTGACCGCGGCCGGTTCGCGGACGCAGCTCGACGCGCCAACGTGTCACCCCTTGGCTCAGGTGCCTTCGCGGGTGCCGGCTTCCCCCTGGATCGTGAGTCGGTCGCTCGGGAGCTCGGCTTCGACGGCGTCACCCGCAACTCCATCGATGCCGTTGGGGACCGTGATTTTGCGGTCGAATCGATCGCCGCAGCAGCGCTCACGATGGTCCACCTGTCGCGGCTCGCGGAAGAGATCGTGTGGTGGTCGAATCCCCGCTTCGGGTTCCTGCGCCCGTCGGACGCATTCTCGACCGGTTCCTCGATGATGCCCAACAAGCGCAATCCGGACCCGGCGGAGCTGGTCCGCGGGCGGACGGCCGGGGTCATCGGTCATCTGACCGGCGCGTTGACGCTGCTCAAGGGTCTCCCGGCGAGCTACCAGCGTGATCTCCAGGAAGACAAACCGCCGTTGTTCGCGACGTTCCGGATCCTGGAGTCGTCGCTGCTGGTGATGGCGGGCATGATCGCCGGGATGCGGGTCGATGGCGCGCGCATGACGGCCGCGGCCGCTGACGGCTACACGACCGCCACATCGGTCGCCGATACCCTCGTGGAGCTGGGCGTCCCGTTCCGAACTGCACATGGCATCGTCGGCAACCTCGTCGCGGCAGCAGAGGCGTCTGGTCTCGGTCTGGACGCACTCGCGGATGCAGCGATCGCGGAGGCATTGGCGGCTGCCGAAGGCCCGGCGGTCGCGGGTCTGGCGGGCGATGCGGATACGGCAGATCGCCTCCGCGCCGCGGCATCGGTGCCAGGTGCGCTGGCACGCTTCGATGTCATCGGCGGCACAGCGCCCGGTCGGGTGGCCGGGGAACTGGCCGCCGCGATGCGGCGCCTCGGGGTCGCTTAGGAACCAGCCGAGAGCGCCCGAACGCGGGACAGGGTGCCCCGACGACCTCATGCGTGGACACTCCGTCGCTCCCTCCGACCGACAGCGGAGCTCGCAGGGGGAATCCCGTGTGCACACGGACAGTCGCAGCCCGTCCATGATTCCAGCCGGCAGGCTACTATCTTGGTAGCCACGGGTCTCGACCCGTGTCGAAGCGTTCGCGGTGGGATCACACGCGGTCCGCCGGTGACGCAGGCCGATCCCGGACGGCGACCGGTCGGAGACCGCGCATCGTCCGGTGCACGGGAGGGAATCCTTGACCGATATGGCACCGGACAGACAGCACGATGGCCGCACGCGCCCGGAACGCCCGAGGCGCCGCATCCTGCTGATCTCGCTGCATGGCTACGTCGCTGCCGTGCCGGAACTTGGTCGGGCGGACACCGGTGGACAGGTGGTCTACGTCCTGCGGCTGGCGGAGCGCCTTGGCCGCTTGGGCTTTCGGGTCGACATCCTGACCCGCAGGTTCGAGGACCAGGTGGCTTTGGAGATGCTCGACGACCACGTCCGGATCATCCGGATCCCGGCGGGCGGGAATGAGTTCGTGCCCAAGGAGGAGATGGACTCGATCATCCCCGAGTGGGTAGAGAACACGGCTCGCTTCATCACGAACCGGCGCATCTCCTACAGCTTCATCAGCAGCCATTATTGGGACGCTGGCGTAGCCGGCATGCGACTCGCCCAGCGCCTCCGGATCGCGCATGTCCACACGCCACACTCGCTGGGTGCCTGGAAGCGTGACTCCATGGACGGGGACCCGGAGATGCTGGAGGCCAGGTACCGATTCCGGTCAAGGATCGGGTTCGAACAGGCCGTGTACCGGTCGGCCGATCTCGTGGTGGCGACGACGCCCCAGCAACTGGACCTGCTGACCGGCGACGCCTATGACATCCCGGCCGATCACATCGCGATGATCCCGCCCGGGTATGACGACAGCCGATTCTTCCCGGTGTCGATGGCATCGCGCACGGCGATCAAGCAGGATCTCGGCCTGGAGGGCCCGATCGTGCTGGCGCTCGGGCGCATGGCGCGTAACAAGGGCTATGACCTGCTCGTCCGCGCCATGCCCCATGTCATCGAGCGGGTGCCGGAGGTGCGGCTGCTGTTGGCGGTCGGCTCGACCGACCCATCAAGCCTGGAGGTCGAGCTGATCCAGCAACTCCGGGACACGGCCCGCGAACTCGGCGTCGAGGATCGGGTCATCGTGCATGACTACATCCCGGATGAGGCACTCGCCGACTACTACCGGGCGGCCGACGTATTCGCGCTCAGCAGCCGATACGAGCCCTTCGGCATGACGGCCGTGGAAGCGATGGCCTGTGGCACGCCCGTCGTGATCACGACGGAAGGTGGCCTGTGGCAGATGGTCAACTGGGGTACGGACGCCGTCTACGCCGACCCGTTCGACGCGCCTGCGTTCGGTCACGCGATCGCCGCCATCCTGCACTACCCGCGGGTGTGGGACGAGCTGGCGCGGAACGGCTCGGAGATGGTCCGGGCGCGATTTACCTGGAACGGCATCGCCCAGCAATTGCTCACGGCACTCGATGGCCACGCGCGCACGGCACGCCCGGAGGCGGTCACGGGAATCGCCGCGCTTGCCGATGGTGGCGCATGAGCACTCGCAGTGTCCTCATCTCGGACCTCGACGGCACGCTCCTGGGCGACGACGCCGGTCTGGAGCGTTTCGCTTCCTGGGCCACCGGCGTGCGAGATCGATGGCGACTGGTCTACGCCACTGGCCGCAGCATCCCCTCTGTCCGGCAAGCCATCGCGACCATGCCGCTGCCGGAGCCCGATGCCATCATCGCCGATGTGGGCACGACCATGACAGTCGGTGCGGAGATCCTCGCCGGCTGGCCGAGCGAGGTCAGGGACTGGGACCCGCAGGTGGTCCGGTCCGTCTTGGGTGGCGATCCGTCGCTCGCACCGCAGGCCCCGTCGGCGCAGAGCCCCTACAAGGTCAGCTACACGACCTGCGGTCTGCACCACATGGACCTGGTGCGCGTGGCACGTCGACTGCGGTCGGCGGGCGTGCGAGCGCGCCTCGTGTTCAGCGAAGGACGCAATCTCGACGTCCTACCCCGATCAGCTGGGAAGGGCCCTGCAGCCCGTTTCCTGCTGCATCACTGGGGCGATGGCGCCGGTCCGATCGTGTGTGCCGGTGACTCCGGCAACGACCGCGACCTGTTGCGTATCGGCACGCTGGGCATCGTGGTGGCGAACGCGCGACCAGAGTTGGCCAGGATGCGCGGGTCCTCCATCTATCATTCGGCCGCCGGCCATGCGGACGGGGTCCTGGAAGGAATCGGTCGCCTGGGCCGTGGGAGCCCGCAGCGGCAGGTGGCCACCGAGCCCGGCGGACCCTTCAGGGTGATGCTCAGCAGGTTCTGTTAGCGGATCGACGGTGCGGGTGCGGCCAGGGTCCAGAGCACCAGGTCCGAGAGTTGGGCCGACCCTTCATGTGCCTGGAACGACAGGGACAGGCTGCCGGTGCGGATCGTCGAACGTCTGATGGTCGCCATGGTCCGGCCGTTCGCCTCCAGCTCCAGGACCGAGCCGTCGATGAGCACGCGCAGTCGGAGCACCGGGTCAGCCGGGTCAGGCAATCGGTGCGTGTTGTAAGCGCTCCGACCCGCGACCGTGACGATGCCCCGCCGGCCCACGAACAACGACCGGTCGTGCGGGCGGTACGCGATCCGTGCTTCCGGACTTGCCTCGCCGTCGTCATCGATGAGGCAGATGGAGACCTCAGTCGCGGTCCCGGGGCTGATCGACACCTGGCATTCGCAGCGTTGTGTCCCCACCTCGAGCGTCCACACAGCGCGGTCCTCACCGAGCTGCACATCCGGATATCGTCGAGGATCCGCGCGCAGCGCGGACACCTCAGGGGCAAGACCCAGGCTGATCCGATGGTCGTCGCCGAGGGACACGATACGCGGGAACGTCAGCGACCCTGCCCAATCCCGCACGGATGTCGCGAGTGGCGGGTCCTCCGGGACCCAGCCGTAGAGCAGGTGCCTCCCGTCCGGCGTGGTGGCGGTCGCCGGTGCATAGAAGTCGGGGCCCATGCCCAGCTCATCCGTGTGCTCGACGACGAATCGATCGCCGTCCACACGCCCGACGAAGGCCGCGACATGCGAGGGGCGGACACCTGGCGTCCGATCGACCACGGAGACGATGAGCACGGCGGCATCATCGAAGTGGAGGAGTTGCGGGCACTCCCAACAGGGCCCATCGGCCCCCTCGGTGCGCGCCAGGTCACTCGCCGCGAGGAAGGTACCCACCAGGTCCCACGACGACAGATCGGTCGAGCGGTACGACAGGACCGCACCGAGACCATCGGTGGTTCCCGCACCGACGAGCATCGACCAACCCTGCGCATCCCGCGTCACGAACGGATCCCGGAACTGGTCCGGCGCGATGCCCGGCGGCGGCCCCGCGATACACGGGTTGCTGGGATCCTTGTGCCACGTGTCCAGTCCGCCACGGCTGGTGGCCCGACAGATCGACGCACGTCGCACATCCCCATCCAGGGTCACACCGGTGTAGAACATCACCGCCTGATCACCGTCATCAACGATGCAGCCTGACCAGCAACCGAGGTCATCCGGCGGCGATAGCCCCGGCGCTACCGCCATGGGTCGACCGCGCCACGTCACCAAGTCCTCGGAGATCGCATGGCCCCAGTGGATGTCACCCCAACGAGGCGCGTCGGGGCGGTGCTGATAGAACGCATGGAAAGTGCCATCGCGATAGATGAGGCCGTTCGGATCGTTCATCCAACCTGATGGCGGGGTCAGGTGGAACCGGGGCCGTTCGTCGGTCTCCATCGACTCCCTCCGTACAGTCGGCTGGAGGGCCGACTGATGCAGGGTGCCACACCCACGGTCTCGACCCTGATCGGCGCGACCTCGCTCCGCCTCTGGACACAAAAAAGTCGTCGGGCTCCCGGCTGGCGGATCCGGGAGCCCGACGTTGGCCCGAGGAGGACAAGAGTCGAGAGAGGTTGGCCGACCGACGGAGAGCCCTTCTCCCCGCCGGTCGATGGGTCATCGGGCGGTGGGTCTCTCCCATCTCCGTTGTGCTGACCCACCGTTCCGGTCCACATCAACATACGGCTGCCAGGGGCCACCGTCGATGGCGGAACGGTCCCCCATTCGACACGCGCGGGTGACGAGCAGCGCGGGTTCGTTGCGACCCGGATACGCGGCCCTGGCTACCAGATGGACGCCGAAGGGCCGGCCGTTGGCTCCTGCCGCAGCCGTGCCACGCGCGCGATGCCCCTGGACACCACGACCTCCGCAGGCACGGGATGGGACAGGAACAAGGGCATGGACTCCGTGAAGCCGTAGGCGCCCGCGTCCAGCACCGCCAGCACATCGCCGGTCCGCGGCTCGGGCAGGCTGACCTCCGCCGCCAGCATGTCCAGGCCGGTGCACAGTGGCCCGACCACCGACGACGGGGTCCGAGTGGACCTGGACGCGGCCTCGCCCACCGCGACGATGCGCTGCGCCTCACCCACGAGCGCCGGTCGCAACAGGTGATGGATGCCGCCGTCCGTGATGGCCATGGTCCGACCGCCGCGTGACTTGGTACGCACGACACGTGTCAGGTACGCGCCCGCAGGACCGACCACGAAGCGACCCGGTTCCAGCAGCAGCCGTGCCTCACCCAAGCCCGCCCTGACACCCCAGGAGGCGATCTCGTCCGCGATGCCCCGGCCCAGCTGCGTGACGTCCAGGGGCGCCTCATCGTCGGCATACGGGATGCCCAGGCCGCCACCCGCGTCGAGCAGCCGGAAGCGCTGGCCATGCTCCCGCGCCACGGCTTCGGCCTGGTCCGCGACCCACCGGACACCCTCTACCAGCCGGTCCGCGACACGCACGTTGGAGGCACCGAAGGCATGCAGGCCGAGCAGCGCATATGGCGAGCCCGGACCGCCGATGGCACCCGCCAGCAGCAGCCGGTCGACGGCCTCGTCCAGCTCCTCGCGCAGCAGGCCGAACTTGGAGGCACCGCCGGCACCGATGATGGGCGTCCCTTCCGCACCTCGGCTCATCTCCTCCGCGGTCAGCCGCAGGACCAGGCCCTGGTGCCGGCCAGCCAGGGGCGCCAGGTCGAGCACGACCTCGAGCTCCTCCAGGGACTCGATGGTGATGCCCCGAACGCCGGCCCGGATCGCGGCCGCGAGCTCTGCATCGGTCTTGCCGGGACCCGTGAAGATGACATGACGCATGTCGAAGCCGGCCCGGATCACGGTCGCCAGCTCGCCCGCCGACGCGATATCGGCGCCCAGACCGAGGCTCGCGAGATGTCGCAGGATGGCCGGCGACGGGTTCGCCTTGACGGCGTAGGCGAGGTCCACCGCGTCCGGCAGGGCGGCCCGCAGCATGGCGACCCGGTCCGAGATGACGTCCAGGTCGTACACGTACAGCGGACTGCCATGGTCCCGGAGCAATGCCTCGGCATCCTGGCCCGCCACCCGCACGCCCACATCGATGGTGGGGTGTGACACGGACAGCGCTGGCGACGATGGAGCGACGAGGGTCATCGGAGGGCCTCTTCCAGGGCGACGCGGGCAGCGGTGGTGGCATCGCGCCGCTTGACGATCAGGGCGACCCCGACCGAGACTCCTCGCGCCGTTGCCCAGGCACCTGCCGCGGGCCGGCTGCCGGGCACCACGACCGCACCTGGTGGCACCACCAGCGGCGCGTCGGGGGTGCCCCGGATCTCGCGCTCCTCGGTCAGGTCGATGAGTCGCGACTGGCCAGTGAGGATGACGCCGGCACCCAGGACCGCGCCCGTACCGACGACCACGCCGTCATACAGGCCGCAGCCACCGCCCACGAACGCGTCGTCCTCGACCACGACGGGTCGCGCGCCGGCAGGTTCCAGGACCCCACCGACCTGCACGGCGGCGGACAGGTGCACACGTGCGCCGACCTGGGCGCAGGAACCCACGAGCGCATGCGAGTCCACCATGGTGCCCGTGCCGACCCAGGCACCGATGTTCAGGTAGGCAGGCGGCATGATGGTCACACCGGGCTCGAGATGGACGCCCGAGCGGGCGGTCGTGCCCCCGGGCACCACCCGCCACGGTGCGCCACGTTCGGACGCCGCACGCGCACCGGGACTGTCCAGGATGTCCAGGACCCCGTAGGCGACGCGGTCACGCGCGGCCATGATCGGGCCGTCACGGTAGTCGCGCATGCCCGGGATCCGAAAGCCGAGCAGGATGCCCGTCTTGACCCAGGCGTTGACGCGCCAGCCGCCCGGCGCCGTGGCATCGGGCTCGGCAGCACGAACCTCACCGGCCTCCAGCGCGGCGACGAGCCGCGCAACGGTGGCCGTGGCAGCGTCCGTGAGCTCCGCGGAGAGCGGTGTGCCCGACGCGGGCCATCGAGCGACCAGCTCTTCGAGGCTCGCCTGGAGCGCTGCGGTATCCGTTCGTGCCGCAGCCCCGATGGGCGAGGCGATGACGTCCGTCACGCCGCGACCAGGTCGGACGACGGCAGGAGGCCCGTGGCGGCCAGCACCTGTACCAGGCTGCGACGCTGCTCGTCAGCGAGCGGCAGCAGCGGCTGGCGCAGGACGTCCTCGATGAGGCCCATCTCGGCGAGCGCGGCCTTGACGGGGACCGGGTTGGGGCTGATGAAGTTGATGCGCATCAGGTCCAGCAGCCGGTTGTGCAGCGCCAGCGCGCCGGTCCAGTCACCCGCGTGGGCCAGGGCACACAGGCGGGCCATCTCGGCCGGGATCTCGTTCGAGGCCACGGAGATGACACCGTCGCCACCCAGCGCCAGCAAGGAGTAGGTCCAGGAGTCATCGCCCGACAGCACTGAGAAGCCACTCGGTCGGTCGCGCAGGATGGTCATGATCTGCTCCAGGTTCGCGGACGCCTCCTTGACGGCCACGATGCCTGGGTGTTCAGCGAGGCGCATGAGGGTGGACGCGTCCACGTTGCAGCTGGTCCGGCCAGGCACGTTGTAGACCACGACCGGCAGGCCACCGTCGTCCGCCACGGTCCGGTAGTGCGCCTCCAGCATCCGCTGGTCGGGCTTGTTGTAGTAGGGAGCCACGACGAGTGCCGCGTCCGCGCCCAGGTCGCGCGCCCGCCGCGTCGCCCCCACGACCGTCGCCGTGTTGTTGGAGCCCGTGCCGGCGATGACCGGCACCCGACCTGTCAGGCCGCGTCGGGCGACCGCGGCGACGGCCAGGCCGATGAGCCGGTCGTCCTCGTCGTGGCTGGTCGTGGGTGACTCGCCGGTCGTGCCGCAGGGCACGAGACCATCGATGCCCCGGTCCAACTGGCGCTCGACGAGCCGTGTGAACGCGGCCTCGTCGACCGCCCCATCGCGGGTGAACGGGGTGACGAGCGCCGTGAAGGCGCCGCGCAGGGTGAGGGTGGCGGTCTGGTTCATCGATCGGCTCCAGTGGTGGTATCGGTGGTGGTCAGGTCGGCGAGCAGCTGCTCGAATGTGGTGACGCCGGGAAAGCGGTCGGGATGGGCCAGTAGCGTGTCAGCGGCGAGCAGTGCGCCCGCCACGTACGCGGAGCGATCCCTCGCCGTGACCCGCAGCTCGATCGACTCACCCGGGGCGTCGAACCCGACGACATGCATCCCGGGTGAGGCGCCGGCGCGGAGCGAGACCACTTCCAGCGTCTCCGGGTCTGGTGCGCCCTGCCCCTCGGCCAGACGCACCTGACGCTTGTGCGCGAGGTGCGGCAGCATCCGGTCGGCAATGGCCGCCGCGGTGCCGGACGGCCGATCGGGCTTGGTCCGGCGGTGCCACTCGAAGACATATGGGTCGTACTCCGCGAATCGGCCGAAGCGACGGGCCGCCTCCTCGGCGACCGCTCCGAACAGCACGACACCCACGCTGAACGTGGGCCCGATGACAACGCGCATGCCGGCATCGGTCGCGATGGCACGCAACTCGGCCAGGGTCTCGGGTGCGTGGGTCCAGCCAGTGGTACCGATGACGAGCGCCCGGGTCTCAGCGGCTGCGGCCACCCGGGCGTTGGCCAGCAGGGCGTCCGCATGGCTGAACTCGAAGGCGACATCCACGGGAGCCAGCGCAGCGCCGGCAGCGGTCGCGCCATCACGCCCCAGACAGGCGACGACGGTGTCGCCACGGGACTCCAGTGCGGAGCGGATCGCGCGGCCCATGTTGCCGGCGCCCAGGAGGAGTGCTCGCATCGTGTTCTCGTGTTCCCTTCTTGTCCCGTGGTGGGACCGGTCGGGTCAGGCTCCGATGCCAACAAAAAAGCCGCAGCCACCGTTCGTTCGGTGCTGCGACCCTCGGAGCCTGCCCGGCAGGCCCCGGTTCGCGTCGTCCGCGCGAGGCCTGCTAGACCCGTGCCTCCAGGCAGGGTCGCCAGCGCTTCGGCTTCAAGACGAGTAGACGTGTCATCGCCCGGCGACTATGCCATGGATCCACGACCGCGCGCAACGTTACGGATCGGTTACGAGCGACGCAGTGGCGACGGCCGGGCATCGTTTGGCGGCCGCACTACGTCCGGTGGCAGTGGTGGTACGGCCGCTGGCCGTGGGCTCGGTATGGCCGTGGGCTCGGTATGGCCGTGGGCTCGGTATGGCCGTGGGCTCGGTATGGCCGTGGGCTCGGTATGGCCGTGGGCTCGGTATGGCCGCGGGCTCGGTATGGCCG
>JBBQNA010000003.1:0-56372 GCA_038329515.1 Candidatus Limnocylindrales bacterium | reverse complement strand
CCCGGCGCGCGGCGTCAGGGGAGCTTTTGGATCGCGTCCTTCGGCACGGCGCCCTTGGCGCTCCCGAGCCCGAAGATGACCCACACCACATCGTCGTGGGTATAGATGTAGGCATACGCCTGGCCGGCATCGGGTGACTTCCTGGCTGGGGTCAGGAGGGTGACGTCCTTCCCCCCGACCCGCGCGGCTGCCTGTCGAGGCTTGCCGAACTGGACCAACCCGCCGGGGTTGCTCAGGAACTTCGCCACGATCAGGGGGGTCACCTGCGGCAGGAGCGTGCCGGCATCCGCACCGCGGACCCGCAGCGCGAGCAGGCCCGTGAACACGTCGCTCAGGGTGGCGTTCCCGACGCTCACATCGTCGAGGGTCTTGCCCATGGGGACCAGGGCTGCGACCAGCTGCTCCAAGCTCGCCCGTGTCTTCGGGTCACCGCCGAAGAACTCTTCGAGGGCGTCGGCCCCGGTGGTCGTGGCCACGTCGAGGGGTTCATCGAAGGGCCCGCGAAGATCCGCCGGGAAGAGGTCCTTCACCGGCACCTCAGCGACCACGGACGGCTGCGGCTCCGGGGACGGCGCCGTCAGATCGGGGATCGACCGCGAGTCGAAGCGGGACACGGCGATCGCTGCGAGAGCGCTGAGGGCGGCCTGTGGGTCTGCGATCTCAGCCGATCCCAGACGGAGGTGCACGATCCGGCCGCTGATCTCCACCCACAACGAGCCGATCAGGGAGTACGCGGCACTGTCGCCGATCATGAGGTCCGTGCCACCCGGGTAGCTGGCCCGGACGTCGCTGAGGACGGTGCCCGCCTCGACACTCGCGTACAACGAGGCGACTTCGCCGTCTGCGGCGTCGTCCTGCCACGCACAACCGACATCGGTTCCATCGGTGATGGTGACCGCGCTGCCCAGCGCCGCTCCGACCTCATCGATCGTGAGCAGCGCGCAGAACAACTGCGGCACCGGGCTTGCAGTCGTCGCGGTGGCGCGGGGTGACGGGCTCTGGCCCTGCGCTGCCGAACCCAACGCGAGGGACAGCGTGACACCCAGCACCGCGAGCAGGCGCATCGGGGACCGTCTCCCGGATCGCATCGAAGCCACCTCCTGGATGTGGGTCTCGTGGTCACCGATCGCGTGTCGAGACCGGCGACAGCCACCGTAGCACCTCCGGCCGACCTAACGACCTGGATCCTGCCCATCATCAACCCATTCGCACGGGCCATGGCTCATGGGTCCCAGAGGCTGCTTCAGAGCAACCCGATGCCGGGCTGACCCTCACCCGCGGGGGCCTGCCCAGGAGATCACTCGATCGCTGACATGGACCAGGTCTCGGTGACGGACCTGCGCTGGTCGGCGCCAGCGGGGGCGAGGCGTTCAGTTGCGCGAGGCGTCAGGTCGCTGGGTCAGTAGGCCGGCGAGGTCCAGCCGCCCATGGCCACCACCCGGTCGCCATGCGTGCGCACCTCGTTGACCACGATGCCACCTTCCACGAAGGCCAGCACCTCGATATAGCCGCTGCCACAGGTCACGGTGTCCGGTAGCACGGATCGGGTCACCGATTGGGTCATGGCGGCGTCCGGACCTGCCTGACCGGGCCAATAGCGCATCCGGGGTGCCATGAAGTGGACGGCGTCACCCATCTGGTCGATGCGGATGAACCGCCGGCGCGCCCAGGCAGTCTCGAAGTGGACCGCGGCCGGATGCTCGTACCACTCCATGCCGGAGACGGCGGGGGCGGCAGCGGGGGCGCTGCGGCCGCGCAGACGGGACAGACGTGGCAGGTGAGGTCGCATCGCACGAGATTACCCATAGGACCATCGTCCGGGTACCTCCGGGACCTCACCGGACCGCAACCTCGGTGACGGCGCGCACCAAAGACCGCGATGGGCGCGTCCGATCGGGCGCTCAGGCGGGTTCGATCGGGCGCGAGCGTGTCCGATCAGGCGCGGGCGGGTCCGATCAGGCGGTCGCCAGACGCTTGTACTTGATGCGGTGCGGCTGCTCGGCAGCGATGCCCAGCTCCCTGCGCCGGAACGCCTCGTACTCCGTGACGTTGCCCGTGAACCAGCGCACCTGGCTGTCACCCTCGAAGGCCAGGATGTGGGTCGCGATGCGGTCCAGGAACCAGCGGTCATGGCTGATGACCACCACGCAGCCCGGGAACGACTCGAGGCCCGCCTCCAGTGCACGCAGGGTGTCGACGTCCAGGTCGTTGGTCGGCTCGTCCAGGAGCAGCACGTTCCCGCCCGCCTGGAGCAACTTGGCCAGGTGCACCCGGTTCCGCTCACCACCCGAGAGCGCGCCAACGAGCTTCTGCTGGTCCGTGCCCCGGAAGTTGAAGCTGGACACATAGGCCCGCGCGGGCAGTTCGCGGTTGCCGACCTTGATGACCTCAGTGCCCTGGGCGATCTCCTGGAACACGGTCCGGTCGGCCTGGAGCGAATCGCGACTCTGGTCGACATAGCTCATCTGGACCGTCGATCCGATCTCCACCGTGCCTGCGTCAGCGGCCTCCTGGCCGACGAGCATCCGGAACAGGGTGGTCTTGCCGGCGCCATTGGGCCCGATGATGCCCACGATGCCGGAGCGCGGCAGGGAGAACGTGAGATCCTCGATGAGCAGCCGGTCGCCGTAGCCCTTGCGCAGATCGCTGACGTCGATGACCTGCTCGCCGAGACGTGGTCCGGACGGGATCGCGATCTCCAGCTCGCGGCTGACGTCCTTGTCGCCCTGGGACTCTGCGAGCAGCTGCTCGTACGCGCTCAGACGGGCCTTGCCCTTCGCCTGGCGCCCTTTCGGTGACAGTCGCACCCACTCGAGCTCGCGCGCCAGGGTTCGCTGGCGCGAGTCCACGGCCTTGGATTCTCGCGTCATGCGGTCCAGCTTCTGCTCCAGCCAGCTGGTGTAGTTGCCGGAGAAGGGGATGCCGCGGCCCCGGTCGAGCTCCAGGATCCACTGCGCCACGTTGTCCAGGAAGTACCGGTCGTGGGTGATGGCCACGACCGTGCCCGCGTACTCCTGGAGGAAGCGCTCCAGCCACTCCACCGACTCGGCATCGAGGTGGTTGGTGGGCTCGTCCAGCAGCAACAGGTCGGGATGCTGGAGTAGCAACCGGCACAGCGCCACGCGCCGCTTCTCGCCACCCGACAGGGTCGTGACGTCAGCATCGTCCGGCGGGCAGCGCAGCGCGTCCATCGCGATGTCCACATTGCGCTCCAGGTTCCAGGCGTCGGCCGCGTTGATGCGGTCCTCCAGCGCCGTCTGCTGGACGCCGATGGCCTCGTAGTCCGCGTCGGGCTCGGACCACTTGGCCATGACCGCGTTGTATTGGTCGATGAGGTCCTGGACCTCCCGGACGCCATCAAGCACGTTGCCCTTGACGTCCTTGGACGGGTCCAACTGCGGCTCCTGGCTCAGGAATCCGACGCTGTAGCCCGGCGTCAGCCGTGCCTCGCCCGTGAACCCGTCATCGAGGCCGGCCATGATCCGCAGCAAGCTCGACTTGCCGGCGCCATTGGAGCCGATGACGCCGATCTTGGCGCCCGGGAAGAACGAGATGGAGATGTCTTCTAGCACCGTCCGGTCCGGCGGATAGTGGCGGGCGAGCTTGTACGCGGTGTAGATGTATTCGGCGGGCATGTGCCAAGGGTACCGGCAGGGGCCGGAGTGGTGCCCGGTGGCGTGTCGTCAGCCGGGCTTGAGCCCGACCGGTTCGCCGAGCGCGCGACTCCCGCGCGGCTATGATCGGAACCATGCCTACCTCCGTCCTCGTGCTCGGTGCCGGCTTTGGCGGCCTGGAACTCGCATCCCGCCTCGCGACGGAGGTGGGTGACCGGGTCGAGATCACGCTCATCGATCGCGAGGACTCGTTCGTGTTTGGCTTCTCCAAGCTGGATGTCATGTTCGGCCGAAGAACACCGGAGTCGGTCAGACTCAGTTATCGCGACCTGTCCCTGCCGTCCGTGCGATTCCGCAGGGAGACGATCACGGCGATCGACCCCGTAGCTCGGCGCGTCGCGACCGACCAGGGCACCTATGGGGCCGACGTGCTCGTCGTTGGCCTCGGCGCCGAGTACGACCTGGCCGCCACCCCCGGGCTCACGGAGGTCGGCCACGAGTTCTATTCCGTGGCGGGTGCCGAGACACTTCGGCAGGTGCTGCCCGAATTCTGGTCGGGCACTGCCATCGTGGGCGTCTGCGGCACGCCATTCAAGTGTCCGCCCGCCCCCAGCGAGGCGGCGCTGCTGCTGGACGAGACGCTCCGGGAGCAGGGGACCCGCGATCACGTACGTATCCAGGTCGTGATCCCGTTCGGGGTGCCCGTGCCACCCTCGCCGGAGATGTCCGACGCCATCCTGTCGCGCTTCGCGGAACGGGATATCGAGTTCGTGCCCGACCGGCGGGTGGCAGCACTGGACCCTGGCACCCGCCACGCGGTGCTGGATGACGGCAGTCGCCTGCCGTTCGACCTGTTCCTGGGGGTGCCCGTGCACCGAGCGCCCGCGGTCGTGGAGGCCTCCGGCCTCGCGCAGGACGGCTGGATACCCGTGGACCGGGGGACGCTGGCCACCCGATTCCCGGGTGTCTACGCCGTGGGCGATGTGACCAGCGTCGGGACACCCAAGGCCGGCGTGTTCGCCGAGCGGGCCGCGCGCGTGGTCGCCGACCAGCTCATCGCCCGCATCCGCACCGAGCAGGCGCCGCCTGGCTACGACGGGACCGGCGCCTGCTGGATCGAGCTCGGTGCGCATGAGGTCGGACGTGTGGACGTGGACTTCTTCTCAGCGCCTGGCCACCCCACAGGCGTGTTCACCCCGCCGTCCGCGCTCACGGCCGGCGAGAAGGCAGCGTTCGCGACGAGCCGACGCGCCCGCTGGTTCGGCCTCGGCCCCGACCGATGACCATCCGGATCCCGGCTATGGCGGGTGGGTCGCGGGCGGGCTGTCGAGCACCAGCAGGCGACCAAGAGGCTGAGGCGCCACGTGATACCACCGCGGTATCATCCAGCCATGCCGATGACCCTGCGCCTCACTGCCGCCGAGACCGAAGCATTGCGCGAGACCGCACAACGAGAACGCCGCTCGATGCAGGACGTCGCGCGAACCGCTATCACGGAGTACGTGACTCGCAGGTCGCAGCGCCGCGATAGCCATCTCGCCGTGATCGTGCGGGAGGACGCCGAGCTCCTTCGCCGACTCGGGGAGATGTGACCGAACATCTCGACCTGGATGACCTGCTCGCGGCCGCCACGACGGCTCTGGGTCGGCCGGCGGACGTCCGAGACGTGGGCATCCTGGAAGCAGCCGTCGCCAGGACCCGGGCCTCGGTATACGGCGAGGACGCCTACCCGAACCTCGACGAGAAGGCGGCCGCGCTGCTGCACTCCATCGTGACGGGCCATGCGCTCATCGATGGCAACAAACGACTCGGCTGGGTCGCTGTTCGGTTGTTCTACCGCCTCAACGACAGGGACCTCCAAGCGCCGGTCGACGGGGCATACGACCTGGTTACTGCGCTCGCCGAGGGTTCGCTGCGCGACATCCCGACCATCGCCGGGAAACTCCGAGCCTGGCTCGTGGACCTTGGCGCGCCAGACTGAACCTCGCAATGGCGTCGGCTGGAGGCGCGGAAGCGTGCCGACGAGGGGCCGGCGGTGTCCCTCGACAGCCCGCGGATCAGCTGTCCTGGCGGCCCTGCGCCTGCAGCTTTGCCCACGTGTCCTTGAGCGTCAGCGCCCGGTTGACCACGAGGTGATCAGGGCGGGAATCCGGATCGACGCAGAAGTAGCCCAGGCGCTCGAACTGGACCGTCTCGCCCAGCGGCAGGCCGGCCAGGGACGCTTCGACGAAGCCCTCGAGCACGGTCTCCGAGTCCAGGTTCAGGTGCGCGAGCAGGTCCCCATCGGCGGCCGGGTCCGGACTCGTGAACAGGTGGTCGTACACGCGGACCTCGGCGGGCACCGCGTGTGCGGCCGAGACCCAGTGCAGCGTCGCCTTCGGACGGCGGCCATCGGGCGAGTCACCGCCGCGGGTCGCCGGGTCATATGTGCATCGCAGCTCCACGATCGTGCCCTCCGCGTCCTTGATGACCTCGGTACAGGTCACGAAGTACGCAGAGCGCAGCCGCACCTCGCGGCCGGGCGCCAGCCGGAAGAACTTTGCCGGGGGATCCTCCATGAAGTCGTCCTGCTCGATCCACAGCTCCCGGGAGAAGGCCACCTGGCGGCTGCCGACAGACGCATCCTCCGGGTTGTTGATGACCTCGAGCTGTTCGACCTGGTCGGCTGGGTAGTTCTGGATGACAAGCTTGAGCGGACGCAGCACCCCGAGGCGACGCGACGCGGACCTGTTGAGCACGTTGCGGACCGAGTACTCGAGCTGACCGACCTCGATATGGGCGTCAGACTTGCCGACCCCGATGAGGGCAGCGAAATCACGGATGCCCTCGGCCGGGAACCCGCGCCGGCGCATGCCCGAGATGGTGGGCATCCGGGGGTCATCCCAGCCACGGACATGCCCGTCCTTGACCAGCCGCAGCAGGGATCGCTTGGACAGGACGGTGTAGCTGAGCTCGAGTCGTGCGAACTCGTACTGGTGCGGTCGGGACGGCACCGGCAGGTGCTCGATGAGCCAGTCGTACAGCGGCCGATGGTCCTCGAACTCCAGGGTGCAGATCGAGTGCGTGATGCCCTCGATCGCATCGGACTGCCCGTGGGCAAAGTCATAGGTCGGGTAGATGCACCAGGCGTCACCAGTACGGGGATGCGTGGCACGCATGATCCGGTACAGCACCGGGTCCCGGAAGTTGATGTTGCCCGACGCCATGTCGATCTTCGCACGCAGGACGCGCGCCCCGTCGGGGAACTCGCCACTCCGCATCCGCGTGAACAGGTCGAGGTTCTCGGATCCTGGCCTGTCTCGCCAGGGACTGTTCCGACCGGGCTCGGTGAGCGTGCCTCGATGTTCGCGGATCTCGTCCGCCGTCAGGTCATCCACGTATGCCAGGCCGGCGCCGATGAGGTGGACGGCCCATGCATAGAGCTGCTCGAAGTAGTCCGAGGCGTAGTACAGGTGCTCGCCCCAATCGAAGCCCAGCCAGCGCACGTCGTCCTGGATGGCGTCGATGTATTCCTGTTCCTCCCGGGTCGGGTTGGTGTCGTCGAACCTGAGGTGGCAGCGGCCGCCGAACTCCTGGGCGATGCCGAAGTTGAGGCAGATGGCCTTGGCATGTCCGATGTGCAGGTAGCCGTTCGGCTCGGGCGGGAAGCGCGTGACGACCTGCTCGTGCGTGCCGGCGCGAAGATCGCCAGCCACGATCTCCCGGATGAAATCGCCGCGTTCCGGCGGGGCGGGTGTCTGCGTGCTCACGTTCCCGACGCTATCACACCCTGCCGCAGTCCCCGGCACAGGCCCGGGTACCCTGTGCACGATGGATCCACCCTGCGCCACCACGGCCGGCCGATGACCGAACTTTGGGCCGTGCGACACGGTGAGACCGAATGGTCCCGTGACGGGCGCCACACCTCCACGACCGACCTGCCGCTGCTGCCACGTGGTGAGGTCGCGGCCATGACCCTCGCCGCGCGCCTGGCGGCGCAGCAGTTCGACCTCGTGCTCACCAGTCCCCGGCTGCGCGCCCGGCGGACCGCGACGCTGGCCGGATTCCCGGACGCGATCGTGGAGCCGGACCTGGCGGAGTGGGACTATGGCGCGTACGAGGGCCTGACGACACCCCAGATCCACCAGTCGGTGCCGGACTGGACGGTCTGGACCCATGGCGGCCTCGGTGGCGAGTCACCGGCCGAGGTCACGCTGCGGCTGGATCGGGTCATCGGCCGTGTGCGAGATACCGGCGGTCGTGTCCTGTGCTTCTCTCATGGCCATGCACTACGGGCACTCGCCGCGCGTTGGATGGGCCAACCCATCACCCTCGGCCGGTCGTTCGCACTGGATACCGCCACCGTCTCCCTGCTGGGCTACGATCGCGGGACACCCGTCGTGGTGCGCTGGAACAGCGAGCCGGTCAGTCGTCCGTGATCCAGACCCGCAGCGGTCCCAGCGACCGGAAGCCCAGGGCACGCATCGCGGCCAGATCGGCACCGCGTTCGTAGCCCACCACCGGCAGCCCGGGATACGCGGCCTGGACCGCGATGACCGCACCCCGGCGGTCGCGCTCCGGCACTGAGCCCGAGAGCACGATGTTGGAGATGCCGACCACCGGCCCGCTGCCGTCATCCGACCGGTTCGCGATGGCGACCGCCGCGATGTCCCCGTCGCGTCGCCCGGCAAGGAATCGGATGTCCGGATCATCGAGCAGGCGTGGCCGGAACAGCCTCGGGCTCCCGGCGGCGTCGGCATCGGCGTTGTCACCTCGCCAGGCAGCCTCCCACTCCACCAGCCCGGTGTCCGTCGAGACGGCTGCCCAACGTGCCTCGGTATCGGGGGATGCGGCCGCCGTTGCACCAGTGAGCCCGATCCACTCCGCGGCGAACAGGATGTGGAAGCCTATGGGCATGAGATCCAGGGTGTGGAACGCGTCCTTGATGGTCCACGGCCGAGGGAGGGGGCCCGCGAGCATGGACAACACCATCGATCGCTGGTCATCCAGTGCCGCAGGGTCGATGGTCACCGCATTGGAGTAGTACGGAGGCGCTGGGTCGTGGTTGACCCACAGACCGGCGACCCGGCTCGTGGTGCAGCCGAAGGCCCGGCAGACGGCGTCGCACCATAGCGCGTTGTTGTGGACCGCTGCCACGCGCGTGGTCATCCGTTCGAGCCGGATCGGCGACTGAGCGTAGTGACGATGCGATCTCCCGGCGCGGCTGTCTCGGTGTATCCCCATCCCCGCGTCATGGCACTCCCCCAGGACCCCGGCTGGTAGCCGTCATCATGGTGCACGATGACAGAAGGCCCTGACCACCGCCGCTCGATGTCCACGCTGCCCGCGCGCGACCTGAACGCCGTCCAGCTCGCGGAGTCGATGCGCGCGGCCGGCTGCCCGCTGTGTCACCACCGTGCCCGCGCCGTCCGCCGCTTCATCGAGGGCTTCCTGTACGAGAGCGTCAATGACGTGACATTCCGGCGCGACCTGGACGCCGCGCGTGGCTGCTGTGCCCTGCACACCCACGCTCTGTTCGACGCCGATCGGCGGCTGTCCGGCGGCATGCTCGGCAGTGCCATCCTGCTGGGCGCCATCCTGCGCATCCGGGAGCGGGAGCTGCGGACCGCGCACTCGGCGGGCGGCATCTCGCGGGGCAGGCGTGTGCAGGATGCGGCGCGACCGCCCGCATGCCTCGTGTGCACCGAGTCCGCCCACATCGATGAGGTGTCAGCCGGCAGTCTCGTCCGGTTGGCCGCCGATGCTCGATGGGCCGAGGCCATCGGGGCCGCGGAGCTGTGTCTGCAGCACCTCGTGACGCTCATGGCCGCGCCCGGGCGATCCCCTGGATGGTCGGTAGTGGAGGAGCAGCAGCTGACGCGCATCGGCACGCTGCGGGAGCTGGTGGCCGGATTCGCACACAACTCGAGCCACGACCGGCGCCAGCTCACGACTCCCGAGCAGGTCGCTTCGCCCACGCGCGCGGCATCGTTCCTGGGTGGTGACCCGGGCGAGCGCTGAACGCACGCCCTCATGCCCCCAGGCAGCGCCTCAGGGGTCGGTCGCGACCAGCAGGTTGACACACCCGCCGGTGATGCTGACGTCATAGCGGTCATCGGAGAGCGCGAAACCGGGCGGCTCGACGCTCGTGGAGCCGGAAAGCGGACCGATGGGTCGGCCACCGTCGACGACCACCCTCGCCACGTCGCCCTGCGTCGAAACGCGGACCATGATGCCCGCGGGCCGGAAGATGATGATCTCCGTCGAGCCGCCGCCGATGACCACCGGCACGGTGCCGACAGGTCGCCCGAGGCGGATCTTGACCGTCCGCGCGCCATGCCCCACCCGCAGACCCAGGATCCGCCCGGCGGACAGGTCGGCGTCGAGGGTCGTGAGGCCATCCGGGGCCGCGATGTCCCATGGCTGGCGCGTCGAGAGCGCGAATCGGCTGGTCGTGTCGCTGGATGTCGAGAGCCGACCCAGCAAGCGGTGCAGGGCGTAGCGCACGGTGACCCGGTCGGTCTCGAGGGTCACATCCGGCGAGGAAGGCTCATAGCTCGCCCGGTACAACTCCTCGACGGCAGCATCGGCGCGCAGCTCCACGCGGCCTGCGCCGCCGACCAGTCGCAGGACCGCATGAGACTCGACCGGCGCGGTCGCCGGGGTCTCCGCGGTACTCGCCGAAGGAACGGCCTCCTCAGTCATGCGCAGCCTCCTGACGGCGACGGTGGACCACTCGTATCCCCTCGAGCGGCCCGTTCGGTGAGCACCTGTACCGCCCGGGGACGGTGTCCCGCGGTAGTCGTGAGCGTAGCACCGGCCATGGGCGCGATGCGTGGAAGTGTCGTTGCTCAGTGACCGAGGTCGACCAGGAGCTGGCAGCCTGGTCAACGCCGGAGTCCGGGGCATCCTGACGTGTCAGGCAGCCGCAGCTGGTGCGAACCGCTCGCTGTGGATGGCGATGTCGGACAGGCCCTGCCCGATGAGCAGCTGACGCACGGTCGTGATCATGCCGTCGTTGCCGCACAGGTAGGCGACCGATCGATCGACGTCCAGGTCGCCGGCCGCGAGCAGGCCAGTCAGGACCCGGTCGACTCGGCCCACCGCATCGTCCCAGCCCGCAGCCGTGGCGGTCGTCGGCCGGGAGACCGTGGGTCGGTAGTCGAGCGACCACTCCCTCGACCAGCGCTCCAGCACGTCCCGGTACCCGAGCTCACGACTGAGACACGCCATGGATGAGGATCACACGCGGTCGGCTCGGACGAGCGCCCAGGTCCGCGAGCATCGCCATCATCGGCGCCAGCCCGGTCCCGGTGGCGATGAGCAGGTGGGGTCCCTCATGGCGGGGTCGAAGCGTGAACAAACCCCGCGGTGGACCGACCCAGAGGCGCTCGCCCGGCTGCAGCGCCCACAGGCGGGCGGTGAAGGCGCCGGCCTCCATGCGCCGGATGTACGACTCGAGCACCTCGCGCTCATGGGGCGCCGACGCGATCGAGTACGGTCGAAGCAGGTGCCCGGCGTCCGTCTGGAGGCCGAGTGAGACGTATTGTCCCGGCACGAACGCCGGCATGCCGCCGTCCGGTCGCAGCCGGAACCGGGCCAGGTCGGCGGTGACATCCAGTCGCTCCATGAGCGTGGCGTTCGGTTCTCGCGTCCGTGCCGGACGAGGCGCCAGGTCCGGCATGGCCGCGAGCCGCGGGCGTGGCGGGAGCGCTCGATGCTCCCTGTCGATGACCGGCGCGGTCACGAGGCCACCGCTGCGCCGAGCAGCTCCTCCACCGTCGCCCGCGCCACCTCCGGGTCGCGATACCAGGCCGCGTCGACCCAGGCGTAGTCGATCCATGCCGGTGGCAGGTCGCCCGCCTCATAGATGGCGCCGTTGGGACATGCCGTGGCACAGGCGCCGCACCCGATGCATTCGTCCGGGTCGATGTACAGCTTCCGGTCCAGGCTCAGATCGCCCGTGATGCAGTCAACGGGGCAGGCCGCGATGCACGACTGATCCATATTGTCGATGCATGGCTCGGCGATGACGAAGGCCATTGGGGCTTCTCCTGTGGCTCGGCGGGCGATGCGGCATCCCTACCGCATCGCGTCGCCGATGTCCGAAGGTTCGGCGTCACGCCTTTCGCGCTGCTGTGGCCCGGATGAGGATCCCCACAGCCGGCCGATATCACGCCAGTGAGCACCGACGGATCAACTCATCAACGACGGGCGCGACGCGCGGAAGTGCCGATGGGCAATAGACTGGACCGCATGCAGGAGGATCCGGATCCCATCGACATCGATGGCGAGTCGTCAGCACTGACGACACCGCCGGCGGGCGGTCGGCCACGCTCGGTCGTGGGTGTCGTGGGACCCATCGTGCTGGTGGCGCTGATGATCGGCGTGGCCCTGCTCGCGATGCTGTCCGTCACGCCACAGCCGTCTGCGATCGTGCCCGCGGCGCGTCCGGAAGGCGCCGACCTCGTCATCGCAGGCGCTTCCACGGTCGCCTGGGATCCGGCCCTGGCCGGGGATGCCCAGTCCGCGTCCGTGCTGGCGCAGGTGTGGGAAGGCCTCACCACCTTCGACCCCGCGGCCCAGGTCCAGCCGGCCCTGGCCGAGAGCTGGGAGGTGTCCGAAGGCGGTCATCGCCTGACGTTCACCCTGCGACCCGGCATCACCTTCAGCGACGGCACACCCATCACATCCCCGGATGTCGTGGCCAGCTGGCTGCGCATCATCGACCCTGTCACGCCGGGTCCGCTATCGGGTCTGCTCACGGACATCATCGGTGCTGCGGAGTACATGGCGGGCACAGCATCCGCGTCCGATGTCGGCCTCCGCGCCGACGAGGACAGGGTGGTCGTGGACTTCGTGCGACCCGCCTCCTGGTTCCCGGCCGCCGCGGCAGCGCCGACCTTGGCCGTCGTGCCCTCGTCCCTGCCCGCCGCTGCGTCCGGACCGGTGTTGCCGGACGATCTCGTGGTGTCGGGGGCCTACATCCCGTCCGACCAGGACGAGGATGGGTTCCTGCTCACGGCCAACCCGCGCTACTGGGCCGGCACGCCCGCCATCGAGCGCATCCGGCAGGTGACCTCCCTGGACGACGGTTCCGTGGATGCCTTCCAGGCAGGCGACGTGGACTACGTCAACATCAGCTCCGATGACGCGTCCTGGATCCGCTACGACCGCACCCTGGGCCCGCAACTGAGACGGTCCGATGACCTGTCCGTGGAGTACTACGGCTTCGATGCCACCCGTCCGCCCTTCGATGACCCGCGAGTGCGCCAGGCGTTCGCCTGGGCCGTCGACTGGGATTCGATCGTCCGGCTCTCCGACGCGACGGCAGTGCCCGCCACGTCGATGGTGCCGCCGGGTATCGCCGGCCGGGGCGACGGGGACTTCAGCCCGGTGTTCGATCCAGACGCGGCCCGTGCCGCGATGGCGGCCGCTGGGTATCCCGGCGGGGCCGGCTTCCCGAAGGTCACGCTGGTGACCAGCGGCTCGACATATCAGGACGCGATCCTGGACGGCATCGAGCGGGAGCTGGGTATCACACTCACCGCGGAGCAGATGCCCTTCGCCGAGTACTCCGCGCGGCTCGACAGCGATACGCCCCGGATGTGGAGCGTCGCGTGGAGTGCCGACTACCCGCATCCCAACGACTTCCTGGGCCTGTTGCTGGAGACCGGCAGCCCCAGCAACGCGGGGGGCTGGAGCGATACCGCGTTTGACGATGCCCTCGACGCAGCAGCAGCCACGGGTGATGCCGCCGAGCAGGAGGCGCACTACGCGGACGCCCAGCGGATCGTCCAGGACCAGGTGCCCGTCATGCCGTTGCGCTACGGCGAGACATGGGCCCTCAGCCGCGATGGACTCCTGGGAGCAGCGCAGTCGGGCATCGGCATCGTGCGCTACGCCGGCCTGGACTGGGCCGACCGATGAGACCGAGCCGGAACCGCAAGTCCCGGAACAGCGACGCCGCCGTGCGGGTGATCATGGCGCTCGTGGTCGTGACCTTGATCCTGGGCATGGTCCTCGCGGGCACCCAGACGCGCGCCCAGGCCCCATCGCCAGCGGCGACATCGCCCGGGGCGTTGGCGAGCATCGGTGTCACGTTCGGGACGCCGACCGGCAGCGGCACCCTGACCACGCCGATCACCTTCAGCACCACCTTCCGGTCAGACGAGACACCCGACCGAGTGGAGTTGCTGACGCGGCTCAAGGACGGCACCACGGACCTGGTGCGCAGCGTCGTGCCACAGCTCCAGACGGACGGCAGCTACGTCGCGGAGTTGGCCCAGGACGGCTTCACGCCCGCGAACACGACCCTCGATTTCCGCTTCCGGGTCACGACACCGTCCGGGATCGCGGTAGGACCGTCGGGCGCGGTGACCGTCGACGACGACCGCTTCCAGTGGCAGACGATGTCCGGCCCCACTGTGACCCTCCATTGGTACGAAGGTGACGAGGCGTTCGCCCGCCGTGCCCTGGACATCGGTCAGCGCGCCATCGACCAGGCGGCGTCGCTGCTCGGTGTCACGGAGGTCAAGCCCGTCGACTTCTTCATCTACTCCACGGAAGAGGCATTCCGGGGCGCGCTGGGACCGGGCGCCCGGGAGAACGTCGGCGGCCAGGCCAACCCAGCCATCCGGACGATGGTCGGCAACATCTCCGCGGACGAGGTCGGCTCGGATTGGGTCGACACCCTGGTGACCCACGAGCTGACCCACATCGTGTTCTCGGATGCTGTCAGCAACGCGTACCACTTCCCGCCCCGCTGGCTGAACGAGGGTCTCGCCGTGTACCTCTCGGAGGGCTACGGCGTGGGCGACCGGGCACAGGTCAAGGACGCCGCGAATGGCGGCAACCTCATCCCCCTGACGGGACTCGGAGGACTGTTCCCGACCACATACGAGCGTTTCAGCCTCGCCTATGCCGAGAGCGTCGCCGCGGTCGACTTCTTCATCGACAGCTACGGCAAGGACAAGCTGGTGCAGCTCATCACCTCGTATCGCGGGGGCGTGACGGACGATGAGGCGTTCACGGCCGCGACGGGCGGCGACTTCGCCGCCTTCGATGCAGCATTCCTGGCTGCCCAGGGTGCCAGCGAGCCACAGCCGTACGGACCGCTGCCGGCACCCAGTGGCCCGCTGCCGTCCGGCTGGCACGCGCCGACACCTGACGCTTCCCCCGCTTCCAGCCTTGGCCGGGCACCCTGACGTGACGCCTGAGGGAACCGGCGTCCAGATGGTCATGGGCGTGCCGGACGACCCCGGTACGGATGCACACAGCGCGCGGGGCGTGCTCGCGAACCCGAAGTTCCTGGCCCTGTTCCTGTCCCAGATCCTGACCCAGGTCGGCGGCAACATGGTGCTGTACGGCCTGACCATCCAGGTCTTCAACCTCACCAACTCCACCACGTCGACAGCGTTCCTGCTGCTCACGTTCCTCGTCCCGGCCGTGGTCTTCGGGGCCATCGCAGGCGTGTTCGTCGACCGCTACGACCGACGCAAGATCCTCATCTGGACCAACGTCGCCCGTGGCCTGCTATTCGTGGCGCTCGTGTTCTTCGATACCAACGTCGTCGCCCTGTACATCATCACGGCCATCGTGGCCACCCTGACCACGTTCTTCGCGCCCGCGGAGACCGCCATGATCCCGCTCGTGGTGAAGCGCAGCGACCTGATGACCGCGAACGGCATGTTCGTGCTCGGACTCCAGGCCTCATTCGCGCTGGGATTCGCGGTGCTGGGACCGCTGTTCGTGGCTCTCACCGGGGTGAATGCGCTCATCGGCATCGTGGCGGGTCTCTACCTTGTGGCGGGCGTGCTGTGCTGGACCCTGCCACCGGCGCCATCCGTGCTGCGCGATATCGCCAGCGACGCGGTGCGTCAGGTGGGTCTCGCTGTCCGGGCCACGCTGTCCCAGCTCAAGGACGGCCTGGTCTATATCAAGGATCACAACAACATCTTCTGGGCGTTGGCATACCTGACCATCACGTCGTCCCTCATCGGGGTGCTCGGCGTGCTGGGGCCCGCGTTCGCGGTCGAGGCCCTGGGGCTGACCTCATCCGACTTCTGGATGCTGGTGCTGCCGCTGGGTATCGGCCTCGTGATCGGCATCGGCATCCTCAATGTGTTCGGCAAATACGTGGCCCGCAAGCGGCTCATCGAGATCGGGCTCGTGTCCCTGGGTGTCTCGCTGCTCATCCTGGGAGCGGCGCAGGGACTGGGACTGCCCAGCGATGGCGCGCTCTCGCTGCGCAACGTGAGCGTCTTCGTGGCCTTCACGGCGGGCATCTCGTACGCCTTCGTAGCTGTGCCCGCCCAGACTGCATTGCAGGAGGAGCTGCCGGAGGACGTCCGGGGTCGCGTCTTCGGCGTCCTCAACACGCTCGTGAGCCTCGCCAGCTTTGTGCCCATCATCATCGCCGGGCCCATCTCCGACGTCGTCGGCCCCACGGTCGTGATCATCATGTGCGCCGCGCTCGTGGGCGCGACCGCCATCGCCTCGTTCTTCCTGTCGCCCGCCATGGACGCATCCGCGGCGCCCGCGGAGACGTACCAGCCAGTCGACCCGATGACCGTCGCGACCCAGACCTCGGTCCTGACCCGGGCCATCAAGCTGCGCTATGTCGAGTCGTCCGACCGGCCCTCACCCATCGACTACATGGCATCGCCGGTCGTGCCTGGCCGTGCCGGCCCTGCTGGTTCCTCCGCCAGCGCGCCCTCCGGACCCGGTGGTACCCCGCCGGACGAGGACGAGTGACCGTCCGGCCAACAGTGGTCACGATCTTCACGGGCGGCACCATCTCGATGCTGCCCGATCCGGTGACGGGCGCTGCCGTGCCAGCCCTGGACGGGGCGGCCATCCTCGCCCGGACCCCCGGCCTGGGGGACATCGCGACCGTGGAGGCGGTGGACTGGGGTCTCGTGCCGGCGTCCCATCTCGGCTTCCCGCAGTTGCTGGCGATCGCATCCCTGGCGCGTGCGGCACTGTCTCGAGCGGAGGTGAGCGGCGTCGTCGTGGTCCAGGGCACGGACGTGATGGAGGAGACGGCATTCGCATATGACCTCCTGGTCGACTCGGACAAGCCGGTGGTCATCGTGGGCGCCATGCGCTCCGCCGGCCATCCGGGCTTCGAAGGACCCGCCAACCTCATCGACGCCGTGCGGGTCGCCGCGTCGCCAGGGATGACCGGGCAGGGGACAGTCGTCGTCATGGGCGGCGCCATCCTGCCCGCCGATGACGTGACCAAGATCCACACCGATGCATACGACACGTTCCAGGCCATGAACCTCGGCCCGCTGGGACACATCCTTGGCGGCCAGGTCATCGTCGGTCGGCGCCGAACCGGGCACCGGTCGCTGCCAGCGATCCCCACCGTGGCAGCGGAGCCCGTGCCCCTCATCACGGTGACCGTGGCCATGGACGGCGGGCTCGTCCGGGCTGCGACCAGCATGGGCGCCCGGGGCCTGGTCATCGCCGCCACGGGCAGCGGCAACACCCATCCGGACGTGCTGGCGGCCGCGGCAGAGGCGATGGCAGTCGGTATCCCGGTCGTCCTCGCCACCCGCTGCGTGTCCGGGAGGGTGTCGCCCAGCTATGGCTTCCCGGGCGGTGGTGCACGCTGGATGGCGGCCGGCGTGATCCCTGCAGGCTGGCTGAGCGGCCCCAAGGCGCGCATCGGCCTGGCACTCGGCCTGGGGGCTGGCCTTGACGACACAGGGCTGCGCGGCCTGTTCGGGGCCTGACCCGGTGCCCGACCGGATCATCATCGGGCGCGTCCTGACCCTTGCCGGACAGACCGGCCTGGGCGAGGTCGAAGCCATCGCTCTCACCAATGGCATCGTCAGCCACACCGGCACACGCCAGGCCATCGAATCGCTGGCGGGTCCCCAAACACAGCGCTGGCAGTTGCCGCCGGGCACCTGCGTGATGCCCGGCATCACGGATGCCCATCTCCACCTCGGCATGGCTGCGGCGGCCGCCGCAGGCCTGCGGCTGGGTGACCTGTCAGACCGTGCCAGCGTCTGGGCCGCGATCGCCGAGTCGCACGCAACCCTGACGGCGCGCGGGGTAGCAGATCCGTGGCTACTCGGCGACGGCTGGTCACTCGACCAGCTGGGGGCGTGGCCGACCGCGGACGAGCTGAGGCTGCTGGCGCCGGGGCGCCCGGTGGCACTCTGGAGCCACGATCATCATGCCCGCTGGGCAAGCCGGCCCGCACTCACACGAGCAGGTATCACATCTGCGGCCAGCGCTGGCGGCGGCTTGGTCAGGCGCGACTCGGATGGGCTGCCCACGGGCGTGCTGCACGAAGCCGCAGCGACACTGCTCGACGCGGTCATCCCGACGCGGACCAGCGCAGATCGGACCATGGACCTGGCCCGCTACGCCGCACTGCTCGCATCCCTCGGCGTCACCGGTGTCCACGACCCGGGCGACCTCGCCATCGGCGCGCCCCTGCAGGGACCGCGGCTCTACCGGAGTCTCGCCGGGCAGGATCGCCTGCCACTCCGGGTCGCGGCATCCGTCCGGGAGATCGAGCTGGCTGCGGCGATCCAGGCCGGGATGCACACGGGGCAGGGCATCGGCCGCTATCGCGATGGCTGGTTGAAGCTGTTCGCGGATGGGTCGCTCGGCTCCCGGAGCGCGGCGCTGCTGGCGCCGTACGAGGTGGATGACGCCGGCGGCCGACCGGTTGGCGGACCAGCGGGCATGATCACCCACGACCAGGCGGCGATGCGGGACGTGGCGCGCACCGCCGCCGCCGCAGGCATCGCCGTCCAGATCCACGGCATCGGCGACGCCGCGGTTCGGGCCGCGCTGGACGTCCTGGAGGCGCTGGTGCGGGTCCCAGGGATCGCCCACCGGGTCGAGCACGCCCAGCTGGTCGATCCGGCAGATGTGCCGCGCTTCTCGCGCGCTCGCATCGCGGCGTCCGTGCAGCCCTGCCACCTGTGCTCGGACGCGCCCGCGGTCCGTCAGGCGTGGGGCAACCGGTCTGCGCACGCGTTCCCCATCGCTGCCCTGGATGCCACCGGTGCGCTGATGCCCTTCGGCACGGATGCCCCGGTCGAGTCACCCGACCCGTGGCGCAACCTGGCTGCGGCCATGGCGCGCGTGGACCCGGCCTGGCCCGAGGAACGAGCCGCGCTCCATCCGGAGCAAGCCATCGGTGTCGACCGGGCGTTGCGTGCCGCGTGCGTGGACCCCTGCCTGTCCCTGGGCGACCATCGCCTCGGACGGCTGATGCCAGACAGCCCTGCCGACCTGCTGATCGTACCCATCGCCGGCCTGCTCGAGCCAGGCAGGAGAGGGGAGCACCTTGCGGCGACCAGGCCTCTCGTGACCCTCATCGACGATGAGGTCGTCCATCGAGCCCCCGACTTCGACCCGTGACAGGCCCTCCGTCAGGCGTCCGGTCCGTCGGCCCAGTGCAGGCTCCGCTCCACGGCCCTGCGCCAGCCACCGACCAGCCGATCGCGTGTCGCTGCATCCATCTGCGGCTCGAACCGGCGATCGAGCGCCCAGGTAGCCCTGATCTCGTCCTGACCTGACCACAGTCCCACCGCGAGGCCCGCCAGGAACGCAGCACCGGCGGCGGTCGTCTCGGTCACGACCGGCCGTTCCACGGGAACCCCCAGCAGGTCGGCCTGGAACTGGAGCAGGCTGTCGTTCCGGGCAGCGCCGCCATCGACGCGCAGGACCGGCGTCGGGCCGACCTCATCCGCGGCCATGCTGTCCAGGACGTCGCGGACCTGGTAGGCGATGGAGTCGATGGTCGCGCGGGCGATGTCGGCAAGATCCGTACCCCGAGTGATGCCGATGAGCAAGCCCCGCGCCGTCGGATCCCACCACGGCGCACCGAGGCCCGTGAATGCCGGCACGAGATACAGCCCGTCCTCTCGCGAGCCACTGGCCGCGAGTCGCTCCACGTCCGCTGCCGAATCGATGGCACGCAGGCCATCTCGCAGCCACTGCACGGCAGCGCCTGCCACGAACACCGAACCCTCGAGCGCGTAGCTCGCCACCGGATCGTCACCGAGGCGCCAGAGGACGGTCGTCAACAGCCCGTGACCCGCGGCGACCGGAGCACGCCCGACGTTTCGGAGCAGGAAGGCGCCAGTGCCGTAGGTGTTCTTGGTGGCGCCCGGGTCGAAGCACGCCTGACCGAACATGGCGGCCTGCTGGTCGCCCGCGATGCCCGCGATGGGGATCGGGCCGCCGAACCACTCCGCGTTTGTCTCGGCAACCACGCCGCTGGAGCTGACGATGTCCGGCAACAGCTGCATCGGCACGTCCATCAGCTCGCACAGCCACGGGTCCCAGGTGAGCCGTCTGATATCCAGCAGCAGCGTCCGGCTGGCGTTGCTGACATCCGTCGCATGCACCCGGCCCCCGGTCAGCCGCCACAGCAGCCACGAATCGACCGTGCCGAAACACAGCTCCCCGGCGACTGCACGCGCTCGCAGTCCGGGTTGCGAGTCAAGGATGTGGGCGATCTTGGGACCCGAGAAGTAGGCATCGATCGGCAGGCCCGTCAGCTCCCGGACACGTGCCTCGTGCCCGGCCCTCCGGATGGCGTCACACCGGGGCGCCGTGATGCGGCTCTGCCATACGACGGCGGGGCCCACCGGGACACCTGTCACGCGATCCCAGACGATGGTCGTCTCGCGCTGGTTGGTGATGCCGATGGCAGCGATGTCGACCGCGCCCAGGCCGGCGGCCGCCAAGGCGTCCCGCGCCACAGCCAGCTGTGCGTCCCAGATCTCCAGCGCGTCGTGTTCGACATGCCCTGGCGCGGGCAGGTGCTGGGTCAGCTCACGCTGCGCACTCGTGACGGGCCGGCCCGCCCGGTCGAACACCATCGCCCGCGAGGATGTGGTGCCCTGGTCGAGCGCCAGGACGTATCGCTGGCCGCTCAAGACAGCAATGTGGCGCCTGCTTCGCGCAGTTGTTCGGCCGCGTCCTCGGGCGTAATGTCGCGCTGCGGCTCCGCCAGCAGCTCGTAGCCGACCATGAACTTGCGCACGTTCTGCCGCAACAGCGGCGGCAGGACGTGGCCGTGCAGCTGCCAATGGTCCGTGCCGCCGGCCCCGAACGGCGCCTGGTGCCAGCCCATGGAGTACGGGAATGGCCGCTGGAACAGGGCGTCGTAGCACTGCAGCAACCGGCTCAGGACACGTGCCAGCGAGTCCCGGCGCGCTGGCTCCAGATCCTCGATCCGGGACGCCGGCGCCCGTGGCAGGATCATCGTCTCGTATGGCCAGGCGGCCCAGTAGGGCACGACCACCAGCCAGTCGACGTCCTGTTCCACGACCCGCGGCCCGGAGAGCTCCTGGGCGGCGTAGTCGAGCAGCATCCGGTGACCTGTGGCGTCCGCGTATGTCCGCTGCGTCGCATCCTCCCGGGCAGCATCCGTCGGCAACGCCGAGCCGGCCCAGATCTGGCCATGTGGGTGCGGGCTCGATGCTCCCATCTCGGCGCCCCGGTTCTCGAACACTTGGACCCAGCGGTACCGGGCGCCCAGCTCGGTCGTCTGGTCGGCCCACATGTCGACGACGGTCCGGATGTCGTCCACGGGCATGCTCGCCATGCCCAGGTCGTGGCGCGGCGAGTAGCACACCACCCGACTCGTGCCCCGCTCACCCTCGGCGACCAGCAGCCCGTCTTCGCGTCGATCGATGGGGCTGTCCGGCTGGAGGGCAGCGAAGTCGTTGGTGAACACGAACGTGCCCGTGTAGTCCGGGTTGCGCTCGCCGTTGGCGCGCTCGTTACCGGGACACAGGTAGCAGCGCGGGTCATGGCGCAGCGGCTCCAGACGGCTGGTGCTCTCGCGCGAACCGTTCCAGGGCCGGCGGGTCCGGCCGACCGACACCAGCACCCAGCGATCGAGCAAGGGGTCGTACCGCCGGTGGGGGTGCGCCCGCGTCACGCTGCCAGCCTCGTCCATGGCGGCGGCAGGGATGTCCGTCATTGCGGGCGACCGCCTTCGCTGTCGGTACGCCACGCGACCACATTGTCGGGCCGTCCGGTCTCGCCCGCGATGTGCAGCTCCTGCACCTGCTCCTCCAGGACCAGGCGCGCTGATTCGGACAGGCCGCTATCGGAGATGAGCAGGTCCGCCTGCGTCAGGCGGGCGATGGTGCTGACGCCGATGACGCCCCACTTGGTGTGGTCGGCGACGACCACGAGGCGCCGACCGGCCTCCACGAGTGCCCGGTCGGTCTCCGCCTCCAGCATGTTGGGCGTCGTGAAACCGGCCCGCTGGTCCATGCCATGGACGCCCATGAGCACCAGGTCCACGTTCACCATCCGCAGCGCAGCGACCGTGAACGGCCCCGCGAGGGCGTCCGAGGGTGTCCGCACGCCACCCGTCAGGATGACCGTCTGGTCGGCCCGTCCACCGTGGTACAGGGCGTCCGCGACGGGCACGGAGTTGGTGACCACGGTCAGCCGAGGCACGTCCAGGAGCCGGCGTGCCACGGCGTAGGTGGTGGTGCCCGCCGAGATGGCGATGGCCTGTCCGGGGCTCACGAGTGCCGCTGCGGCGGCCGCGATGAGCTCCTTGGCCTCCTGCTGGAGGGTCACCTTGGCACTGAACCCAGGCTCGAATAGCGCGCTCGACGGCACTGTCGTGGCGCCACCGTGGACCTTCTCCAGGAGACCTTGCTCGTGGAGCAGCTCCAGGTCCCGCCGGATGGTCATGTCCGACACTTCCAGCTCGCGCACGAGGTCCGCCACGCGCACCCCGCCATCCGTGCGCACACGGTCAAGGATGTAGGCGTGACGCTGACGGGCGAGCACGGGTGACGCGTCTCCTCATGTGCGGCTGTCGCAGCCCGGTGACGTGCGTCCCGACGCATGCCTCGACGCAGATCTTGCGCCGGTCGGAGTTTCGCGCATAACCGGACATAAGTCAACGACGGCGCGGTCAGGAATGGGACAGATAGGGAGCGACTCCTTGACAGGATGGACTCCAGCGGGTCACACTCCGTCGGAACCTGTGGGTTTCTGTTGATCCGTCTGCGGTCCTTCCGCGGGGCACAGAAGAGGCAAGAGGAGGATCCTTCATGGCGTTCCGTCATGGCGTTCGCAGGTCGGTCGTGATGACCGGCCTGGCAGTCGCCGCACTCAGCGTCAGCGGCATCGGTGCCAGCGCCCAGGGCGGCGTGGTCACGGTGGGCTCGAACTACTCGGACGAGGTGCCCAAGGCCGCCTTTCAGGCCGCGCTCGACTACTGCGCGACCATCACCGGAGACACGTACACCGTCAACACGGTCGACCACGGCACCTTCCAGGACCAGATCAACTCGTACCTCCAGGGCACCCCTGATGACGTGTTCACGTGGTTCGCTGGGTACCGTGCCAAGTTCTTCTACGACCAGGGCCTCGCTTCTTCCGTGAGCGACGTCTGGGCCGAGATCGAGAGCAACTACAACCCGGCCTTCAAGTCTGCGTCCACCGGCAACGATGGCGAGCAGATCTTCGTGCCCTTCTACAACTATCCCTGGGTGGTCATCTACAACAAGGCCCTCTGGGCTGAGAAGAACTACGCGGTCCCGACCGATCTGGCAAGCTTCACCGCGCTCGCGACCCAGATGCAGGCGGACGGCCTCGTGCCCGTCGCATTCGCGGACAAGGACGGCTGGCCCGCCATGGGCACGTTCGACATCCTCAACCTGCGCATCAACGGATATGACTTCCATACCGGCCTCATGGTAGGCACCGAGAAGTGGACCGACCCCAAGGTGACCGCCGTGTTCGAGGCGTGGAAGACCCTGCTCCCGGTGCATCAGGTCGGAGCGCTCGGACGCACCTGGCAGGAAGCCGCGCAGGACATGATCGCCGGCAAGGCGGGCATGTACTTCCTGGGCACCTTCGCCGGTGAGCAGGCAACGCCGGAAGAGCGCGGCAACCTCGACTTCTTCGCGTTCCCGACGCTGGGGACCGAGTTCGACTCCCAGTTGGGCATCGACGCGCCCATCGACGGGTTCATGCTCAGCAAGGCCCCCAAGAACCCGGAGGGCGCCAAGGCCCTCCTGAAGTGCCTGTCGACGGGCGCGGCGCAGAACGCGTTCCTGGCGGTCAGCCCCAACAGTGTGGGCGCGGCCAATGACGTCGACACCAGCGGGTACACCCCGTTCCAGGCGAAGTCGGCGGAGATCATCGCCAGCGCCGGCGCTATCGCCCAGTTCCTCGATCGTGACACCCGGCCGGACTTCGCCGGCCCGAATGGCATGCAGGGCTTCCTCCAGAGCTTCCTGGGCGAGCCTGATCAGGACCTGGCCGCCTTCCAGCAGGGCGTCCAGGACTTCTGGGACACCCTCCCGCCGCAGTAGGCCAGCAGTACAGATCGTCCGGTGACGCAGCACGTCGCCGAGAAGATGCCCCCCGCTCCGCCGATCACAGGCGGGGCGGGGGCTTCTGCGTCCCCGGGCCGCAGACGCCGTCGTTTCAGCACGCTCACCCGGGTCGACCGGCTGATCCTGCTCGGGATGGTGGCCATCCCGACGTTCCTGGTCGTGTTCTTCATCCTGCTGCCGACCATCCTGTCCGTGGTGCTCTCATTCACCTCCTGGAACGGTATCGGCGGCATCGACCGCATCAAGTTCAACGGCCTCGATAACTACGTCAACCTGTTCACCAAATACAAGCCCTTCTGGCCGGCGTTCACCCACAATATCCTGTGGCTGGCGTTCTTCATCTTCGTGGCCACACCCATCGGCCTGTTCCTGGCAGTCCTGCTGGACAAGGGGATGCGTGGCACGCGCGTGTATCAGAGCGTGCTGTACATGCCGGTGGTGCTCTCGCTTGCCATCGTCGGCTTCATCTGGCAGCTGCAGTACTCGCCCGACCAGGGGTTCCTGAACAACGTGCTGGGCACCACCTCCCGGGACCCTGGCTTCATCGACTGGCTGGGCGACAAGGACATCAACTTGTGGGCGGTCCTCGTGGCTGCTTCGTGGCGGCACATCGGCTACGTGATGGTGCTCTACCTGGCTGGTCTCAAGGCGGTCGATCCCGGCCTTCGTGAGGCAGCACAGATCGACGGCGCCAACGAGCGCCAGACATTCTTCCGGGTGGTGTTCCCGGTGCTCCGGCCCATCAACGTGGTCGTGCTCGTGATCACTGTCATCGAGTCACTCCGGGCCTTCGACATCGCCTACATCATCAATCGTGGAAAGAATGGTCTGGAACTGCTCTCGATCCTGGTCACCAACAACCTCATCGGGGAGGCGAGCCTGATCGGCTTCGGCTCGTCGATCGCGGTCATCCTGCTGCTCATCTCGCTAGGCCCCATCGTGTACTTCCTGGTCCGCTCCGTCCGCGAGGAGGCGACATGAGCGCCGCGACACAGCCCCCGCAGGGCCACACCCGGAAGCCGCGCGACTGGAACCGCACGTTCCTGCACGTATTCCTGATCGCTATCTGCATCGTCTGGCTGTTCCCGCTGTTGTGGACGGTCTACCAGTCGTTACGGCCGTATGCCGAGACATCGTCAAAGGGTTTCGTATCCCTGCCGGACACGCTCACGCTGGACAACTACGCGAATGCGTGGAACAAGGCTGAGCTCGCGCGCTACTTCCTGAACACCCTCGTCATCGTGGTGCCCGCCGTGGTCATCGTGCTGTTCCTGGCCTCGATGATGGCGTTCGCAGTATCTCGCTACAGCTGGCGATTCAATCTCGTGCTGCTGATGCTGTTCACCGCGCTCAATCTGCTGCCGCCGCAGGTGATCATCACGCCGCTATTCCGGATGTACCTGAGCATCCCGATCTTCCCGCCGCTGAGTGACAACGGGCTGTTGTACGACCAGTACCTGGGCATGATCGTCATCCACGTCGCGTTCCAGCTGGGCTTCTGCACATTCGTGCTCAGCAACTACATGAAGACGCTGCCCAAGGAGTTGAACGAGGCTGCGGTCGTGGATGGCGCATCCGTCTGGACGACGTACAGCCGCGTCATCATGCCGCTGACCAAGCCTGCCCTGGCCGCCCTCGCGACCCTCGAGTTCACGTTCATCTACAACGACTTCTTCTGGGCGCTGATGCTGATGCGCACGGGCGCGAAGTACCCGATCACATCAGCCCTCAACAATCTCAAGGGCCAGTTCTTCGTGGACAACAACCTGGTCGCCGCCGGCGCATTGATCGTCGCGTTGCCGACGCTCGTGGTCTATCTCGTGCTGCAGCGCCAGTTCATCGGTGGCCTGACGCTCGGCTCGACGAAGGGCTAGCGATCGCTCCAGGATGGTCGCGAGCTAGCCACCGGCTTCAGTCGGTCAGCTCGCCGGCCCCGGCGGCCGCCCGCACTCGCCACAGTCGTGGCGTCCGGCCCGTGCGTGCGGGATAGTCGCGTTCCACGCGCGCCCTCAGGTCGTCGACGGCGTCGGGCAACGTCAGGACCACGATGCAGCCGCCGAAACCTGCCCCGGTCATCCGTGCGGCGACCACGCCCGGGGTCGCGGCCGATAGCTCCACCAGCAGGTCCAGCTCCGGGCAGCTCACCTCGAACAGGTCGCGCAGCGAAGCGTGGCTGGCCCCGAACAGCTCGCCGATCGCCGGCATGTCGCCCGCCGCGAGCGCGTCCAGTGTCGCCAGGACCCTTTCGTTCTCCTCGATGATGTGAATCGCGCGCATGCGCGCGATATCGTCCAGGTCCGTGGCCTGCGCAAGCATCCCCAGATCGACATCCCGCAGGGCACGCACCTCAGGTCGCTGGCGCCGCACGGCCGCGACCGCCCGCTCGCAGTCGGCGCGCCGCTCGTTGTAGGCCGAGGCGACCAGGGTTCGGGGAACGCCCGAGTGGATGACGCAGATGACGAGCTCATCGGGCAGGACCACCGTCCGGTACTCCAGGGTCCGGCAGTCGAGCATCACCGCACCGCCCGCCACGCCACAGGCAGAGGCGAACTGGTCCATCAGGCCACAGCGGACGCCAACGTACTCGTTCTCTGCTCGCTGGGCGATGCGAGCCATCTCCAGAGGGGGCACGGCTGGACCTCCGACGGGCGACATGGCCCAGGCGGACGCCAGCTCCAACGCAGCCGACGATGACAGCCCTGAGCCTTCCGGCAGGCTGCTCGCCAGGACACCCCGGAACCCCCGGACGCCCAGGCCCGCGCTGGTCAACTCCCGCGCCGTGCCCGCCACGTAGTCGGTCCAGTCGCCACGCCGGGGTCCTACCTCCCGAACATCCACGCTGGCGGTCTCGCCCGTTTCGTCCAACGTGATGGTCGCCCGTCCATCATCGGTAGGCACCAGTGCGATGACGATCTCCAGGTCGATGGCCGCAGGCAGCACGTAGCCGTCGTTGTAGTCGGTGTGCTCACCGATGAGGTTGACCCGCCCCGGACCCCGGACCACCCGGATCGCGGCAGCGTCGACGGACGCATCCGTCAGCTCCCGAAAACGGCTCGTCATGCGCTCCCGACCGAGCGTGTCCGGCTTGCCCATCGTCATCGATCCATCGTACCGGACGACCTGGCGTGCATCGGCTAGAGTCGCCGTCTGGAGCCGGCCGGGAAGAGGGCGGTCTGGGGCTCCACCCAGCGGAGGTACGGCGGGATGCCGGCAGGACGTGTGCGCGTGTGCGCGGGGATCGCGGTCGCCCTGGCGATGACCGTCGGCGTCGGGACGGGTCCCGTCGGAGCATCGCAGCGATCGGCCAGCGTGCGCTCGGCCACCACGTCGACGCTCGTCGCGCCGGGGCCATGCCCGGCGACCATCGGTGAGGCTGCCGTCACGGAGGGCATGGTCGGCACTGGCTGGACAGTGACCACGGGTGACACGCCCCGACCGTTCCGGGTGAAGATCCTGGGTACGCTCGTGGATGGCATCGCCCCAGGGCGGAACCTCATCATCATCAAGGTCAGCGACCTGCCCGGCGAGCGGGTCATCAGCGAGGGCCACGGCATCTGGGCGGGGATGTCCGGCTCGCCCGTGTACCTCAACGGCAAGCTCGCGGGCGCCGTGTCGTACGGCTTCTCCTACGGCCCGTCGCGCATCGGCGGCATGACACCCGCTCGACAGATGCAGCGCATCGCGAGCTACTCCTCGAGCGCCGCGCGTGACCGCCAGACGGTCCGCCTGACGAAGACGCTCCGGACCACCGTGGCCCGGGAGGCGGGCGTCTCCACGGCGAGCGCATCCACCCTCAGCCGATTGGCCGTGCCCGTGGTCATCACGGGCGCCAGGGGTGCCATCCGCAACAAGCTGACCAACGCGCTCCGCCGGGAGTTCGGCAGCATCAAGGTGATGTCCGGCTCCGCCGCATCCGCGGGCACGTCCTCCACGCTGGCGCCGGCACCCGTGCCGGGCGGCAACCTTGCGGGGGTCATCTCCAGCGGCGACATCACCATCGCAGCTGTGGGCACCACGACCTCCGTGTGTGGCGACACGGTGCTCGGCTTCGGTCACCCCATGACCGGCGACGGCAAGGTCGCCTTCGGGGCCGCCCGGGCCAGCTCCATCACCATCGTGGACGATCCCACGGGGACCCCCTTCAAGCTGGCCAACATCGGACGCATGTTCGGCCTCCTGGACCAGGACCGCCTGTCTGGCATCCGGGCCACCATCGGCACGAAGCCGCGGAGCATCTTGCTGACGGCGCGTGTCCGGGCTGCGGACAGTGGCTACATCCGGACTGGTCACACGTCGGTCACCACGTCGTCGTGGGTGCCCATCGTGGCCGCCAACCACATGCTGTACGACATCATGACCACCGCCGATAGCGAGGGTGGCGGCACGGCTGTCCTCGACTGGACCATCCGGGGCACCCGACCCAACGGCCAGAAGTGGGCGCTGGTCCGATCGGACCGGGTCGCCAATACCAGCTCCGTGGGCCTTGAGGCGGGCCAGCTGCTGCTGGACCAGCTGGACGAGATCGAGTCCACGCCCAGCGAGAAGGTCCGCTTCGACAGCGTGACCATGCACGCCACCGTCAGCCCCATCGTCAAGGCGTACTTCATCCGGTCGGCGCTTGTGTCCCGCAATGGGGGACCCTGGAAGTCGCGCTCGTCCATCACGGCACGACCCGGCGACGAGCTGCGTTTCAAGGTCTCGCTCAAGATCTACAAGGGCGGCACGACCAGCACCATCGTCAGCCTCAAGGTGCCTGCCACGGCCACCGGCGGCGGCTACCTGACCATCGGCGCCGATCAGTTCGGCCCGGATTCCGAGTGCGCATACGACCCCACGGCGTGCCCCACGACCTTCAACGGGCTGCTCAAGTCGCTCCGCACCGCACCCCGCAACGATGACCTCCGGGTGACCATGGACCTGTCCGGCTTCGAGGAGGACGGCATCAAGGTCAGCAGCACCAAGCGCCTCGACAAGGTAGTCGAGGGCAGCATCGAGTTCCCCATCGAGATCCACTGACACCAGGCAGCGGGAGGGGCATGGGCCGTTCTGGTACCATGCCGCTCCCACGAAGGGCGGCTAGCTCAGCTGGTTAGAGCACTTGCTTGACATGCAAGAGGTCACTGGTTCGAGTCCAGTGTCGCCCACCAATCTCACACAGCAACGCGTCGATCGGGACACGCGTCGCGGCACCTGACCCCAGAGAGCCCCGGTCGTGGCTGCAAGCCGGGGTGGTCACCAGGTCCGTGACGTACCACCCGTGAGCGGCCGGTGAACCGGCCCGGGACTCGCCCGTGATCGCGAGCAGAGTGCGCAAGGTCGGCTGGACACAGCGAGACCGGCGAAGGCGGGTGGGACCGCGGGAGGCATGCCTCTCGTCCTGTCGAAGGCGAGCAGCATCCTGTCATCCCCGGAGGCACCCAGATGAGTAACCCCGCAGTCGGCGCCGCGGCACCTGACCCGGATCCCAGCGACGACCTCGACTTCCTGGTACCCGAGAAGGGTTCCGCGGAGGAGCTGCTGGACGCCAACGCCCATGGCCCGCTGGACCCCATGCGCCATTCCACGGCGCACGTGATGGCGGAGGCCGTGATGGACCTCTTTCCGGGTACCCGGTTGGGCATCGGCCCCGCCATCAAGGATGGCTTCTACTACGACTTCGACCTTCCGCGCGCACTCGTGCCGGAGGACCTTGCCGCCATCGAGGCGCGCATGCGCGAGTCCATCGCCGCGGATCATCCGTTCGTGCGCACGGAGTGGGACCCGGACGAAGGGCGCGCCTTCCTGGAGCAGCAGGGCCAGGGCTACAAGATCGAGATCCTGGATGATCTGCGCACGGCGGCCCGGCTGTCGGGCAGCGAACCACCGGTCGTGTCCACGTACCAACAGGGACCCTTCATCGACCTATGCCGCGGCCCGCACGTGGCCTCCACGGGCAAGATCGGTCCCTTCAAGCTGCTGTCGTTCTCTGCGGCGTACTGGCGCGGCCATGAGGACCGGCCGATGCTCCAGCGGGTGTACGGCACCGTCTGGGATACCCAGGAGGAGCTCGATCTCTACCTGTGGCGCCGCGAGGAGGCGCGCAAGCGTGACCACCGGCGTCTGGGCGTCGCGCTGGACCTGTTCAGCTTCCACGATGTGAGTCCCGGCTCCGCCTTCTGGCACCCCAAGGGCCAGAAGCTGTGGCGGACCCTGGAAGGCTCCATGCGCGAGCTGCAGGAACGCCGCGGCTACCAGGAGATCAGCACCCCCATCCTGGTCCACCGCAAGCTGTGGGAGCAGTCGGGTCACTGGGACATGTATGGCGACAACATGTTCCGGGTGGAGTCGGAGGGCCAGACCTTCAGCCTCAAGCCCATGAACTGCCCCGAGAGCACCTTCATCTACAAGACGCGCGTGCGCTCCTACCGGGACCTGCCGTTGCGCTTCAACGAGTATGGCCGGCTCCATCGCAACGAGCGCTCGGGATCGCTCTCCGGACTGACCCGCGTGCGCCACTTCATCCAGGACGACGCACACATCTTCGTGCGCCCGGACCAGCTGAGCGGCGAGATCCAGGCACTGCTGGGCGAGGTGGCGGAGGCGTACTCCTGGTTCGGGCTGGTACCCCGCTTCGCGTTCGCGACGCGGCCGGACAAGGCACTCGGGGATCCGGAGGTCTGGGCGCGTGCCGAGGGTCTCATCAAGGAGGCCCTGGACACGGCCGGCGTGAGCTACGTCGTGAAGCCTAAGGACGGCACGTTCTACGCACCCAAGATCGACATCTATATCGATGACGCGCTTGGCCGTGAATGGCAGATGGCCACCATCCAGGTGGACCTGATGATGCTGCCCGAGCGCTTCGACCTGAGCTACATCGATGACGCGGGCCAGCCCCAGCGGCCCATCGCCATCCATCGCGCCATCTACGGCTCCCTGGAACGGTTCATCGGCATCCTCGTGGAGCACTTCGCGGGCGCCTTCCCGTTCTGGTGTGCACCCGTTCAGGCGGTAGTGGTGCCCATCGCGGACCGCCACAACGACGCGGCAGGGGAGCTGGCGGGCGTGCTGCGATCGCGGGGTATCCGGGTCGAGGTCGATGACTCGTCCAACCGGATGCAGAACAAGATCCGGGTCGCCCAGGAACAGAAGGTGCCCTACATGCTGGTACTCGGCGATCGTGAGATCGAAGGTCGCACCGCGGCGGCCCGCACCCGGGCAGGTGAGCAGCAGCCGGCACTCGACTGGGACGTTCTCGCGGACCGTCTCGCGACCGAGGCATCGGACCGCGCGCCTGGTTGAAAGGATCGGCGGGTCGGCAGCGGACCACACAGTGCCGGCGCCATGGCTGAGGACATCCCGATGGTGGGCTATCGTGTGCCGACCGGTTCGCGCCCGCGTTTCCGGCTGCACGCGTGGGGGGCCACTCGATGAACCGTCGGTCACGGATACGGCCGCCGCACTGGCCGATCGCATGCGCGTTCGCTCTGGGCATGGTGGGCGCGGCCGTGCCGGCTGTCGCCCAGACACCGTCTCCAGGGGACCGTGACGCACACCTCGCGACCCTGGGGGTCACAGACATCGCCCTGGAGGACGACTTCGAGGGCGACCAGCAGTGGAGCACGGCACCGGCGCCGCAGGGGACGATCGAGTACCTCGACGGTGCCCTGGTGTTCACGCCGCAGCCCAGCAAGTTGCGCTGGAACGCCCTGACCTTCACCGGCTCGGCGCCGGTCTTCGCGACCGTTGCCTCGGTGGACCTCGCCGAGGGGAGCGGGTCGGCAGGACCGATGTGCGGCGTGAGCGGCACGGCGCCAAGGTACTACTACGGCACGATCTCCACCACTGGTGACGCCGCGATCGGCATCATCACGGACTCACGGCCACAGGACCTCGTCAAGTCTGCGATGTCCGAACGCGTGGGGCATGTCCCGGGCCAGGCTCCCCGTTTGCGCATCGAGTGCGCCACCGATGGCGCCGGCGCAGACCGGGTCGCCCTGTGGGTCGATGGGACCCTTGTGGCTGATGTCGTGTCGGGTGAGCAGATGGGTCGATTCGACACCGTGGGACTACTCGCCGAAGGCGGCTCGGATGGGTGGACGGCCACCTTCGATGACGTCGCGGTCTGGTCCGGCGACTACGCACCCCGTAGCACCGTCGGGACCGACACGAGTGCCAGGACGGCGACGCTGCTGTCCCAGGTCCCGGATGAGCTGCGGGCGTCCTGCCTGGCAGTCAGCCCTGGCCTGACCCGTGGCATGGTCGACGCCGTCCACTGCACAGCCCCCGGCACCAGCGAGGTGGCCGAGTACTATCGATTCGACAGCCTCGCCAGCATGCAGGCCGCGTTCGAGGCGTTCCTGGACGGTGATGCGCCGGGACTTGCTGGCCCAACCTGCAGCGTCGGCCCCGCCCGGACCTCATACACGATCGGCGATATCACCGCTGGTGAGATCGCGTGCTACGCCGACCCACTCAGTGGTGGGGCGCGTATCGTCTGGACCGGTCGGGACCTGCTCGTCATCGGCTCGGCTGTCGAGTCCTCCGGCTCGTACGAAGTGCTCCAGGAATGGTGGACCGGTGCCGGCCCATGGTTCTGAGCCGGGTGCCGTTGCGAGGCCTCGAAGGAGCGTGCTATAGTCCCCCAGCCAGTCGGCACCGCTGTCTCAACGTGGGCGCGGGAGCCGCTGCATGTCGTCGGAACGTATCGGTGAGGGAACCAGTCTGAGCAAAGACCTGCGCATCAACGAGATGATCCGTGTCCCGAATGTCCGGGTCGTCGACGAAGACGGAAGCCAGCTTGGCGTGATGCCCACGTTCCAGGCCCTCCAGACCGCGCAGGAGCGGGGATACGACCTTGTAGAGGTTGCCCCCACAGCGGCCCCGCCCGTCGTCAAGTTCCTCGACTATGGCCAGTTCAAGTACGAACAGGCGCGCAAGGAGAAGGAAGCCCGTCGGAACCAGCGTTCCGTCGAGTTCAAGGAGATCCGCCTCAAGCCGAAGATCGGCAAGGGCGACTTCGACACCAAGGTCCGTCGTGCGATCGAGTTCCTGGAAGACGGCGACCGGGTGAAGGTCACGGTGCAGTTCCGCGGCCGCGAGGTGAGTCACGCCTACATCGGGCGAGACCTGCTGACACGGTTCGGGGACGACATCAAGGACCACGGAACGGTCGACCGGCAGCCGTTGCTGGAAGGCAAGTCGATGTCCATGACCGTGGCGTCAACACACAAACCGAAGATCATCCAGACGCCGACGCGCGACGAGGCCGCTCCCGAGGGGGCCCCGCCACCGCCGGCTCCCATCGATCCGCCCCCGGCAGCACCGGCGGCAGGAGGCTGAGCCAGATGCCCAAGATGAAGACCCACAAGGGCGCCGCCAAGCGCTTCGGCAAGACCGGCACCGGCAAGGTCTACCGTGTGAAGTCCTGGCGCGGTCACCACCTGGAGATCAAGTCCTCCAGCCGGACCCGTCGCTACGCGGGCAAGGCGCTCGTCGATCCCACCAGTGCGCGCGCTATCCAGCGCCTGCTGCCTTACCTCTAGGAGTACGAGATGGCACGCGTCAAGCGCGGCGTCGCGGCACACAAGCGGCACAAGCGGCTGCTCAAGGATGCCGAAGGTCGACGAGGCACCCGTTCGAAGCTCATCAAGCCGGCGCGCGAAGCGCAGTTGCACGCCCTTGCCTACGCATACCGCGGCCGCAAGGAGCGCAAGCGGCAGTTGCGCGCCCTCTGGATCGTCCGTCTCAATGCGGCAGCCCGGCTGAACGGCATCACGTACAGCAAGTTCATCCGCGCCCTCAAGGACGCCGGCATCGCACTCGACCGCAAGATCCTGGCTGATGTCGCCGTGCGCGATGCGGCTACGTTCACGCGCATCGTCGAGGTCGCGAAGGCCCAGTAGCCGCCGGGGCACCCCGCATCGTGGACCTGGCATCGTTCCGTGCCCAGCTGGACGCCCTGAGGGATCGGGCGCTGGCTGCGGTCGCGGCTGCGACGACCCCTGACGCACTGGCCTCGGTAGACACCGAGGTACTCGGCCGGAAGGGAGCCCTGCGCGCCCTGATGGCGGGTATCGGTGGGCTGCCGGCGGAGGACCGGCCCCAGATCGGGGCCATGGCCAACCCCGTCCGGGAGGCTATCGAAGCCGCCATCGCGACCCGCCGGGACCGGCTGGAGTCCATCGCGCTCGAGGTCCGCCTGGCCGAGGAACGGGAGGATGTCACGCTGCCCGGGCGAGCGTCGTGGCGGGGCGGCCTGCATCCCATCCGTGAGACAGAGCGGGAGATCGCGCGCGTCCTCGGCCAGTTCGGCTTCGTGGTCGTGGATAGCCCGGAGGTCGAGACCGACGCACTCAACTTCGAGGCACTCAACATCCCCGCCGACCATCCGGCACGGGACCTGTGGGACACCATCTATGTCGCTGAACCGGCGACGGGCGCCGGTGCTGATACGGCAGCGACATCCGACACCGCTCGCTGGCTGCTGCGGACCCATACGTCACCCGGTCAGATCCGTGCCATGCGCGCGTCGGAGCCACCCATCCGCATCCTGACGCCGGGCCGCTGCTACCGCTACGAGCAGGTGGACGCCAGCCATGGCTTCGAGTTCTTCCAGGTCGAGGGACTCATGGTCGACGAAGGCACCAGCATGGCGACCCTCCGGGGCCTCCTGGACGCGTTCGCGCATGCCATGTTCGGTGCCGGTCGACCGACCCGGTTCCGGCCCGGTTACTACCCGTTCACGGAGCCCTCGGTGGCCTTCGACATCCAGTGCGTGGTGTGCGACGGCTCCGGATGCCCCGCCTGCGGCCGCAGTGGCTGGATGACCATCCTGGGGGCGGGCATGGTGCATCCCATCGTGCTCGTCAACGGCGGCATCGACCCGGAGCGTTACCAGGGCTTCGCGTTCGGCATGGGGACCGATCGCATCACCATGCTGCGCTACGCCATCCGGGATATCCGCGCCTTCCTGGCCAATGACCTCCGCTTCGTGGAGCGCTTCTAGTCATGCGCGTGCCCCTGTCGTGGCTTCGGGAATACGTCGACATCGACCTGTCGCCGGAGGCGCTCGCCGAACGGCTGACCGTCCTGGGCATGGAGGTCAAGGGCATCGACCGCCTGGGCACGAGCTGGACCCGTGTCGTGGTCGGCGAGCTGCTGGCCGTGGACCGGCACCCCAACTCCACGCGGCTGTCGCTGACGACGGTCACGGTGGGGGAGGGCGAGCCGAGCCTGTCCATCGTGTGTGGTGCGACCAACATCGCGGTCGGCCAGCGGGTGCCCGTGGCGCTCGTGGGTGCCGTGCTGCCGGGCGACCGGCACATCGGCCTGGCGCGCCTGGCTGGCGTCGAGAGCCAGGGCATGCTCTGCTCGGGGGACGAGCTGGGTCTGTCCTCGGATGCGGACGGCATCCTCATCCTGCCCGCTGATACGCCCCTCGGCGTGCCCCTCGAGTCCCTCGTGGGAGATGTGGTCCTGGATGTGGACGTCAAGCCCAATCGGGGCGATGCGTTGTCCATCGTCGGCCTCGCTCGGGAGGTCGCGGCAGCGACCAGCGTGCGTCTGCGCTGGCCGGAGATCGTGGTCGTCGAGTCGGGTGACGCGACTGCCGACCACCTGTCCGTGGACGTCCAGGACATCCGCCGCTGCCCCCGGTTCGTGGCCCGCTACCTGGACGGCGTGACCGTCGGTCCATCACCCTTCGCGGTCGGGCGGCGGCTCCTGGCAGCCGGTGTACGACCCATCAGCAACGTCGTCGATGCCAGCAACTACGTGATGCTGGAGCTGGGCAAGCCCATCCATACCTTCGATGCCAGTGCCATCACGGACGGTCGCCTGATCGTGCGCGGCGCCAGCGCGGGCGAGGTCCTCACGACCCTGGACCACGTGGAGCGGTCGCTGGACCCGGACGTCCTGCTCATCGCGGACCCTGCCGGCCCGCTGGCCATGGCGGGCATCATGGGCGGCCTCACCAGCGAGATCAGCGAGAGCACCACGACGATCGTCGTGGAATCGGCCATCTTCGATGCCGTGAACATCCGTCGCTCCGCGTTCCGGTACGCCCTGCGGAGCGAGGCCAGCCTCCGGTTCGAGAAGGGCCAGGAGCACCGGCTCGCGCGCATCGGAGCGGACCGCGCCGCGCAGCTCATCCTTGCCTGGGCCGGTGGTCGTGCCGCGACCGGGGCCATCGATAGCGATCCCGTCGAGCGGGCACCCGCGCGCGTGCCATTCCGGCCAGGGCGTGTTTCGCGACTGCTGGGTCTCGACATCCCGACCGCTGAGCAGGTGGCCCTCCTCGGCCGCGTGGAGGTCACGACGGAGCCGGCGACGGCCGATGACATCGTGCGCGTCACCACGTCCGGACACGACGTGCCCCTTGGCCCGGCCGAAGCAGATGCGCTGGTGGCCATCATCCCGGGCCACCGCCGTGACCTCGTCATCGAGGCCGACATCACCGAGGAGATCGCTCGCGTCCGGGACTACGAGAGCATCCCGGGCACCCTGCCTGAGTCCGCCATGCCTGCGTTCCGGCTGGACCCGCATCGGCTCCAGGATCGCGTCCGGGACCTGCTGGCCGGTCGAGGCCTGACGGAGGTCGTGACGCACGGCCTCATCGGCCCTGAGGACCACGCACGCCTCGGCATCGCTCGGGAGGACGAGGCAACCATCCGGGCGTTGAATCCAGTGACGATCGAGCACTCCGAGCTGCGCCGATCGATGCTGCCCGGCCTGCTGCGCGTGGTCGTGGACAACGAGCGCCAGCGGCGTCACGACGTGGCCATCTTCGAGCACGGTCCGGTGCATGAGCGACGTGCCGGCATGCCCCACGAGACGGCCCTCGTCACGATGCTCCTCGTCGGCTCGGCGGACCCGGTGAGCTGGGCAACGACGACCAGGACCTGGGACCTCGCCGATGGCAAGGGCCTCGTGGAGACGCTCCTTGCCCGGCTCGGACACCCGGGGCTGCGCTACGAGCCCGCACCCATCCGGCCCGGTGTGGATCATCCCGGGCGCACGGCCACCATCGTGGTCGACCTGCCCCGTGACGAGCGCATGGTGCTCGGTCGCGTCGGTGAGATCCATCCTGGCTTGCTCGCGGCGTACGAGGTGCGGGCCGTTCACGTGGTGTTCGTGGAGCTGGAGCTGGCGGGCCTGGCACGGCTGGTCCCCGCACAGCTGCGCGTCGGTGACCTGGAGCGGCTGCCACCCGTGGAGCGCGATCTGGGCTTCGTCACCGGGCTGCGGCAGCCCGCCGGCGAGATGGGCGCCATCATCGCGGAGCTGGGCGGGCCCCACCTCGCCACGAGCACGCTCATCGATCGCTATCAGGGACCGCCGCTGGCAGCGGACGAGGTCGGGCTGACATGGCGACTCCGTTTCGAGCCCGGGGAGCAGCCGGTCGATGACGCCAGACTGAACGAATGGCTCATAGCCATCGAGGTTGCGGTGCAGCAACGTCTTGGCGCACGCAGACGGGCCTGATAGGGTTCGCCCCGTGCACCGACCGAGGATCCAATGACCAGCGTTGACATCGTGCTGGTGCTCATCATCGCGGGCGCGTTCCTGCTGGGCTTCCTGTGGGGCGTCATCCGCAGCCTGCTGATGCTCGCTGGCTGGTTCGTCGCGTTCGTGCTGGCGGCGATCCTCAGCGTGCCAGTGGGTGACTACCTCGCCAACCAGTGGAACTCCTACAGCGCGGACTGGAACGACATGGCGGCGTTCGCGATCCTGTACGTCGCGGGCCTCGCCGTCGCCCTCATCCTTACCTGGATCGGCATCCGGGGGCCCCAGGGCGTCACCAAGTACCGCCTGCTCGACGACGTTGGTTCGGGCGCCCTGATGGCGTTCGTGGCAGTGCTCAGCATCGCGGGCGCCATCACCATCCTCGCCACGGCATACGCCGGACCCCCAGGGGCCGAGACCGTCGTCGGTCCGGATTGGACCCGGGACATGTACACCGCGCTGCTCCATGACTCCCAGATCGGCAGCGGCATCGCCGACACCCTCATCCCCGCGCTCGGCTCGATCCTTGGCATCCTGCTACCCGGCTATGTCCGGGAAGTGATGGTATGACCGCGGCCGCCGGGCAGACGGCGGACACCCAGCGCACACCACCGGAGCCCGTGCTCCGGGTCGCTGCGATGGCACCCCTGACACCGCACTGGTTCGAACGCTCGCCCGAGGACCTCGCGCGGGCGCTGCTGGGTCGGCTGGTCGTGCGCGAGGACGCCGGGCTGCATCGCGTCGGCCGCGTCGTGGAGACCGAGGCATACGCCGGCGAGCACGACCGGGCCAGCCACGCTCGGGCCGGGCGCACGCGACGCACCGAGCCCATGTATGGACCGGCCGGCCACGCCTATGTCTACCTGGTCTACGGCATGCATCACTGCTTCAACGTCGTCGCGGAGACCGACGGCCGTCCCGGCGCGGTGCTCATCCGCGCCCTGGAGCCAGTCGAGGGCGTGTCCGAGATGCGCCGCGCGCGGCCCCCAGCGCGGGCACCCGATGCCCGGTTGCTGGCAGGTCCCGGGCTGCTCTGCGCGGGCATGTCCATCGACCGGCGCTTCGATGGTCACGACCTCACGCGCCCTGGTCCGCTATGGATCGCCGATGATGCGGCCCACGGCGAGTCCCACCCGACGGCAGTGGTCACAGGGGCGCGCATCGGAGTGGCATATGCCGGTCCCGGGTGGGCCGAGCGACCCTGGCGTTTCGGTCGTGCTGGCAGCGCGTCGCTCTCCCGTCCGTTCCCTGCGGGAGCGCGGGCGACCGACCCAACGACCTGATGGACGCGCGTTCCCAGGAGCTATTGGAGTATCCCGCCCTGCGTGCCCGCCTGGCGGACTACACCTCGTTCCCGCCGTCGCGCCGGCTCGCCGAGACGCTGACACCGTCGAGCGACCCGGTCATCGTGGCCAGGCTCCTCGATGAGACCGACGAGGCGCGCGCCTTCCTCGCGGGTCGTGCCGACGCGGGCATCGGTGGCGCGCGGGATATCGGGATGGCCATCGGGCGTGCCGACCGGGGCGGTCGCCTGGATCCTGCCGACCTGGTCGCCGTCGCGGAGACGCTGGTCGCGGCGGCACGCCTGGCAGAGGCACTCCGGCCGGTGGAGCTGCCCCGACTGCACGAGCTGTCGCGGTCCATCACGCCCTTGCCATCGATGCGCGACCGGCTGCTGGCGAGCATCGACCCGGCGGGGGAGATCCTGGATGGCGCGTCCCCCGCGTTGGGTGGCCTGCGTCGGAGCGTCCGGCTGTCCTACGAGCGACTGCGCGCCAGGCTGGAGCAGCTGGTCCACGGCACCGAGCTTGGCAGCGCGCTCCAGGAGCCCATCGTGACCCTGCGCAACGGTCGCTACGTCATCCCGGTGCGCGCCGACGCCAAGGGCAAGGTCCGGGGCATCGTCCACGACCAGTCCGGCAGCGGCCAGACGCTATTCATCGAGCCGCTCGTCGCGGTCGAGCTGGGCAACGCCTGGCGCGAGGCCCAGCTCAAGGTCCAGGTGGAGGAGGAGCGCATCCTCGATGACCTCTCGGCGCTCGTGGCATCCCAGGCTGGGCCGCTGCGGGAGACGCTGGATGCCCTCGCCCGGTTCGACTTCTGGGCCAGCCGGGCACGCCTGGCCGCGGAGATCGACGGCATCCGGGCGGAGACCTCGAGGCGCGACATCGTGCTGCTGTCCGCCCGACATCCCGGTCTCTCGGGTCGGGTGGTGCCCATCGACCTGCGGCTTGGGGACGGCTACACGGCCCTCGTCATCACGGGCCCCAATACGGGCGGCAAGACCGTGGCGCTGCGGACGGTCGGCCTGCTGTGCCTGATGCACCAGTCGGGGCTGCATGTGCCGGCCGCGACGGGGAGCCGGCTGCCCATCCTGCGGGACGTCTTCGCGGACATCGGCGACGAGCAGTCCGTGGCCCAGTCACTGTCCACCTTCTCGGGTCACCTGCGTTCCATCGTGCGCATCGTGGCTGCGGCCGGACCTGGTTGCCTGGTGCTGCTCGACGAGCTGGGCGCCGGTACCGACCCGACCGAAGGCTCGGCACTGGCCCAGGCACTCCTGGACCAGTTCATCCGCTCCGGGGCATTGGTCGTGGCCACCACCCACTACGCGGAGCTGAAGGTGTACGCACACGACACCCCGGCGGCGCGCAACGCCTCGGTGGAGTTCGACCTCGAGACCCTCAGCCCGACATACCGCCTGACCATCGGCTTGCCGGGCACCAGCCAGGCGTTCGCGATCGCGGAGCGGCTGGGGCTGTCGGCGGAGCTGGTGGCGGACGCGCGCTCACGACTGAGCCGTGCGCAACAGGACTTCGAGCAGACCCTTGCCTCCATCAAGGCCTCACAGCAGCAGATCGACTCCGTGCGTGAGACCACCCTCGTGGCCGAGGAGCGCGCCCTGGAAGCCCGGCGCATCGCCGAGGACGAACGACGACGTGCCCGCCAGGAGCGACGCGAGGCGGCCGCTGCTGCGCGCGAGGAGGCAGAGGTGGCGGTCGCCGCCATCCACGCCGAGATCGCCGCGGCACGCGATCTGCTGTCGCGTCAGACGCTCACCGAGTCCCGGCTGGATGACGCCATGGCGCGCCTGGAGCAGCGCCTGGCTGCCATCCCCGGAGCCGGCTCCCGAAGTCCGGAGCCAGTCGAGACAGGGGAGTGGCGCATCGGTGAACGCGTCTCCACTCGCACCGGCTGGGTCGGCACCATCGCGGCCGTGGATGTCAGCCGGGGTCGCGCGACGCTTGCCACCGGCGGCGCACACGTGGACGTGCCCCTCGCCGAGCTGGAGCACGGCGAGCTGGCGCCCATCCGCGGCGGCGCCGGAGGCGGCACCACCACCATCCCGGAGCGGCCGAACACGGGCCGCCGAGGTGACTTCGGCGCCCCGGATGCACCTCGAGCACCGCGCGGTGACCCGGCGGCGGTGCGTGCGGCGCTCGGCGCCAGGTCCGGGCCACCCCGCGCCATCCCGGCCCAGCTGGATGTCCGCGGTGCGCGGGTGGACGAGGTCATCGACCTGCTCGACCAGACCCTGGACAACGCGGCGCTCGCAGGGGCTGGCCGGTTGACCGTCATCCACGGACATGGCACGGGTGCGCTCCGGGATGCGGTGCGCACCCTCGTGAGTGGCCATCCGCTGGTCAAGGACTGGCGACCAGGGGAGCGCGGCGAAGGTGGCGACGGGGCCACCATCATCACCCTCTAGCTGGAACTACATCGAGCGGGTCAGGGCGGGTCGGTAGGGGCGTCGGTCACCACTGGTTCCGGCGTCACCACGGGCTCCGGCGTGGGTTCTGGTGTCGGCTCCAAGGTCGGCGTCGGCGTCGGCTTCTTGGTCGGCTTCGGGGTCGGCTTCGGGGTCGGTTCGGGAGTCGGTGTCGGCTCGGGCGTCACGGCGGGCTCATCCGTAGGTGCCTCCGTCGGCAGGTCCGTGGGCGCCGCGCTGGGCGACTCCGTCGGTCCCGCACTGGGCTCCGGGCTGGGCGCCGAGTCGCAGGCCCGGGTCGGCGCGAAGGGCGCCCCCCAACTCCGGCCATACGGCTGGAAGCTCGGCCCATAGAAGTACGCGGTCGCGGTGTTCTTGGGCCCGCCCCGGATCCCCGGACCACGCCGAGCACGCGCGATCCAGCCCTTGTTGGCGGCCTGCCACGTGTCGTGTCCGGCATCGGCGTCGGTGAGCACCAGGTATCCCTTGCGCACCCGCTCGCCGGTGCAGCCATCGCTCCAGCGGTACGTGCGGCCGTCCAGCCCGGTCATGACGTCGATGGCCTGGATGTAGGGGTCGTCGCCAGGCTGCGTGCCCTTGATGAACACCTCCTTGACCTGCTGCTTGGAGTACACCGAGGGCTTGAACCCGGTGAAGGCGTCCACGTTGGCGGTGACCACCCCGTTCGGCCGCGGAAAGTCGTTGACCCGCCAGTCGGCCGTGACCTCGTTCATGACCGCCTGCCACAGGGGTCCGGCGGTGTCGAGCGAGAACACCGGATCCGCCGCACTGCCGACGGGGCTGGAGTCGCTGTTGCCCATCCAGACACCCAGCGCCAGGGCATATTCCCCCAGCTTGCGACCAGCGGCCGTCGGTGGCGCGAAGTAGCCGTATGCAGACATGTCCTTGGCATCGTTGTTGGTGCCCGTCTTGAGCGCTGCTGGCCGACGTCGACCGGCGTCGCTCGTGATTCGCATGGCGCCCCAGATGGGGTTCTGGTTGGGGTCTGTGTTGCCCGCCAGGATATCCGTGACGACGTACGCCGCCTGGGGCGTGATGACCTCGCGGCCGTTGGGAACGTCGTACGGCGGCAGCACATCCGTGCCCGCCGTGTCCCGCACGGAGAGGATGGCGGCGTTACCCAGGAACACGCCGTCGTTGGCGAGCGTGGAATAGGCGGTCGTGAGGTCCAGCGGGTGCACCTCGAGGGTGCCCAGTGCCATGGACAAGCCCGCCTGCTTCCGGGCCAGCTGGAAGTGGAGCCCGAACTTCCTGGCCATGTCGTACACGTGGCCGATGCCGTTCAGCGCGAGGGCCTTGACCGCCGGGATGTTGAGCGAGAACTGGAGCGCCTTGCGCAGTCGCAGGGGGCCCCGCTCCAGCTGGTCGAAATCCGTCGGCGTGAACTTCCCGAAGTCGGTGGTCACGTCCATGAGCATCGTGGATGCGGTCATGGCCTGGTCATTGATACCCGTCGCGTAGGTGAACGGCTTGAACGCCGAGCCGGGCTGTCGCCAGCCGTCCGTGAGCACATCGAACTGGGGCTGGAACTTCTTGCCCCGCTTCTTGCCGTAGTAGTCCGCCGAGCCGACGTAGGCGATGATCTCGCCCGTCTCATAGTCGATGGCGCTCAGCGCACCGTTCCAGACCGAGTTGTTCTCGAGGCGCTGCATCCAGGGTTGGTAGGTGACACCACGGGACCGCGCATACGACCGCGGGTTGGGCTGGTGGGGGGCGATGACCGCGACCGCGAGCCACTTCTGGGCAACCTGCTGGACCTTCCAGTCGAGCGTCGTCACGACCCGCAGGCCGCCGAGCTCGAGGAGGGGGCAGGTGGTCTCGTCGCCGCAGAGTGCGGCGGTCAACTGGTTGCGGACGTACCACACGAAATGTGGCGCGCGCGTGGGCCGCGTGACCTGGTCGATGATCACGGCCGGGTCGTCGATGGCGTCCAGGAAGTCCCCCCGGCTGTAGGCGCTGCCGCTCTCGTGGAGCCGCGAGGGGTCGTCCGCCAATAGCCGCAGGATGTAGTTGCGGCGCTGCACGATGGAGGAGTCATCGGGCACGATGAGGCACGAGACCTCGGGTCCCGGATCGGGGCAGCGAGCGTCACCCAGATCGGTCTCCTCCGCGTTCCGGACCAGGTCATAGCTGCCGGGGGCCTGCGGCAAGCCCGCCAGGATCGCCGCCTGGGCCAGCGTCAGCTTGTCCAGGTCCTTGACCCCGAAGTAGCTGCGAGCCGCGGTCTTCACGCCGTAGCTGTTGTTGCCGTAGAAGTTCTGGTTCAGGTAGGCGGCCATGATCCGTTCCTTGCCCGAATCACCCGGGAACGCCTCGGTCACCCGAATGGACTGGATGAGCTCCTTGACCTTGCGCTCCGGCAGACGACCGCCTTCCGCCACAAGGTCCGTATCCAGCAGCCGCTGGCGGACCAGCTGCTGGGTGATGGTGGATGCGCCGCGTGCTCGCCCGCGGATCGAGTCCAGGGCCGCCGCCACGATGCCCAGGGGGTCGAAGCCGGTATTGGTCCAGAAGGTCTTGTCCTCGATGGCCGTCGTGGCATCGATGAGGATGGGTGCGATGTCCTGGAAGGCCACCACCTCCCGGCGTTCACCCGACGAGAACCGGGCCAGTTCCACCATGTTCCGGTCGTAGATGATCGATTCCTGGGCGGGCTGGATGGTCTCCAGGTCCTTGGGATCGGGCAGGCCCCTGGTGTACGACAGGAACAGGCCGATGACGCCCACGAAGGCGAGCACGGCCACGGTCGCCATGGCGCCGTAGACCAGTGCGGGGATGCCCACCGTGAACAGGCGGCGTGCACCACTGGGCTTCTGGCGTGGAGGCGGTGGCCGCCTGCCGCCTGCGGCGGGCGCCGTCTGCGGCGTCCATCCGGGCGGTGGCGGGCCCCAGCCGCCGGGTGGTTGGCCCTGGCTGCTCACGAGGTCTGGTTCCCACGGGCCGACCCGCGTGGCGGCTGGCGAGACTGCATCGCGCCCGGACTCTAGCATAGGGTCCCCGTCAGGCCACCCCTGGCACCCTGACCCACCCGCGATGTCCCACCGGAGGATGCCTGCCCCTCATGGCCTCGATGACCGATCTGCTTGCCGAGCTTGAGTGGCGGGGACTGCTCCAGGATCGCTCCGAAGGCATCGAGGAGCGCCTGGCCACCGGGCCCATCTCGGCATATGTCGGCTTCGACGCCAGCGGTCCATCGCTGCACGTCGGCCACCTGGTACCGCTGATGGCGCTCGTCCATCTCCAGCGACATGGCGGTCGGCCCGTGGCCGTCGTGGGTGGCGGCACGGGCATGATCGGCGACCCCTCCGGCAAGAGCGCCGAGCGGGTGCTGCTGACGGCGGAACAGGTCGATGCGAACGCGACATCGATCCGGTCGCAGCTGGAGCGTTTCCTGGACTTCGAGCCGGGTCCCGCGCAGGCACGCATGGTCGACAACCGGGAATGGCTGATGGAGTACCACCTCCTGGACTATCTCCGGGACATCGGCAAGCACTTCACCATCTCCACGATGCTGGAGAAGGACTCCGTGCAGCAACGCCTGGGTAGTGGCCTGTCCTTTACGGAGTTCAGCTACCAGACGCTCCAAGCGACCGACTTCCTGCACCTGTATCGCGACCGCGAGGTGGAGATGCAGATGGGTGGCGCCGACCAGTGGGGCAACATCACGGCCGGCATCTCGCTCATCCGGCGTGTCACCGGGAACGCGGCGCACGGCCTGTCGCAGCCGCTGTTGCTCACTTCGGACGGCCGGAAGATGGGCAAGACCGAGGCCGGCTCGGTGATGCTGGATCCGACCATCACGTCGCCATACGCCTTTTACCAGTACTGGCTGAATGCCCATGACGCCGACGTGTCCACGCTGTTGACGCGCCTGACCCTGATGCCCCGAGACCGGATCGACGCCATCATGGCCGAGCAGGTCGCGGATCCCGGCAAGCGGCCCGGACAGCGCGCGTTCGCCTATGACCTCACGGCGCGCATCCACGGCGCGGACGAGGCCGACCGGCAGGTCCGGGTCGCGACCGCGGCCTTCTCCAGCGAGCCGGTCACCGACGCCGAGGTGCTCGACGTGCTGTATCGCGAGGTCGCCGGTCACGCCTGGTCAGGGGAGGGCACCGATCTCATCGGCCTCGCCGTGGACAGCGGCCTGTTCACGTCGAAGGGCGAGGCCCGCCGCGCCATCGCCCAGGGCGGCATGTCCATCAACGGCATCCGGGTCGCATCCATGGACGATCCCCTGCCCACGCCGGTGGCCGGGCGGTACCACCTGCTGCGCCAGGGCCGAAAGCGGCTCGTCGTTGTCCGGCGGGACGGATGAACCTGAGAGGCACCTGAGGACCCGCTGAGGGCCAGCGTCACGCTCGCCCGGCCCCGATTGTTGCGGTTTGACAATCGACTCGTGATCCCACCGAGGTTGATTGCGGGGGCCTCGGGGTGTGTACTACGACACAGACGAGCAAGCGATCGCGAGTCGCGAACGGACCGAGCGTTCTCCTCCCTCCTCTCCGCGGAGTCCGGAAGCCTCGCGATCGCCAGGCTCGTTCCTTGATTCCTGGACCCTCTCGGGCGCGGCTCCGCCTGCGGCCCGGCCGAAGTCGCAAGCCTCATCCGCGCCCCGGGCGCGCCTCAGGCCGGCGGCGGGTCAGGAGTGAAGAGCTCGCAGGTCAGGAGTGACGAGCTCGCAGGACCCCCAGGACCTCGGCCGGTGGCAGGCCACGCTCGGCGCACAGCACCAGCAGGTGGTACAGCAGGTCACCCATCTCGCCAGCGAGTGGACCCTGGTCGCGTGCCGGGTCGTCAGTCGCCTGGGCGACCGCGTCGTCCTTGGCAGCCATGAGCACCTCGACCGCCTCCTCGGCGACCTTGCGCGCCGGCAGGTCCACCCCGGCATCCAACAGACGGGTCGTGTAGGAACCCGCGGGTCGCAGCCGTGCCCGCTCGTCGATGGTCGCCCACAGCGTCTCGAGCCATGCGAAGCCCTGGGGATGCGTGGCGGGGACGTCCCCGCCTGGACCCGGATCCACGTCCAGGTCGAAACAGGACCGCGTCCCGGTGTGGCACGCCGGACCCGTCGGGGTGACCGACCACAGGATGGCGTCCCCGTCGCAGTCCAGGCTGGCCGAGGCGACCGCCAGCACGTTGCCGCTCGTCTCGCCCTTGCGCCACAAGCGGCCCCGCGACCGGGAATGGAAGTGCATCTCGCGGGTCCGCAGCGTCGCCTCGATGGCCTCGGCGTCCTGCCACGCGACCATCAGCACCCGCCCGTCGCTGGCGTCCTGGCAGACAGCGGCGATCAGGCCCTGCTCGCCGTAGCGGATCGTATCCGGGTCCAGGGTCCGCACAGCGGCCGTCACGCCGCGAGCCCGTTCGTGCGTCGGACGGGCACGCCGGCGGCGGCCAGCGCGTCCTTGACCGTGGCGATGGAATGGATGTCGCGATGGAAGATGGATGCGGCAAGCACCGCGTCGGCATTGCCCTCCGTGATGGCCGCCACCATGTCGCCGGGCGTGCCTGCCCCACCCGATGCCACGATGGGCACGTCCACCGCTGCGCTCGCCGCGCGCAGCAGTGCGAGGTCGAAGCCGCTGCCCGTGCCGTCGCGGTCGATGGACGTCAGGAGCACCTCACCGGCGCCCAGCTCCACCGCCCGACGGATCCACTCGATGGCATCGAGGCCCGTTGCCTCCCGGCCGCCCTGGACCACGACCTCCCAACGCTCGGCGTCACCGGGCACGGCGCGGGCGTCGACCGAGATGACGACACACTGGCGACCGAACGTCCGGGCGCACGTCGTCAGCAGCGACGGATCACGGATGGCCGCGGTGTTGACGGCGACCTTGTCCGCCCCCGCCCGCAGCACGTCCCGCATCTCCGTCGCGGAGCGCACACCACCACCCACGGTCAGGGGCACGAACACGCGCTTCGCGGTTCGCTCCACCACGTCCAGGAGGGTGCCTCGGGCCTCGGGAGCGGCCGAGATGTCCAGGAACACGATCTCGTCCGCACCGTTTCGGGCGTGGCGCTCGGCCAGCGTTGGCGGGTCGCCCTCATCGGTGAGGTCAACGAATCGGACGCCCTTGACGACCCGGCCGTCCTTGACGTCCAGGCAGGGGATGACACGGCGCAGGAGCATCGGTCAGCCCACGCTGGCAGAGAGGGCCTGGGTCTCGGACCAAGAGCTGTCGGTCCCGGGTACGAGTCCCGTCAGGTCCAGCATGTTCCGCAACAGCTGCAGCCCGTCGCTGCCGGAGCGCTCCGGGTGGAACTGATAGCCGATGACGCGGTCGGACACCACGATGCTCGGGAAGCGGCTGCCGTGCTCGGTCTCGGTGATGACCATCGACGCATCTGCGGGGCGCGCCACGTAGGAGTGCACGAAGTACGCGGGCGCGCCATCCGCGACGCCGCCCATCACAACGTGCGGTCGCTGGACCTCGAGCTGATTCCAACCGATATGGGGCAGGCGTGGTGCATCCGCGATGGCCACCACGTCACCCTCCAGCAGCGCCAGCATCTGCGCGCCATCCTCATCCGACCGCTCGAACAACAGCTGCATGCCCAGGCAGATGCCCACGTACCAGGCACCGTCGTGGACCGCGTCGCGGATCGGATCGGCAAGCCCCTGTCGCTCCAACCGCTCCATGGCGGGTCCGCTGGCGCCCACGCCGGGCACCACGATGACCGATGCGCTCCTGACATCGGCCGCCGTGGTCCCGATGCTCGGCGTACCACCCAGCAGCTCCAGGGCATTGCGGATGCTCACCAGGTTGCCGGCGCCGTAGTCCACGACGACCAGCCCGCTGCGGGTCACCCCAGGGAGCCCTTCGTGGATGCGATGCCGGTGCGCCGCGGGTCCATGGCCACTGCCTCGCGCAACGACCGGGCGAGGGCCTTGAAGATGGCCTCAGCGATGTGGTGATCGTTGCGGCCAGATGCCGTGACATGCAGGTTGGCGGCCAGCGTCCGCGCCAGCGACTCCAGGATGTGCTCCACGAGCTGGGTCGACAGTGCCCCGACCCGCTCGCCCCGGAACGTCAGGTCGAGTACGGCGTATGGCCGACCGGACAGGTCCAGGGCCACGCTCGCGAGCGCGTCATCCATGGGCACGACCGCGTCCCCGAACCGGCTGATGCCGACCCGGTCGCCGAGCGCCGCCGAGATGGCATCACCCAGGACGAGCGCCACGTCCTCGACGGTGTGGTGCTCGTCGATGTGCAGGTCGCCTGTGGCAGCGATCTCGATGTCGATCAGCGAGTGGTGCGCCAGCGACGTCAGCAGGTGGTCGTAGAAGCCGACACCCGTGCTGATGTCCGAGCGGCCGGAGCCGTCCAGGTCGACGCTGACGCGGATGGTCGTCTCACGGGTGGTGCGCTCGCGGACGGCGGTCCGATTGGTCGTGGTCATGCGGGCCTCCCTGCCTGCCATGTCTGGAGCACCTCGAGCAGGCGCTCGTTCTCGGGGCGGGTACGAACGGTCAGCCGCAGGTGGCCGCGAAGCGGATTGGCGGGCCCGAAGGTTCGGGTCACGATGCCCGCGCGCAGCAGCGTCTCGGTCAGGTCCTCTGCCGCACCCACCGAGCCGATGGGCACGAGCACGAAGTTGGTGATGCTGGGATACGCCGGCAAGCCCACGTCCGCGAGCCGATCGGCCAACCACAGGCGCTCCACGATGAGGGTCGCGGCGTTGCGGCGCGCCACGTCCGGGGCTCGCAGGGCTGCGGCCGCGACCGCGGCGGACACGGTCGAGATGCTGCCCGGAGGCCGGAGACGCTCCAGGCGCTCGATAGTGGGTCGCTGCGCGATGGCATAGCCGACCCGCATGCCCGCGAGGGCGAATGCCTTGGATACCGTGCGCACGACGATGAGACCCGGGTAGCGGTCGATGAGCGAAACCGACGTCTCCGGCGAGAACTCCGCGTACGCCTCATCGACGACGATCATCGGTCCGTTACTGCCCAGCTGTGCCGCGGCCTCGAGGACCGCGACGATGGCACTCATCGGCTCGGGTGCGCCCGTGGGGTTGTTGGGAGCACACAGCCAGGCAAGGTCAGCGCCGGCCAGGCGGGGCAGGAACTGCTCCAGGTCGATGCCGAAACCCTCGCTCACCGGCCGACGCAGGACGGCGTCGAGGGTGGCGGCCCGCTGCGTGGTCAGCACGCCGTACATGGCATACGTGGGGATGGGCACCACGGCCCGGCCACCCGCCGGGAGGAACGTCTTGGCGATGATGTCCAGCACCTCGTCGGCGCCGGCGCCCACGACGATGTTCGATGCGTCCACGCCGACGTACGCCGCGGCAGCATCGACCACTCCGACGTACATGCTGTCGGGGTATTCGTTGAGGGGCGGATCGAACGGACCCGCCAACGCGGCCGCGATGTCCGGTGCCGGCAGGGGCGAGGTGTTGAGGTCGAAGCGCAGGATGTCCTCGGGTCGCAGGCCGTATCGCGCAGCGAGCACCGGGTTGGACGGCTCCCATGTGTAGACCTGCGAGACCGGGGCAGTGGCGGGGGCTGCGGCAGCCATCAGCGTCGCTCCTCCGAAGTGGCGGTCGTGGGTTCGGCGTCGAAGCGGATGTCCACGGCCCGCCGATGGGCGGTCAGGCCCTCGGCGTCGGCGACCACCGCGACGCTGTCACGGATGGACGCCAGTCCCGCCTTCGTGAGCCGCTGCACCTGCATCCAGCGCCCGAAGGTCTCGACCGACAGCGCGCCGTACGCTCGGGCGAGGCCGGCGGTCGGCAACACGTGGTTCGATCCGGTGGCGTAGTCGCCCGCGGCTTCGGGTGAGTAGCCGCCAAGGAACAACGAGCCCGCGTGTCGCAAGGTTCGAAGCGCCGCGTCGTCGTCGGCGATCAGCACGGACAGGTGCTCGGGTGCGTAGGCGTCCGCGAAGGTGAGCGCGGCCGCCACATCGTCGGCGATGACCACCGTGCCCCGGGACAGCGCCGTCACGATCTCCGACTGCCGCTCGAGTCGGGGCAGCTGGATGGCGATCTGGTCCTCGATGGCATCCGCCACACCGACCGATGTCGTGACCAGGACCACGGGCGAGTCGGGACCGTGCTCGGCCTCGCTGATGAGGTCGGCCGCCACGTGGACCGGGTCCGCGGTGTCATCCGCCACGACCATGACCTCCGTGGGTCCGGCGGGCATGTCGATGGCAGCGCGGTCGAGGACCTGGAGCTTGGCCTCTGTGACCCAGGCACTGCCGGGGCCGACGATCTTGTCCACGGGCCGGATGGTCTCGGTGCCGTACGCCAGCGCGGCGATCGCCTGTGCGCCGCCCATGACGTACAGCTCCTGCACATCCATGAGCCCCGCGGCGCCCAGCAGCGCAGGGGAGACCGTGCCATCGCGGCCGGTGGGCGTGGCCACGACCAGCTCCCGGACGCCGGCCAGGCGCGCCGGGATGGCGCTCATGAGCAGCGATGACGGCAGCGGCGCGGTGCCACCGGGAACATAGGCGGCGACCCGGTCAAGGCCGCGCCAGACACGCCCGACGTTCACACCGGGGCGTACCTCGACCCACTGTTCTGCCGGCGGCACCTGGACCACGTGGAAGCGCTCGATGTTGCGGGCCATCTCGTCCAGGCCACGCCGCAGGTCGCGTGGCAGCCGGTCACGTGCGACCCGCAACTCGTCCGCGGGGATCGAGATGCGTGGCGGCGCATCGCCGACACTCGGCAGCCCACCACCGAAGCGAGCGCCCGCGTCACGCAGCGCGGCATCGCCACCGGCGCGGACATCCGCGATGATCGCCCGGACCCGCTCGCGGAGTTCCGGGGTGACCGTCGTGGCACGCGTCAGGATTCCGTCCAACTCGGCGGCCGTCAGCTCCGCCAACCGGACGCGTCGCATCCGGGTGAGGTTCTCGACGCTCATGGCAGCAGCTTCTCCACGGGCACCACGAGGATGCCCGAGGCGCCGGCCGCGCGGAGGCGACCCAATAGCGAATGGACCTGGTCCGCGGGCACGACCGAGTGGACCGCGACCATCCCCTCGTGGGCGAGGGGGATGACGCTGGGCGACTCCAGGCCCGGCAGGATGTCCTCGATGGCTTCCAGGGATGTCCTCGGCGCATTCATCATCAGGTACTTGACCTTGCGCCCCGCGACCACCGCGCCAAGCATCGTGAGCAGCTCCTCGGCCAGCTCGCGACGGCCGGCGTCCGGACGTTCCGGCCCGACCACGACCGCCTGGCTGCTCAGCAGCTCACCCACCGAGCGGAGGCCATTCATGACCAGCGTCGAACCGGTGGACACCAGGTCCACGATGGCATCCGCGAGGCCCAGCTTGGGCGCCACCTCGACGGCGCCGCTGATGGTGATGATCTCCACCGGGATGCCCCGGTCCGCGAATGCGCGACGGGTGCTGTTGGGGTGGCTGGTCGCGATGCGCAGGCCACGCAAGTCCTCCAGGGACCTCGCCGGGCTGTCATTCGGGACCGCCGTCTCCAGCCGACATCTGCCATAGCCCAACTCGAGGTGCACCGGCAGCTCGACGCCGGCCTCGTGCAGGAGGTTGATGCCCGTGATGCCCAGGTCCGCGACACCGTCCGCCACGAACTCCGCGATGTCGTCCGTCCGCACCGACAGGATGTCCAGCGGGAACGTATTGATGCGTGCGACGAGCGCCCGCGTACCATCCTCGAAGTCGAGCCCAGCGTCACGCAGCAGGGCGGCCGTCGGTTCCAGCATCCGGCCCTTGTTGGGTACGGCCAGACGCAATCGGGCTGGGTCGCGAACGGTGGAGAGGGCAGCGCCCATGGCCGCGGTCGACAGTGCACTCATCGCTCGATCCCCGCACGTGTGGCCACGCCCGCGCCCCGAGCCAGCGCCGCGCGATAGCCGCCGGTGCCGTGGTGCAGCCATTGCGCGATGCGGGTGATGGTCGCCGTGCTGGCGCCTGTCTCGCGCGCGATCTCCGCGTAGTGGCGGCCCTGGTCCAGCAGCTGGACGACCTGCCACCGCTGGGCCATGTCATGCAGCTCCCGCAGGGTGCACAAGTCGCGCAGGAAGACACCGGTCGCATCCCGGTCGGGGAGGGCCGAGATAGCCTCTAGCAGGTCGTCCACCGCCGGGCTTCGCCAATCCGTTGGTTCGCTGGTCATCGTTTCTCTCGCACCTGGTCATGTGGCCGTACATCGGGCATGTGCGCGATGCACATCGGGCATGTGCGCGCGCCGCCACAACATGCTAGCACAGTAGCGTGTTAGCATAGTAGCACGATGATATGGACAGCAGGGCGATGAGATGGGCGACACAGCAGCACGCCTCGCGAGCACGACGACCACAGTCCGCCGAGCAAGGACGGTCCTCGGACGCACGAGGCCCCGGCCAGTCATGCGCGAGAGCCAACCACACAGGTCTGCGGAATGAGCGAACGTCCGGCCGGCCCCCACGCACCTGGCGGTGCCGGGTGGCGTGTCTCCCACCGCTCCCCAGTGCTCGGGGCAACCTGATCCCGGTATCACCGGGATCTTGTTCCTCCCGGGGGCCCGCGGGTTCGGCCGGAAGGGCTGGCGAGCGCGGTAAGCAGCGAGCCGTTCGGCCATTCCGGAATGTGGAGCTGGGCGAAGGATCTCTGCGCGGGCGAGTCGACTCATGGAGCTGATCCCGGCCATCGACCTGCTCGGCGGCGCGGTCGTCCGGCTGGCGCAGGGTGACTTCGAGCGCGTCACCGACTACGCCGCTGATCCGGTCGCCGTCGCACGCAGCTGGGCCGAGCAGGGCGCGACCCGCCTCCACCTCGTGGACCTGGAGGCGGCCCGTGATGGAGCGCGCAGCCAGGCAGCCATCATCGAGCGCATCGTGGCCGCGGTGGACATCCCATGCCAGGTCGCCGGGGGCATCCGTGACGCGCAGGTCGCGGGCTCGCTGCTGGACTCGGGCGTGGACCGTGTCGTCCTGGGCACGGCTCTGATCCGGGACCCGGAGCTCGCGCACGTCCTCGTCACGCGCTGGGGGGCGAGTCACGTCGTGGCTGCCGTGGACGTCCGGGATGGCCAGGCGGTGGGCGATGGCTGGACGGCCGGAGCCACGGGTGCGCCGGCGCTCGACCTCGTCACTCGACTCCGTGCAGCGGGCATCGCCTGGTTCGCGGTGACCGCGATCGCACGCGACGGCCTGCTGACTGGCCCGGACATGGACCTGCTGGCGCAGACCGCTGTGGCAGCCGAGGGTGTCGATCACGTCATCGCGTCCGCGGGTGTGTCAAGCCTGCAGGATATCCAGGACCTCGCGGCAGCCGGCTACGGCGGCGCCATCCTGGGCCGAGCGCTGTACGAGGGCCGTGTCGACCTGGCGGCGGCACTCGCCATCGTCAGCTGACCGTCGCGCCACAGCCGGGGCAACAGCCGATGCCCGGCTGCGCAGGCCCTAGTGTCCGGACCCCGCTGCTTCGGCGCGATGTGCCGCGATGACTCGCTGCGCCTCGTGGGGCGGCACCTCCGCGTAGTGCGCCAGTGACTGGCTGAATGTGCCCCGACCGCCCGTGATGGAACGGAGCTCCGTGGCGTAGGTGAACAGCTCGGCCATCGGCACGTGCGCCCGGACCGCCTGGATGCCGTCGGTACCGTCCATGCCCAGGACGTGGCCGCGGCGCGTTGCGAGGTCACGATTGACATCGCCCATGAAGGCCTCTGGCACCCGCACCTCGACCTCCATGATCGGCTCCAGGAGCGTCGGCTGCGCTTCCCCGATGCCCTGGCGCGTCGCCATCGATCCAGCCACCCGGAACGAGACGTCGTCCGAGTCGACCGCATGGAACGAGCCGTCGTAGAGGGTCGCCGTGAAGTCGATGACCGGATAGCCCGCGATGGGACCCTTCTCGGCGACGTCCCGGACGCCCTTCTCGACACCCGGGAAGAACTGCCGGGGTACCACGCCGCCAACGATCCGCTCCGCGAACGCGACACCGCCACCAGGATTGGGCTCCAGCTCCAGCCACACGTGGCCGAACTGGCCGCGTCCGCCGGTCTGCTTCTTGTGCCGCCCTTCCACCCTGGCGTGGCCCTTGATGGTCTCCCGGTACGGGACCCGGGGCGTGCGCGTCACGACCGCAGTGCCGAACTTGCGCTGCAGCCGCTCGGTGGCGACCGCGACCTGGTTCTCGCCCTGTGCCCACAGGAGCTCCTCGCCCGTCTCGGCGTGACGTTCGACGCGCAGCGTGGGATCCTCCTCGATGAGCCTGCCGAGGCTAGTGCTGAGCTTGTCCACATCGGTCTTGGACGATGGCTCGATGGCCACCGGCAGGGTGGGCTCCGGGAACGCGATGCGCGCCAGCCGCAGTGGCCGCTCGCGGGTGGAGAGGGTATCCCCGGTGCTGGTGTGGGCGAGCTTGGCCACGGCACCGATGTCGCCCGCTCGGAGCTCACCTACCGCCTCGTGGTCCTTGCCGTGGAGCCGGAGGACCTGGCCGATGCGCTCCTCCTCGCCCCGCTCGGCGTTCCAGACATGGTCGTGCGACCGGATCGTGCCCGACCACACCCGAAAGCAGGACAGCTTGCCAACGAACGGGTCGGCCATGGTCTTGAATACCTGGGCGACCAGGGGGCCGTCGGGCTCGACGGCGACCTCCACCGTGTCTCCCGCCCCATCGAGCGCCGTGATGGGTCCCTCCTCCTCGGGGGAGGGGAGATAGCGCACGATGGCGTCCAGGAGCTCCTCGATGCCGATGTCACGCGTGGCGGATGTCAGCAGCACCGGCGCCAGGATGCTCTCCCGGACCCCCTTGTGGAGACACGCCTCGAGCTCCTCGTCGGTCACCTCGCGGCCCTCGAGGTACTTGTCCAGGACATCGTCGTCGGCCTCGGCGGCCGCCTCCAGCAGCTGGTCGCGTCGCAACGCGACCTCGGCCACGAGGTCGTCCGGCACCGGTATCTGGCGCCGCGAGCCAGCCTCATGGAGCCAGGCGCGCCCGTGGACGACATCCACGGTGCCCCGGAACGACTCACCGGCGCCGATGGCCACCTGCAGGGGTGCGATCTTGTTGCCGAACTCCGCCCGCAGGGCATCCACGGCAGCCATGGGGTCGGCGTGCTCCCGGTCACAGCGCGTGATGGCGAAGAGGGCAGGTCGGCCCATGGAACGGCCCAACCCGATGGCCGTATCAGCACCCGACTCGTTGCCGGACGCGTCCATCGTGATGAGCGCCGAGTCGACCGCGCTGAAGCCCTCGATGACCTCGCCCACGAAGTCGGCGTAGCCGGGCGTGTCGATGATGGTGATGCGGTGTCCGTCATGGCTGAAGGTGGCCACAGCGAGCGACAGCGACAGGCGCCGCTTCTGTTCCTCGGGTTCCCAGTCCAGGCTCGCTGTCCCGTCATCCACCCGACCAGCGCGCGCGATGGCGCCCGTGGTGTGCAGCAGGTGCTCCGCCAGGGTGGTCTTGCCTGACCCAGCGTGGCCCGCCAGGACCGCGTTGCGCAGGCGTGCTGGCTCGTCGTGTGACACGCGGCGTCCTCCGGCTTGCGACCGGGGCAGCGGTCCTCGGGCAGACCGTGTCCCCGGTCCTGATCGAGACGATGGCTGCATCATATAGACTCGCTCGCGATGTCCGGACATTCCAAGTGGTCCCAGATCAAGCGCCAGAAGGGTGCCAACGACGCCAAGCGAGGCGCGGTCTTTACCAAGATCGCGCGCGAGATCGGCATCGCAACGCGTGCCGGCGGTCCTGATCCTGACGCCAATTACCGCCTGCGGCTGACGCTTGACAAGGCACGCTCCGCCAACATGCCCGCGGAGATCATCAAGCGTGCCATCGACAAGGCCAGCGGCGGCGACAAGGCAGAGGAATACGAGGAGATCGTGTACGAGGGCTACGGCCCTGGCGGCGTCGCACTCCTGGTCGAGACGGCCACCAACAACCGTAACCGGACGGCCGCGGACGTGCGTGCGGTATTCACCAAGGCCGGTGGCAGCCTGGCGGGCTCCGGTGCGGTCGCCTGGCAGTTCGAGCCGCGGGGCATCATCAGCGTCGTGCGTGAGGGTGTGGACCCGGACGAGATCGCGCTCCTGGCCATCGATGCTGGCGCCGTGGACGTGGACACCGAGTCCGACCCCATCGAGATCGCGACCGAACCGACGGATCTCGAGATCGTACGCAAGGGCCTTGAGGCCGCGGGCGTCAAGATCGAGTCCGCCGAGCTGACGATGCTGCCAAAGACCACCATCGAGGTCGACGCCGCGCACGTGCGCCAGAACCTG
>JBBQNA010000002.1:0-56660 GCA_038329515.1 Candidatus Limnocylindrales bacterium | reverse complement strand
CGCGTCCGTGTGCCATCGATCGAGAGAGGAGGGACCGTGCCCCAGCGCTACGACGCCGTGATCATCGGCGGGGGTCACAACGGGCTGGTCAGTGCGGCCTACCTGGCGCGGGGCGGTCTCAAGACACTCGTCCTGGAGCGGCGGCACGTGCTGGGCGGCGCGGCAGTCACCGAAGAGGTCTTCCCGGGCTTCCGGTTCAGCGTGGCGAGCTACGTCGTGAGCCTGCTGCGACCCGAGATCATCCGCGACCTGCAGCTGCCCAGGCATGGGCTGCGCATCCTGCCCCTCGATGGCACCTTCACGCCCCTCGATGACGACTACCTGTGGCGCACGGACGATCACGCCCAGACGATGCGCGAGATCCGCCGCTGGTCAGCCCAGGACGCGGAGGCATACAGCGAGTACGGCCTGCTGATGGTCGAGATGGCGCGCTTCATCAAGCCCATCCTGGGCATCACGCCCGTGGATCCGCGTCGACCGGACCCGCGTGATGCGATGCCCCTCGGCAGCCTGCTGCGCGACTTCAGCAAGCTGCCCCGCCGGCAGCAGACCGCCTTCGTGCAGCTCATGACCATGAGCGCCGCGGACTTCCTGGACCAGTGGTTCGAGACGGCGCCGCTCAAGGCGACCATGTCCGCGTCGGGCATCATCGGCACCTACCAGGGGGTGCGATCGCCGGGTACCGCATATGTCCTGCTGCATCACTACATGGGCGAGATCGATGGCGCGTTCCGGGCCTGGGTCATCCCGCGTGGCGGCACGGGCGGCGTCAGCGAGGCGATCGCGTCGTCGGCACGCTCGTTCGGGGCGGAGATCCGGACCGAGGCGCCGGTCGACCACATCACCATCCGTGACGGCCGCGCGACTGGAGTGGTGCTGGAGTCGGGTGAGGAGATCAGCGCCGCTGCGGTCCTGGCCTCGACCGATGCCAAGGTGACCTTCCTGGACCTCATCGAGTCGGGCACCCTGGAGCCGGACTTCGAGGCGTCCATCCGCCAGTTCCGGTTCCGGGGCTCATCGGGCAAGGTCAACCTGGCGCTCGATGGATTGCCCGACTTCACGATCATGCCCGGCCCCGGTGAGCACCTGCGCGGGGCCATCAGCTTCTCCCCCTCGCTGGACTACATGGAGCAGGCGTACGACGACGCCAAGGGCGGCCGGTTCAGCCAGCGGCCGTATGTGGATATGGTCATCCCGACCCTGGTCGACCCGCGCATGGCGCCGCCCGGCAAGCACATCGTCAGCTGCTTCGTGCAGTACGCGCCGTACAAGCTGGCGGAGGGGACCTGGGACGACCAGCGCGAGGCCTTTGGCGACGCGGTCGTGGACACGCTCGCCGAACGGGCGCCGAATATCCGGAGCCTCATCCTCCATCGACAGGTGCTGACCCCACTCGATATCGAACGCACGATGGGCCTCACGGAAGGCAACATCTTCCAGGGCGAGTTGTCCCTGGAGCAGCTGTTCGTCAACCGCCCGGCTCCCGGCTGGGCACGCTTCCGGACACCCATCAACGACCTCTGGCTGTGCGGCTCGTCGGCGCACCCGGGCGGCGGCATCATGGGCGCCCCAGGGCGCATCGCCGCGCTCGAGCTGTTGCGCCAGAAGGGTGGGGAGGCGGCATGACGACGACCGCGACGTGGGATGCCATCGTCCTGGGTGGCGGCCACAACGCCCTGGTGTGTGCCACGTACCTCGCCAGGAGTGGCCTGAGCACGCTCGTGGTCGAGCAGCGACCGTCGGTCGGCGGGGCGTTGGCGACCGCGGAGATCGTGCCCGGCGCGCGGATCCCGGTGTACGCCCACACCGTGGGTCGGCTGCGGGGCTCCATCGCGCGTGAGCTGGGTCTTGCCGCGGATGGCCTGCGCCTGGTCCAGCCGGCAGCACGGGTCACCTCGCTGCGCACGGACGGTCCCGCCATCACCCTCTGGGGCGACACCACACGGACCGCGAGCGAGCTGGCCATCGTGTCGCGCGCCGACGGTGCTGCGTGGCCAGCCTTCGATGCGGAGGTCCGGACGCTGTCCGGCGTGCTGTCCCGGCTGATGACCATCACGCCGCCCGATCCATCCGGGGCGGCCCCCGGGGACGTGCTCTCGGCGCTGCGCCTGGGGATGCACCTGCGCGGCCTCGACGAGGCACATGGCCGGGCACTGCTGCGCGTCCTGCCGCAATCGGTGGCGGACTTCCTGGAGGACCGGTTCGAAACCGATGCGCTGCGCGCGATGCTGGCCGTCCGGGGCATCCGCTACTCCTCCATGGGTCCCCACTCGGCCGGCACGACCCAGGTGCTGCTCGCGGACTCCGCGGGCAACGATGGGGGTGCTGCAGGCGAGACTGTGTACGCCCGGGGCGGACCCGGGGCGCTGGCGTCGGCGCTGGCATCGGCCGCCAGACGGGCGGGTGCCGAGATCCGCACCGGTTCCCAGGTCGTGGCCGTGCGCTCGGCCGGTGGTCGCGCCACGGGCATCGCGCTCGCGTCGGGTGAGGAATTGACGGCGGCTGTCGTGGTCAGCGGGCTCGACCCGCGGCAGACGTTGCTGGACCTCGTGGACCCGGAGGTCCTGGGGCCCCGACTCGGCTGGCAGGCCGGCAACCTGCGCCAGTCCGGGGTCACGGCCAAGGTGAGCCTCGCCCTGTCGGAGTTGCCTCGCTTCAGCGGGCTGACCGGTGACGACGCCGCGGTGCGGCTGCGTGGTCGGCTGCTGGTTGCGCCGTCCGTGCGCTACCTGGACGTGGCGCATGACGCCGCCAAGTACGGCCGCATGAGTGACCAGCCGTGGCTGGAAGCGACCATCCCCAGCCTCACGGACCCGTTGCTGGTCGATGGTGCCGCGGCGTCCGGTGTCCGGCACGTGATGAGCGTCCTGGTCCAGTCCGCCCCGCGCCAGCTGCGTGATGACAGCTGGGACACGGCACGTGACACGCTCCTGGCACGGACCATGGCCGTGCTGGAGTCCGTGGCACCGGGCATCGGTGCGCTGGTCGTCGCCCGGCAGATGCACACCCCGGCGGACATGGAGCGTGACCTGGGCATGACCGGCGGTCATCCGCTCCACGGCGAGCCCAGCCTGGACCAGTGGTTCGCCTGGCGCCCGATGCTGGGCTATGCGCGATATCGCATGCCGCTTGAGGGTCTGTACCTGTGCGGCTCCGGCGCCCACCCGGGTGGCGGCGTGACGGGCGTCCCCGGTCGGAACGCGGCGCGCGAGGTCATCGCGGACCGCAAACGCTCCTGATCGTGAGCCCGGTCCGGCATCTGGCCCTGCTGGCCCTCACCATCATCGTGGCGGGTCTGGCGCTGGCCGGCTGCACGGTCACCGGCACCGTGTACGCCCAGCGCGAGGAACGCCAGACGGTCCCCGTGGGCCTCGCACCGGTGGTCGTCGTGGATACCTTCAACGGCCGCATCACGGTGACCGCGGGCGGCGAGCACGACATCGAGGTGCGGGTCACCAGCCGCGGCTCCGGCAGCGACCAGCAGGAGGCGGAACGTGACCTGCAGCAGGTCGTGGTGACCGTCACATCCGATGCGGACCGGGTCACCATCAGCGCCCGGCGTGCCGATCGGCCGGTGTCCCTGGGCGACAGCGGTGCGGACATCGAGATCTCCGTGCCTCCCCAGTCGAGTCTGCAGCTGCGCACTTCCAATGGCCGCATCGAGGCCGCCAATACCGCGGGCAGCATCCTGGCGCGTGCCTCGAACGGCGCCATCACCACCCGGGGCGGCCGGGACCTGGATCTGGATACGTCCAACGGCCCGGTGTCGGTCACGCTCGCCACGGGCGACCTGCGGGTGCGCACCAGCAATGGCACGCTGGATATCGTGGCCGCCAAGGAGACGCGGGTGAGCGCCGAGACGTCCAATGCCACGCTCACGTTCAGTGGCTCGCTGGCACCCGGTAGCAACACCCTCACGACCAGCAATGCCAACCTGACCCTGACGCTGCCGGGCGATGCGGCGTTCACCATCGACGGGGCGACCTCCAACGGTCGCGTCCAGACCGACTTCACGGCGCTGGAGGTCTCGGATACCGGGATCAGGGGCACTGCCGGTATCTCGTCCGTGACGGTCATCCGCGCCAACACCACCAACGGCGACCTGGCGGTGATGCAGCAGCGGCCGTAGCCTCCGCCCTCCGCGTGTGACCCTGGCTAAGCGGGCGTCTCGTCCGAGGGTGTGGTGGGCAGGGATGTGTCGGACGTGCCACCTCTGCGTACGAAGCGCGCAGCCGCGCCAGCAAGGCCACCTCGGGCCGTCGTCGGCGCCACCGCTGCGGCCCCACTTCCGCTGACGCTCATGCTGGCCGCATCCCCCTGGCTGCCGGGCACCACGCTGGGCGCCGTGGGCACCCGCACCGTGCGGCCCTCACGAGCCTCGACTCGTCTCGCCGCTCGACTCGCCACGTCCCGTGGGCCGCCGTCGGGGGAGCGCTCGAGGTAGAAGAAGAAGAACGCCGAGATGACCGCGGCGACCGGCACCGCGAAGATGGCGCCCGCGACCCCCTGGAGCTTGAGCCCGATGAGTACCGACACCAGCACTACCACGGGGTGGATGCCGACCGAGTTGGCCATCACGCGCGGCTGGATGATGTTCATGACCACGAACCAGCCAGCGACCATCACGACCAGGATGGGCAGCACCGCGCCGCCGGTGAGGCCGGCCACCACGACCGGTGGTGCCCACGACGCGAAGGGGCCAAAGAACGGGATCACCTGGAGGATCCCCACGATGACCGCCGTCACCTGCCAGTAGGGGATGTCCAGGACGAAGCCACCGACCGCCGCCACCAGGCCCAGGGCGACGCCCTGGATGGCCTGACCACGGATGAAGCCGCCGAACGATGACGAGACGCTCGTCTGGAGCAGCCGGACCTCACCCGCGTATCGGGGTGGGGCAAGGCGCAGGAAGAAGGCCATGATCTGGTCCTTGTCGATGAGGATGAACACCGACAGGAAGACGACCATCAACAGGTTGCCGATCATGCCCAGGCTGGCCAGCGCGAGATCGGCCGCCGGCCCGACCAGGTCCCCGGACAGGGCCTGGAAGCCCACGATCGCCTGGTTGAAGGCCTCGGCGAGCTTGACGTCGCCAAGGCCGATGCCGTCCAAACGTGCCTGCCAATCCTTGAGTGTCTCGGGCAGGTTGGCCTGGATGGTCGGCAGCTCTGCCAGCAGTTGCTGGAACGAACTCGCGACGGCGACCGACACGGTCACGATGATCCCCGCGAGCGCCACGAACAACAGGCCGTAGATGCCCGCGACCACCGCGACTCGCGGCAACACGGGCATGTGGCGTTCGATCCAGCTGGCCAGGGGCGACAGGATGAACGCGAACAGCCAGGCCATCACGAGGATGAGCAGGATGTCGCTGAAGAACACCACGATGTTGGAGAGCAGCCCGGTGAGCACGAGCGCCACGGTGATGGTGCTGAGCACCAGCAGCGCGTGGATCCAGCGCCCCTCGGACTGGATCAGCCGGCTGAGCATGCGCGCAGTCTAGCGCCCCCTCCCCACGTCCTTGCCATGACCCGGTGGTCCGCGACCGACGGGGACGAAGGGCGGTGCCCGCCGGGTGATTCCCGGGCCGAACCAGCGCTCCCGGCCGCGGCAGTCGATCGACCGGCCAAGGACGTGATGGCCACGCGACGGGATGATGCACACGCTCTCGCGGCTCGCGGTCAACAGCACCGCCGCCATCGTCGACTTCCTGGGCGTGCTCTACCCGCAGCGGTGCCGAGCAGAAGATCCGCAAGTACTTGATCGACAACGACTACGGCGAGACGGTCATCCAGCTGCCGCCCGACCTCTGCCTCGGCACCACCATCGCGACGTGCATCATCGTGCTCAAGAACGTCCAGGAAGGACAGCGCGGTGCCCCCGCACGTCCGAAGTTTCCATCGCCAGGAGTTACCTCGATGAGCCCGATCTGGCGAAGCTCACCACGATCGTCGCGGACTATCTCGACCTATCTCGACGCGGCTGAGTTCCGCGCACAGAGTCGGCAGCCCACCTACATGAAGGATTGGCTCGGACGCTGGGCAGGCTCATGGGCGCGATGGACGCCCCGCTGCTCACCCGACCCGGATCGGTCAGCCACAGCCAGGCGGTGAGCAAGGCCGAGGCGGAGCACGGCAGGTACCGGGAGCAGTTCGGCGTCGCGCCGTCCGAGGTTGAGAGTGCGTACCTGGTGTCACTCAAGCGCGCACCGCGTGAGATCGACAAGGGCGCCGTGAGCCGCATCGAGGACCTGATTGCGGAGTCCTGTCCGACAGGTGGCCGTTCCAGGCGCTCGGAGAGGTCGGGGAGTGCATCCGAGGCAACCGGCTACAGAAGTCCGACCTTACGGACGCCGGCACTCCCGCCATCCAGTGTGGCCAGATCCACACCCACTACGGGACTTGGGTAGGCACGACAAAGTCGTTCCCTGATCCTGCGCGTGTCGCTTGGTCGCGGGGCTCTCGCGATAGGTCTGCGATTCCCACGGGGTGGTCACTGCGACCGGCGGAACCCGCCCAAACGCCCGCCCATGAACCCGATCGGGCAATGCAGCCGCGTTCTGCTCATGTGGCGGGAATCCCGATGCCCGGCATCGCGAATCGGGTGACTCGGTCGTCGTAACGCTCACCGGGCGGGAATCCCGAGGCACTGCTGGCCGGTCACCTCCGAGGCGCCCGTCGACACAGGCAGGATGACCGACACCCGTCGCTACATCCCGGGGGTGGGACACGCTAGGCCGCCCGCACCCGGCGCGGCCGAAAGACCAGGCCGCCCGCACCCAGCGCGGCCGAAAGACCAGCGCGGCCCAAAGACCTACCGGCGCGGTCCGAGCCCCATGACGTCGTGACAGATACGCATCGTCTCCGCGGCCAGGGGCGCCAGTCGATCGGCACCCGCGCGCAGCACCTCTTCCACGTAGCCAGGGCGCGCCTCCAGCTCGCGGCGGCGCTCCCGAGCCTCCTCGAACGAGGCGAGCATCCGGTCAGCCAGCAGCCGCTTCGTGTCCACGCACCCAGTGGCTGCCGTGCGCTCGCCCTCCCAGATCTGCTCGTAGTCGTGTGGGCTGAACTGGCGATGGAGCTGACACACGTTGCACACCTCGGGCCGACCTGGATCGGTCCGCCGAAGTCGTTCCGTGTCGGTGACCATGCCCATGACCTGCTTCCGGATGGTGGCCTCATCCGCGAAGATGTCGATGGTGTTGCCCATGGACTTGGACATCTTGCCGCCCCCATCCGTCCCCCGGACGATGGGTGAGTCGGTGAACACCGCCTCCGCCTCGACGAAGATGTCGCCATAGACCGCGTTGAACGCCCGGATGATCTCGCGCGCCAGCTCCAGGTGCGCTGCCTGGTCCTTGCCCACGGGCACGAATCGGGCGTTGTAGATGGCGATGTCCGCCGCCTGCAGCACGGGATAGGTCAGCAGCGCGTGATTCACGTCTCCCGGCTGGGAGCGCTTCTTGTCCTTGAAGGACGGTGTCCGTTCGACCCACGAGACGGGCGTGACCGAGGCCAGGAGCCACATCAGCTCCAGGTGCTCGGGCCGGTCCGACTGGCGGAACAGGACCGACTGCTCCGGGTCCAGGCCCAGCGCCAGCAGGCCCAGGGCCATCTCGTGGGTGTTGCGCCGGATCGCGTCGCCGTCATGTGTTGACGTCAGGGCGTGGTAGTCCACGATGCAGTAGATGGCATCGTGGGTGTCCTGCATCGCGATGTAGTTGCGGAATGCGCCCAGCCAGTTGCCCACGTGCGGCAGGCCCGACGGCTGCACGCCGCTGAACACACGGGCGCGCGGCGACGGATCGCGCAGCAGGGGAGTGACGGTCGTCGGCAGGGTCATGCTGGGTTCCACGGCGGCCGAGTCTAGCGCGAACCGGCGGCCGACCGCCGAGGCTTGGTACGATCGCTCGTGATGCATCCCCCTGTCACCCCCCGTTCGCCGTTGCGCGTCGCCCTGCTGGGCCTTGGCAGCGTCGCCCGCCCGGTCGCCTCGAAGCTGGTCGACCCGGCGTGGCGCGCCGACGTCGAGGCGCGCGGCCAGTACGCCCCCGAGCTGCGGGCGGTGGGCGTGCGGGACCCCGCCCGACAGCGCGGCCTGACCCTGCCCGATGACGTGCGCGTCACGGACGGCCTCCTGGCGCTGGTGCACGACCCGGAGATCGATGTGGTCGTGGAGCTCATCGGTGGCACCAGGGACGCGGCTGACGTCGTGCTGGCGGCCATCGCGGCCGGCAAGCATGTCGTGACGGGCAACAAGGCACTGCTCGCGACCCAGGGCCCGGCCATCGAGGCGGCGGCGCGCGAGGCCGGGGTCACGCTGCGCTTCGAGGCGGCCGTGGCGGGCGGCATCCCCATCCTTGGGCCGCTGTCCACGGACCTGGCTGCCAACCGGATGCACGCTGTGCGGGGCATCGTGAACGGCACCACCAACCACATCCTGAGCGCCATGGCGCGGGATGCCCGGACGTATGCCGATGTCCTCGCCGAGGCACAGGCACGCGGCTACGCGGAGGCCGATCCGTCGGGCGATGTGGATGGCCACGACGCAGTGCACAAGCTGACCCTGCTCACCCGGCTCGCCTTCGGGATCTGGACCGACCCCGCGGCGCTGCGGCGTGCCGCGCCACGGACGCGTGGCGACGGAGCACCCGGTATCACGGGCGTGACCACGGCGGACCTGGGTGGTGCTGCGCGCCTGGGCATGACCATCAAGCTCGTGGCGCGCGCGGAGCGCGATCAGGGCGGCTCAGTGCGTGCCGCTGTCAGCCCGATGGCCGTCCGGGCGACGTCCTCCCTGGGCTCCACGGACGGTGTCCTGAACCTCATCGAGATCATCGGTGACCCGGTCGGTCGGGTCGCCTTCCGGGGTCCCGGCGCGGGGGGGGCGGCGACGTCGAGCTCGGTGCTCGGTGACCTGCTGGCCATCGCACGCGGCAGCGGCTCGACCTGGGAGTCGCTGCCGGCCGCACATGGCCCGGTCCCGGTCGTGGATGACCTGGCCGGTGAGGGCGGCTGGTACTTCGTGGCTCCCGAGCTGATGCTCGGCAACCTGCCGCAAAGCATCGCCGAGGTGGTCCTCGCCCAGGACATGGAGGCCTTCGTCGTGCGCTCCATGACGCTCGGGTCCATCCGTGCCCGGCTGGCCGGCCTGGACATCGACGCCACCATCTACCCCGTACTCTCGGAGGCCTGAACAAGGTGCGCATGAGCCAGGTGCTCCATCGACTGCGGGCGGAGGAGGCCACCGTGGGCCCCCGTCCCCGACTCATGCAGCGGTTCGCGCCGTTCCTGCCGGTCACCTCGTCGACGCCCTCGCTGTCGTTGGGGGAGGGCGCCACGCCGCTCGTCCATGCCCGCAACCTGGGACGCCAGATGGGTTGTCCCAACCTGTACCTGAAGCTCGAGGGCAGCAACCCCACGGGCTCCTTCAAGGACCGGGGCATGGTCATGGCGGTCGCCAAGGCACTCGAGGACGGCGCCCGGGCCATCATCTGCGCCTCGACCGGCAACACCTCCGCATCTGCCGCCGCCTATGGCGCGGCCGCTGGCCTGGAAGTGGTCGTGGTCCTGCCGCAGGGCAAGATCGCCGCCGGCAAGCTGCTCCAGGCGCAGGTCGCGGGTGCCCGGGTGCTGGCCATCGAGGGTGGCTTCGACGAGGCACTCGCCGTCGTCCGGCAGCTGACGGAGGTGCCTGACCCGGATCACCCCGTGACCCTCGTCAACTCCGTCAATCCATATCGGCTGCAGGGCCAGAAGACGGCGGCGTTCGAGATCTGCGAGGACCTGGGTGGCGCCCCCGACTACCTCGCCATCCCGGTCGGCAATGCCGGCAACATCAGCGCCTACTGGATGGGTTTCACCGACTACCGGACCGCGGGCCTCGTGGACACCGCGCCCGTGATGCTGGGCTTCCAGGCAGCAGGCGCCGCTCCCCTCGTGCTGGGCCATACGGTGCGGCGGCCGGAGACCATCGCGACGGCCATCCGGATCGGTGATCCGGCGAGTGGCGACAAGGCGCTCCGGGCACGGGACGAGTCGGGCGGCCGCATCGAGTCCGTGACCGATGAGCAGATCCTCGCCGCGTATGCCGACCTTGCCCGGATGGAGGGCATCTTCTGCGAGCCGGCGAGTGCCGCGTCGGTCGCTGGCCTGCGCATGCTCGCTGCAGCGGGTGCCATCGACCCCGGCGCGACCATCGTCTGTGTGCTCACGGGGCACGGCCTCAAGGACCCGGACACCGCCCAGCGGCTCGGGGAGGCACCCCTCCAGGCACCAGCCGATGTGGCGGGCGTCCGCGCAGTGCTGGGCTGGTGAGCGTGTCGCCACTCGTGAGCGGGTCGTCCTCGGTCGCGCGACTGGCCCGGACCGTGGTGACCGTGGAGTCACCTGCCACCACGGCCAACCTTGGAGCTGGCTTCGACTGTCTGGCCCTGGCGCTGGACCTGTCGAACACCATCCGGGTGGAAGCCCTCGACGGGCCGGGTCCACTGGAGCTCACGGTCGACGGCGAAGGCGAGGGGTCGCTCGACGCGTCAGGATCCGATCGCTGCACCCAGGCTCTCCGGCTGGGCCTGAGGGAGTTGGGTCATGACCCCGACGGCATCCACTTCCGCATCTCGATGCACAACCGCATCCCGTTGTCACGTGGCCTCGGCTCGTCCGCGTCCGCGACCGTGGCAGGACTGCTGGCCGCCGATGCGCTCGCCGGCGGCGGCCTGACACCCCAGCGACTGCTGACCCTCGCGTGTCAGGCGGAAGGGCATGCCGACAACGCGTCGGCCGCGTTGCTGGGCGGCTTCGTGGTCGTGAGCCATGCCGCCGGGGACGCGCAGTCCGTGCGCATCGAGCCACCCGACCGACTGCTGGCCGCACTGTTCATCCCTGACCGGCCGCTCTCGACCTCCGCGATGCGCGCGGCGCTGCCGATACAGGTGCCATTCAGGGATGCTGTCCACAACGTCGGCGCGGCCTCGCTCGCCGTGGCCGCCTTCGCGTCCGGCCGCATGGACCTGCTGACCGCGGCCACGGATGACCGGCTGCACGAGCCGTATCGTGCCGTGGTCTACCCGGAGCTGCCGCTGCTCATCGCGGCCGCGCGCCAGGCCGGCGCGTTGGGTGCGTGCATGTCCGGCGCAGGGTCGTCGGTCATCGCGTTCGCGGACCGACCGGAGCTGGCCCAGGTCGTCGCGGCGGCGATGTCGGCCGGGGCGGCAGCTGCCGGCTTGCCTGGTCGGTCACTGGTGGTCCGTCCGCGCGTCCGAGGCGCGTTCACGCTGGATTGAGGCGCGATCGCCGCAGCCTGGTCAGCCGCTGACGTCGAGGACGACGTTGCCGGTCTTCTGGCCGGCCTCGACATACCGGGTCGCTTCCACGACATCCGCGAGGGGATAGCGCCGGTCGATGATGGCTCGGTAGGTGCCCGCCTCGAACATCTCCCGCAGCCGCTGGATGTCCTGCTGGCGATAGCTGGGGATGGGCAGCTGCGCCCGCCGTCCGCCGAGGCGCGAGGTGATGGCGGTCAGCAGGATGAGCGGTGGGTTGTGCCAGAACCGCCCAAGGTCCGTGGTGATGTACCGGCCGCGGGGCACGATCGACCGCCGGCAATGCGCGAAGCTCGACTTGCCGACGGCATCGAACACCACGTCGTACGTCTCGCCGTTGCGGCTGAAGTCCTGCTCGAATCGGTCGATGACCACGTCCGCGCCAAGGGACCGCACCAGGTCCACGTTGCGGGTGTCGCAGACGGCGGTCACGTGGGCGCCGATATGCCGGGCCAGCTGGACCGCCGCACTGCCGATCGATCCGGCCGCACCGTAGATCAGGATGCGCTGGCCACGCTCCAGGTCGGCGCCCCGAAGGCAGGTGCTGGCCAGGATGAAGCCGTCGCTCATGGCGGCGCCTTCTTCGAACGACATCGTCTCGGGCATCGAGACCAGGGGATCGTCCTGGCGCATGCAGGCGTACTCGGCGTTGGCACCGAATGTGCGCTGGTCGACCCCGAACACCCGCTCCCCGACGGCGAACTTCGTCACGGCGCTGCCGACGCCCTCGATGACCCCAGCCAGCTCGTTGCCGAGGGTCCGGAACTTCGGGCGCCGCAGCCCGCTGAAGGCTCGCACGATGATGGGCGAGCCCTGTCGAAAGCCGCAGTCGGTTCGGTTGACAGTGGTCGCGTGGACGCGGATGAGGACCTCGTCGTCCTTCGGCACCGGCCGCTCGATGGTCTCGAGGCGGAGCACCTCGGGCGAGCCGTACCGGTCGTGCACCACTGCGCTCATGGTCGTCATTGCCTGGTCTCCCGTCGCTGTGTTCGATGGATGGGTGCGCCCGCATCCCATGCGGGTCCGGCGCGATAGAGCTCGGCTGGTCGGCCGCCGGCGGGCCCCGCGGGGACGGTCTGTCCGGTCGGGATCACCCAGCCGTCGTCCGTCGCGATGCGCCGCCGGAAGTTGGCCGCATCCAGGCGCATATCCCAGACCGCCTCGTAGACGGCACGCAGCTCGGCGAGCGTGAAGGTCGGGCCCACGAACGCGGTGGCCATGCCCGTCGAGCCCAGGTCCAACCGGACGCGCTCCAGGGCATCGCCCACGATGTGGCGATGGTCGAAGGCGAGCTCGAGGGTCCCGTCGAGGATATCCGTGACGGGCACCAGCGCGGCGACCGCGGCATCGGTCCCTGCCGTGAGTCGGCCGACGTCCCGGACGACCGCGAGATAGCCCACGGTGACCACGTTCATGCGCGGATCGCGGCCGGGATCGCCATACGCCCCGAACTGATGCAGCAGGCTCGCGGCATCGACGCCGGTCTCCTCCGAAAGCTCACGCGCGGCCGCCTCGTCCAGGGACTCCGATGGCCGCTTGAAGCCACCCGGCACGGCCCACATGCCCTGGAACGGTGACTCACCGCGACGCACCAGCAGGACCCGCAGACCGCCGACCCCCATGGTCAGGATGACCACGTCCACGGTCACCGCGAACGAGGGGAACGCCGCTGGGTCATAGCCCTCCGGGGCCGGCTCCGGCTGGGTTGTGGTCTTCATGACCCATACCCTGCCACAGTGGTATTGGTCGTGTCAACCTCAACCAGCCCTGTCCGGCGTCTTTGCTACGATCGGGCCATGTCCCAGCTTGTCGTCCAGAAATACGGCGGTTCGTCCCTCGCGGACGCGGACCGCATCCGGCACGTCGCGCGTCGGATCGCCCGAGAGCGGACCGCCGGCTCCGACCTGGTGGTCGTGGTGAGCGCCATGGGTGACACGACCGATCACCTCCTCGAGCTTGCGGCGCGCATCACCGATGACCCGGACCCCCGGGAGATGGACCTGCTGCTGGCCACCGGCGAGCACATGAGCGGCACCCTCGTGGCCATGGCGCTCCAATCCCTGGGCGTGCCGGCCATCTCGCTGACGGGCGCCCAGGCCGGCATCCGCACCGATTCCAGCCACGGCCGGGCCCGCATCGCCAATGTCGACCCGGTGCGGGTCCAGGACGAGATCGCCTCGGGCAAGGTGGTCATCGTGGCCGGCTTCCAGGGCGCCACGGATGAGTCGCACCGGACGGGTGAGGTGACCACGCTCGGCCGTGGCGGCTCGGATACGACTGCCGTCGCGCTCGCGGCCCGCCTCGGGGCCGATCGCTGCGAGATCTATACCGATGTCGAGGGCATCTTCACGGCGGACCCGCGGGTGGTGCCGGATGCCCGGCTGCTGCCCGTGATCGGGTACGAGGAGATGCTCGAGCTCGCCCACCAGGGGGCCCAGGTGATGCAGACCCGGGCGGTGGAGCTGGGCTGGGTCAACAACGTCGTCATCGGTGTGCGCTCCACGTTCTCCGACCATCCCGGCACGCTCATCAAGGAGGTTGATCCCATGGAGCTGCGCGAGAAGGTCCGCGGCCTGGCCCTCGACCGCAAGGTCGCCAAGGTGACCCTGGTGGGGGTGCCGGACCGCCCGGGCATCGCGCGTACGGTGTTCGACCCGCTGGCGGAGTCGGGCATCAATATCGACCTCATCGTCCAGAACGTCGGACACGCGGGCACCACGGACCTGTCGTTCACCGTGCCGGCCACGGAGCTGGCTCGGGCGAAGCGGCTGCTGGACCCCATCGTCCGGGAGCTGGGCTTCGCGGACATGACCACGGATGCCGCGGTCGCCAAGGTGTCCATCGTGGGCTCGGGTATCGGCAATGCGCCGGGATATGCGGCGAAGATGTTCGGGGCGCTCGCGGATGCCGGCGTCAACATCGAGATGATCTCCACCTCGGAGATCCGCATCACGTGCATCATCGCCGAGGACCAGGTGGAGGAGGCGGCCCGCGCCCTCCATCGGGCCTTCCGGCTGGAGCAGCCCGAGGATGCCGCCGCGAGCGCCGGGGTCGGCGCCTGAGCCTCGGCCGCGCAGCGTGGCCCTCGCAGCGTGGCCTGCGCTGCGCGGCCTGCCGAAACCTGGACAGATGCGCTCCCCGCCGACCACTCGCCGGTCGCCGGTCGCGGGGTGCGGCCCCCTCACCCAGCGTCGCCCTCTGCGATGCCGTCGTCGTGTGTGGGCCCTGCCCAGCCGGACACGCCACGCGCGACCTGGCGCGTCTGCTGCGGGCGAGCGGCCGGGCCGGGCAGGCCCTCGCAGCGTGGCCCTCGCAGCGTGGCCCTCGCTGCGGGCGAGCGGCCGGGCCGGGCAGGCGAGTGGTTCCCAAGGCGCTCATATGTCCGGGAACTCGGGAGGCCGGGGCAGCGCCGACGCGAGCGCGGGGTCGACGCCTGACCTGGCTCGCGGATCGCTGGCCTGAGGGGCCGCTACCTCCCTGATCGGGATGGCTGGATCCAGAGGCGATCCCCGGAGGCACGCAGCCCGACCGATCTTCAGTATCAACGAACGAACGAGGCGGCGACGGCGGGTGTGGCGTTGCGGTCGAAGATCCTGGAGGTCATGGGGGAGGTTGAGGAGGCCCGAACTGGACAGATCTGCGGTGTCAGCGCGATCCTGACGGTCCGAGGGACGTTTGCCGCGACCCCGTCGCACCGCAGGGTGACGCAAGGCCTGATCCCTGATCCCTGTTCGCTGAATCCGGAAGTGCGTCGGGCGCAGCGCATGAAGTGGGTCGGGCGGGGCGCATGAAGTGGGTCGGGCGGGGCGCATGAAGTGCGTCGGGCGGGGCGCATGGGGACTGGGCGGGCCACTGCCCGGCCACCAGGCCGACGGTGTCATGCCCGGACCCCGTGAGCGGCCAACGGTCGCGTGGCCCGTGGCCCGGTATGGTTGCCGGGTGAGCAGCCCCTTCATCTCGCACATCGAACGCTTCGAGAGCATCGAGTCGACCCAGCCCGTCGTCCGCGATTGGCTCGAGCGAGGCACGCCCGAGGTGTGCCTCGCGGTCGCAGGGGAGCAGACAGGGGGGTGGGGACGCCTCGGTCGCACGTGGACGGCACCGCAGGGCGCGGCCCTGCTGGTGTCCGCCGGTTTCCGGCCGGTGGTCCTGGCGCCGATCCATGCCTGGCGACTGGCCGCCACGGTCGCGCTCGCGATGCTCGACGCTGCCGAGGACGTGGCAGGCCTCAAGGACGCAGCGCTCGGGCTGAAGTGGCCCAATGACATCGTCGCGGACGGCCCCGACGGGTTGCTGCGCAAGGTCGCGGGGGTGCTGGGAGAGGCGGTGCTCGGCGATGACGAGGTGACCAGCGCGGTCATCGGCATCGGTGTCAACGCCGACTGGTCAGCATCGGACTTCCCGGCTGACCTGGCACCGTCCATGACCAGCCTGCGCGAACTGTCGGGCGGCCGGCCCATCGACCGAGATGTGCTGCTGGACGCCTGGCTGGATCGTCTCGAGCCGCGCTACGAATCGCTCCGGCAGGGTCGCTTCGACTCCGGGGCGTGGTCGGCACGCCAGAGGACCACCGGCCACCAGGTCGAGGTGGACGGTCCCGGAGGGAGGCTCGTCACCGCTGCGACGGGGGTCGATCCCGACTCCGGGGCACTGCTCGTTGCGGATGGCGACGGGAACACGACACACATCGATGCCGGTGACGTCACTCGATGCAGGATCGTGGCCTTTCCGGGCCTGTCGCGCAGCAAGAGGTGAGTCCATGTCGCTCCGCCAGTGGTGCGGGTCGGCCGCCCTGGTCCTGGCGCTCGCGACGCAACCGATCTCGTCGGTAGCGCAAGGTCCCAGCCCTTCTGCCGGACCATCCCCGCTCAGCGTGCCGGCTGATCGTCTCGCGGTCTATCCGGACCTTGCGTGGGACGAGCCAACACCTGCTGTGCTAGCGGAACGCTGCCGCCAGGAGTCGCTCATCTCGGGCATGGACGCGGCCATCGCGTACACGTCCGGGCAGCTCGACTTCGCCGGTGTCGCCTACCAACGGACGGGCCCCTTTCGGACCACCTTCTGGTTCACCGGGGACCTGGAGGCTCACAGTGCTGCCCTCATGGGCCTTGCCCCGGCGGGGATGATCATCGAGATCCTGCCCGCGCAGCTCACGCTCTCAGGACTGCGCGCCATCCAGCGCGTCATCACCCTCGATGAGCGCAAGCTCCGGCGCCGCGGTGTCGTGATCTCGACCGTGGGCACCGACCTTGACCGGAACCCTGTCGAGGTGGGTCTGCGCCGGCCGAACGACGATGCGGAGATGGTCCTGCGGCGCCGGTACGGGCCCCATGTCGTGACCGATCTGATCGGGCCCATCACCGAGGATGGCGCTCAGACGCCAGCTCCGGCGCCGTAGGGCGCGACGTTGCTCGCACGGATCGGTGCCCCGGACGCGCCTGGGGGCGTGTAACGGATAGACTGCCGCGGTGTTCAGGAAGGGGAGAGAGGCAGCTGCGTTCACGCGCCCGTTGCCGCTCGATGCGGATCGCCCGGCCGTCGAGGCGGCACGACGCGACCCATTGCGATTCGAGACCCTGTATCGAAAGTACGTGGCCCAAGTGTACAGTTTTGCCCTCTACGAGACACGCGCCCATCACGCCGCGGAGGACGTCACCGAACAGGTGTTCCTCCAGGCGCTCCGGGGCTTGCCGAGCTTCGACGACCGTGGCCTGGACGAAGGCAGCACCTTCCGTGCCTGGTTGTTCCAGATCTGCCGCAACGTCCTGGCCAATGAGCGGCGACGTGTCCGGCGGCATCCCCAGGTTCCCATGGACCTTGCGTTCGACGTACCCGCTGCGGATGATCCCGCGGCCACCGTGGCGGCCCGTGACGAGGCTGCTCGAGCGTGGCGGGTCATCGAGACCCTGCCAGGCGACCGCCGCCAGGCGTTGACACTCCGGTTCGTGGACGAGATGTCCGCGCGCGAGATCGGGGAGGTCCTGGGTCGCTCGGAGGGTGCGGTGCGGGTGCTCATCCACCGGGCGTTGCGGGCCGTCGCGGACGAGCTGGGCGGGGAGCGTACGTGATCGGCTCCCCGGACGAGGATGCCATCCAGCTGGACCTGTACCTCGACCACGTGCTCGCCGGTGGCCGCGCAGCAACCACCAGCCCATCCATGACCGCCGAGAACGTCGACCTGTCCCGCACTGCCCGGCTCGTGGCCAGCGGTGCTGGCCGCTTCCACCCCTCGTTCCGGTTCGAGGAGCGGCTCGCGGCACGTCTCCGTGACGTGGCTTCGGGCCCCGATGTCGGGGTGCCAGGTCGGGGTGTCCTGGTCCCATTCGTGCCAGGCCTCCCCGTGGACCCCACCCGTGCCCGCCATCTGGGCGGGATCCTGGTGGGCGGTGCCATCGCATCAGGTGTGTCCATCGCGTCCCTGGCGGGTGCCGCGGCACTCGTCGTGTGGCGCCGTACCCGCTGGGAGCGGCTGGTCTGATGCCCGTCAACCTGCCCTTCCGACCGCGCCGGGACTCGTTCCCCCCGGATCTGTGGACGCAGTGCCCGTCGTGCGCCGAGATGCTCTACAACAAGCAGTTGGAGAAGAGCCTCCGCGTCTGCGGCCACTGCGGTCACCATTTCCGGCTGCGCATCGAGGCGCGTCTGGCGCTGCTGCTCGACCCGGGTTCGTGGGAGGAACGCGACGAAGGGCTCACGTCCCTGGATCCCCTCCGGTTCGTGGACAGCAAGACCTATCCCGACCGCCTCGAGGCCGCCCAGCTGGCTACCGGTGGCCGCGATGCGGCCGTGCGGGGTATCGGGCGCATCGGTGGCACGAGCGTGTCCCTCGCGGTCATGGACTTCGCGTTCATGGGCGGCTCGATGGGCTCGGTCGTCGGCGAGAAGGTGACGCGCGCGGCAGAGGACGCCCTGGACGAGCGGTTGCCGCTCATCGTGGTCAGTGCCTCGGGTGGTGCCCGGATGCAGGAAGGGACGCTGGCCCTGATGCAGCTGGTGCGGACCGTCGCCGCCATCACCCGTCTTGCGGATGCGGGCGTGCCGTACATCAGCCTCATGACGGACCCGACCACGGGCGGTGTGTTCGCGTCGTTCTCGGCAATCGGTGACGTCAACATCGCGGAGCCGGGCGCACTCATCGGCTTTGCCGGTTCGCGGGTCGCCGCGGGGACCACCGGGGATGCACTGCCAGAGGGCTTCCAGCGCTCGGAATTCCTGTTCCGCCACGGATTCGTAGATCGTGTCGTGGCCCGCGCCGAGCTGCGCGCCGAGCTCATCGACCTGCTCGCCTACCTGCGTCCTGCCACGCGTCGCAGCTTCCCGGTCGCGGAGGCCATGGTCGCGGGCGGGGCGCCATGGGAAGTGCCCCCGCGGGCCACGAGCAGCACCAACGGTCGAGGTCCGGCCCATGGCTGATGGCATGAGCACGACCGCCCGGACCGTGACCCGGCCGACCTTCGACGCCCCGCCAGCAGATGACGCCGGCACCCGGGAGCGCGTGTGGGCCCGGGTACAGCTGGCCCGCAATGTCCGCCGGCCGCACACCCTGGAGCTGCTGGGACTCATGGCGGAGGACGTCATCGAGCTCCATGGCGACCGGGTATTCGGTGACGATGCGGCGCTGGTGGGCGGATTCGCCACCCTCGGCGGCCAGCGAATCCTGTTCCTGGGCCACCAGAAAGGTGGCGAGGTGGAGGAGAACATCCGGCGCAACTTCGGGATGCCCCATCCTGACGGCTACCGCAAGGCGATCCGCCTGATGCGACTCGCGGAGCGCCTCGGCTTGCCGGTGGTCACGTTCGTGGATACGCCCGGCGCCTCTCCGGATGCTGCCTCAGAGGAGCGCGGCCAGGCCGAGGCCATCGCCAGCTCCATCGCCCTCATGACCCGCCTCCGGGTACCCATCGTGACCGTCATCACGGGCGAAGGCGGATCGGGCGGCGCCCTCGCCATCGCGGTCGGTGATGTCGTGCTGGCGCTCGAGAACGCCATCTACTCCGTCATCTCGCCCGAGGGTTGCGCGAGCATCCTGTGGCGCACGCCGGAAGCGGCCCAGCAAGCGGCCGTGGCGATGCGCCTGACCGCCCCGGACCAGCTGGCCCTGGGTGTCGTGGACGAGGTGGTGCCCGAGCCGGCGGCTGGTGCGCATGAGGATCCGGAGCAGACCGCCCGCGCCGTACGTGAGGTGCTGGTGCGCCATCTGGAGCGCCTCGTGGAACGCGATCCGGCCGACCTGGTCGAGGCGCGCTATCGACGCTACCGCCAGATCGGGAGCGTCCAGCTGGTCGGCCCGGTGGTGCGCACACCACGACCTCGCAGGGGCGTCGGCGACCGTCTTCGGGAGCTCCTCGCGCCCGCCCGTCCCGCTCGTCAGGATGGGGACATGGATGCATCGGCCGCGTCACGGACCACGGGGTCCCGGCCCACGGGGGACGACACGGACATCGATCCCCAGCCACCCCTCCACGAGGAGATCTGATCGATGCGTGAGATCATCCAGGTGGCACGCGGCGATGCAGCCGGCAGCGACACCGGCAGCCTGACGGAGCTGGCGCGCGTCGTCGACGAGCTGCTGCCACCGCTCGTGGCACGCCTGGGCGTCAGCGACCTCGGTGAGATCGAGGTGCGCCGGGGCACCTGGCGGGTGCGTATCCGCCGTGCACCGGTCGATGCCGCGCGTGCGGCCCACGCCGCGCCGGGCGCCCCGCTCGCGACGTCGAGCGCTGGAACTGCGAATAACGGCCAATCGGCCGCTGCGGCCGTCCCCAACGACCAGACCGTGGCCCGGTCTACCGCGGTGGGCTACTTCGCGCTCAGGGCGGGTGTCGTCGTCGGCCATCGCGTCGACCGCGGTGACGTACTCGGCTGGGTCGACGTGCTGGGTGTGCGCAAGGAGGTCGTGGCGCCCTTGGATGGAGTCGTGGGTCGGCTGGTGACCGAGCCGGGTGATCCGGTGGAGTACGGCCAGGGGCTCATCGCGCTCATCGCCGCGACCGGCGCGGGTGCCGCCTGATGTTCCAGCGCATCCTCATCGCCAACCGGGGCGAGATCGCGCTCCGCGTACTGCGTGCCTGCCGTCGGATGGGTATCTCCGCGGTCGTTGCGTACAGCGAGGCGGACCGCGACTCGCGCGCCGTGCAGCTTGCCGACGAGGCCATCTGCGTCGGGCCGGCCGAGTCCAGCCGGAGCTACCTGTCCGCAGCGTCGATCCTGTCGGCGGCGGTGGTCACGGGATGCGAGGCGATCCATCCCGGATACGGCTTCCTGTCCGAGGACGATGCGTTCGCGGAGATGACCCGCGCCCACGGCCTGACCTTCATCGGGCCGCCGCCCGAGGTGCTGGAGCGATTCGCGTCCAAGGCGGGCACCCGACAACTGCTGGGCGCTCACGGCCTGCCCACCATCCCGGGATCCGTGGGCATGTTGCGGGACGACGACCACGCCCTGGAGGAGGCGCAGCGCATCGGCTATCCGGTGCTCATCAAGCCATCGGCCGGTGGTGGTGGCCGGGGCATGCGCATGGTGCGTACCCCGCGCGAGCTGCAGCAGGCCATCACCATCTGTCGCTCAGAGGCGCGCGCCGCCTTTGGCGACGACTCGCTGTACCTCGAGAAGTGGCTGGAGGACAACCGCCACGTGGAGGTCCAGGTCATCGTCGACCGCTACGGCAATGGCGTCCATGTCGGGGAGCGCGACTGTTCCGTCCAGCGACGCCACCAGAAGATCGTGGAAGAGGCACCCAGCCCGGCACTCGCCCCTGCCGCCCGTCTCGCCCTGGCCGAACAGGCGCTGCGTGCCGTGGTCGCCGCCGGCTACGAGAACCTGGGCACCCTGGAGTTCCTCGTCGACAGCACTGGTGCGTTCTACTTCATCGAGATCAACTGCCGTATCCAGGTGGAGCACCCCGTCACGGAGATGCTCTCGGGCATCGACCTGGTCGTGGAGCAGATCCGCATCGCGGCAGGGGAGCCGCTCGGCTACGGCCAGTCGGACGTCCAGCTGCGTGGCCACGCCATCGAGTTCCGCATCAACGCCGAGGACGTCCGTCACGACTTCCGGCCGGGAGCCGGCACCGTGGAGCGATACCTCGCGCCCGGCGGCCCGGGCGTGCGCATGGACTCCCACCTGTATGGTGGCTACGAGGTGCCACCGTTCTACGACTCGCTGCTGGGCAAGCTCATCGTGTGGGGCGAGGACCGGACCACGGCCATCGAGCGGGCCCGGGTCGCCCTGGACGAGCTGATCGTTGAGGGCATCGTGACCAACACCGCATTCCACCGGGCAGTCATCGACAGCAAGCCGTTCGTGGACGGCGTGTTCACCACCAACCTGCTCGACCGGGTCGGCAGCGCCGCGTTCCTGGCCGCGGCAGGCCGCTGACACCGATGGGCACCCGAGGGACGCCATGACCGACACCCCACCGGCCACCGCTGCTGCACCAAGCGTGCTGCTGACCGCTGCCCAGATCCAGCAGCTCATCCCGCATCGCTGGCCGTTCTTGCTCGTCGACCGCATCGTTGCGGAGGACCGCGAGCGGGGCTACATCCGGGGCGAGAAGGGCGTGACCGCCAGCGAGTGGTTCTTCCAGGGGCACTTCCCGGAACTGCCCGTGATGCCCGGCGTGCTCCAGGTGGAGGCACTGGCCCAGACGATGGCGGTCTACGTGGCCCGCCAGGATGGCTTCGGCGACCGGATCGGGTTGTTCGCAGCCATCGATGAGGTCCGCTTCAAGCGCATCGTCCAGCCGGGTGACCGGCTGACCCTCGAGATCACCATGGAAAAGCTGGGCCGGCGCTTTGGCAAGGGCCGGGCAGTGGCCAGCGTCGACGGCGAGGTTGCCTGTGAGGGCCTGCTGTCATTCATCATCCCGCCTGAAGGAGCGCTTCGCTGATGGGACTTCGGATCTCTGTGCTCGGTGATATCCACGGCAACGTGGCCGCCCTGGAGGCTGCCCTCGTGGATATCGCGGAGCACCGACCCGACCGGCTGTTCATCACGGGCGACCTGGTGCTCCACGGTCCGCGTCCGTCAGAGACCATCCAGCGGCTGATGGACCTGGAGAAGGCGGGCGCGTTCATCGTTGCGGGCAATACCGATATCGCGGTCGCCGACGGTGACTACGCCGCCGCGTTCCCGTGGCTGGACGAGGTCCCGGCGGGCCACGTCGCCGCGGCCGAGTGGGCACGTGACCAGCTGTCCGATGTCGAGCTGGAATGGCTCCGTCGATTGCCCGCGGAACGGCGCCTCTGGTCGGACGACCTGCTGGTGCTGCTGACGCACGCATCCCCCGGTAGCCAGACCGCTGGCCTGTCGGCGGACCTGGATCCGGCGACCACGGTCCAGCGTGTCACGCGCAGTGACGCCCGGGTGCTGTGTGTCGGGCACACCCACGTCGCCGACGTCCGGGAGCTGGGTCGAAAGCTCATCGTCAACCCGGGCGCCTGCGGCTACGCCATGGACGGCGACCCGGCGGCGGGATGGGCGCTGGTCACGCTGGCCGAGGGTGAGCAGCCCACTGCCGAGTTGTTCCGGACCACCTACGATGCGCAGCGAGTGGCCGACGAGGTGAGTGCCCGCGGCCTGGTCGGTGATGTCTACCGTGCCGCCACCATCCGTACGGGGAGGTTCGTGCGATGAGCCAGCCGCGACGCGTGGTCGTGACCGGCCTCGGTGCAGTCACGCCCCTGGGCTCCACGGTGGATGCGTTCTGGGCGGGACTCGTCGCAGGCGGATCCGGCGTCCGGACCATCACCTCCTTCGACCCATCCCGGGTCGCCTGCACGTTCGCGGGCGAGGTGCCGGACTTCGACCCGACCCTGGTGCTGGACCGCAAGGAGATCCGGCGCAACGACCGGACGACCCAGATGGCGCTCGTGGCGACCCGCCAGGCCATGGATGACGCAGGACTGCCGGCACGTCTGGAAGGGGAGCAGGCGCTCCACACCGGCATCATCATCGGCTCCGGGCTGGGCGGTACGGGCACCCTCATCGAGCAGATCGTGCTCAACGCCGACCGTGGGCCGGATCGGGTCAGTCCCTTCTTCATCCCCATGGCCATCGCCAACATGGCCGCCGGTCAGGCGGCCATCAGCTACGGCGCGATGGGTCCCAACTTCTCGACCACGAGCGCCTGCGCGAGTGCTGGCCACGCCATCGGCGAGGCGACCGAGATGATCCTGCGGGGCGATGCCGAGGTGATGTTCGCGGGCGGCTCGGAGGCGTGCGTCTACGAGGCGACCATCGCCGGCTTCGCCGCGATGCGTGCGCTGTCGACCCGCAACGATGACCCGGCCGGTGCCAGTCGACCGTACGACACCGGCCGCGATGGCTTCGTGCTGGCCGAGGGTGCCGCGATGCTCGTCCTGGAGGAGCTGGCGCATGCGGAGGCGCGTGGGGCACGCATCCTGGCCGAGGTCTGCGGATATGCCGCGTCCGCGGATGCCAGCCACATCACGTCGCCCGCACCAGGTGGCGCCGGAGCGCTGCGCGCAGCGCGTCGGGCGTTCGCCAAGTCTGGCCTGGACCCGTCGGAGACGGATCTCGTGGCGGCACATGCCACCAGCACCCCGGCGGGCGACATGGAGGAGTTGGCCGCCATCCGGTCGCTGCTGGGCGATCGCGCGCCGCAGGTGTCCGTGACGGCGATCAAGGGCGCCATCGGGCATACCATCGGGGCCGCCGGCGCACACGCTGCTGTCGCGGTCATCCAGTCGATGCTGCATGGCCAGGTGCCGCCGACCATCAACCTCACGGACCCCGAGCCGGGTGTCGGCGACATGGACCTGACGCCGCTCGTGTCACGCGCACGTGATGTCCGGGTGGCACTCGTCAACGCGTTCGGCTTCGGTGGCCAGAACTCCGCACTCGTGCTGCGGCGCTGGGACGCCTGATGGCCGACCATCCGCCCGATCAGGCGGACGTCACCGAGCTCATCGCGCTCATCGACCGGCTGGAGCCGCTCATCGTTCGCGGCGGGCTGGCGGAGATCCAGATCGAGGCGGGTGACACCACACTGACGTTGCGCGCCCCGAGTGCGTTCGCCGCCATGGGTACCGGCGCGGTCAGCATCCCGTTGGCACCCAATGCCCCGGTAGCAGCCACCGGGCCGGCCTCGCCCATCGTGGCCGAGTCCACGTTTCGGTCGATCGTGGCACCGCTCACAGGTGTCTTCTATCGCTCGCCGTCACCGGGTGCCGCGGACTACGTCCGGGTCGGGGGCGAGGTGAATGCGGGTCAGGTCATCGGTCTGCTGGAGGCCATGAAGCTGTTCAACGAGATCAAGAGCGACGTCACCGGGGTGGTCCGACGGATCGCAGCCGAGAGTGGCGCACTGGTCAAGACCAAGCAGGTCCTCATCGAGGTCGAACCCACGTGACACTGCCCCGCAGCGCGCGCATCACCGGCTGGGGCTCCTACGCGCCGGAGACGGTGCTCACGAACGCGGACATGGCCCGGCTCGTGGACACCTCAGACGAGTGGATCCAGAGCCGGACCGGCATTCGCGAGCGACGGGTCGCAGGGCCCAACGAGACGACCGCCACGATGGGCGCCATCGCCGGCAAGCGGGCCATCGCCGTGGCCGGCCTGCAGCCAGACGACATCGACCTCATCGTGCTCGCCACGCTCACGCCCGACCACTTGACGCCGGCCACCGCCGTCCTCGTCAAGGAGGCCATCGGCAACCACGCGGCGGCGGCGTTCGATATCGGGGCGGCATGCTCCGGCTTCGTGTACGGCTATGCCACGGCCCATGCGTATGTGCAGAGCGGCATGGCCCGCAACGCGCTGGTCATCGGCTCGGAGCTGCTCACGCGCATCCTGGACTTCGATGACCGCAACACCTGCGTCCTGTTCGGGGACGGTGCCGGCGCGGTCGTACTGTCCGCCAGCGACCAGGAGGGCGGTGGTCTGCGTGGCCTGGAGCTGACGGCCGACCCCAGTGGCGCGTGGGGGATCTGGATCCCGGCCGGTGGCGCCCGACGACCGACCTCCGCGGCGACCGTCGCGGATGGCGAGCACTACCTGCGGATGGATGGCCGCGAGACGTACCGCTACGCCACGCGCACCATCGCGGCCTCCGCGCTCAAGGCCGTCGAGCGGGCCGGCTGGACCCCCGACCAGGTCGATCTGATCGTGCCTCACCAGGCGAATCTCCGGATCATCGAGTCCGTGGCCAAGAGCCTGGGTATCCCCATGGACAGGTTCTTCATCGACCTCGACAAGTACGGCAACACCTCGGCCGCGTCGGTGCCCATCGCCCTCTCCGAGGCGGTCGAGTCAGGGCGGCTCCGGCCCGGCGACAAGGTCGTGTTCGTCGCGTTTGGCGCCGGCTTCACGAGCGGCGCGGCGGCGGTCACCTGGACCGCTGATCCGGCCTGCGGTCGTCGCGCGGACGACATCCTGCCCGTCGCGTCCATCCATCAGCCCATCGACTGGGACGCCGGGGATCCCGTGCCGCCACGGCTGGCGGCCGTGCTGGCCGACAAGCAGAGGACAGAGGTGCCCGCATGATCGACCTGACCGGCAAGAGTGCCGTGGTGACCGGCGGCTCACGGGGTATCGGGCGCGCCATCGCGCTGCGCCTGGCGGAGCAGGGGGCCGATGTCGCGTTCAGCTTCAAGGGCAACACCGAAGCCGCGCATTCGACCCAGGCCGAGATCGCGGCCTTCGGTCGTCAGGCATTGGCCATCCAGGCGGACGTCGCGCAGCCGGAGTCGGCCGACGCGCTCATCCGGGAGGCGCTGGAGTTCCTGGGCAAGGTGGACATCCTGGTCAACAACGCGGGCATCACGCGGGATGACCTGATCATGCGCATGAGCTTCGATGCCTGGCGCGAGGTCATCGACACCAATCTTTCGGGCGCGTTCTACGCCACCAAGGCGGTCACCCGGCCGATGCTCCGGGCGCGCAGCGGTCGCATCATCAACATCACCAGCGTGTCCGGGCAGGCCGGCCAGATGGGCCAGGCGAACTACTCCGCAGCGAAGGCGGGGCTCATCGGCCTGACCAAGGCGACCGCCCGCGAGCTGGCCAGCCGGGGTATCACGGTCAATGCCGTGGCGCCCGGGTTCGTGGTCACGGAGCTGACCCAGGACCTGCCCCAGGACCTCAAGGACGAGCTCATCAAGCGCACGCCCCTGGGCCGTTTCGGCGAGACGACGGAGATCGCCAGCGCGGTCGCGTTCCTCGCCTCGGACGAGGCGGCGTACATCACGGGACAGGTGCTTGCCGTCGACGGCGGCCTGGTGATGATGTAGCTCCGCCCAGCGGAGTGTCGTCAGCCGCGGAGTGTCGTCAGCCGCGGAGTGTCGTCAGCCGGCGGGGTACGCGAGTCGCAGACGGACCCAGTCGCCCCACGACTGAGCAAGCCGACGACGACCCGATTCGGGCCGATCGGATGGCCGCCATCGGTCACCCGAGTCGCCCGGCGACTGGGACGGCCGGGGAACGTCTCGATCGAGCGCTGCCGCCACCCGTCATCGGCTCTTTCAGCCTCCACACGACTGGTTCGGTTGGAGTGCTCGATGGCCAACGCGGGTGACATCCGTCAGGCGGACCGCGCACGTGTCCGCCTGACCTGTCACGACGATACGTCCGTCGGCTGGCGCGATCAGGGCTTCGTGCCGCGCTCGGGGCCGGCCCCCAACCTGCTGCCTCAGCCGAGCTGGATGCCTAGGGCGGTCAGAGACTGCTGCCCAGCATTGCCACGTCCAGGATGATGACCAGCCCGACGCTGGCGATGCCCAGGATATTGAGCATCCGGCCGTTGGCATGGGCACCCATCGTCCGTCGGTCGTTGACGAGCACCAGGATGAATACCAAGGACCACGGGCAGCAGCAGGCCCTAGAGATACTGGCTGCCGACGATGACCGCGATGAGGTCGAGGCCCGGGATGAGCGTCACCGCCGCCCCGAACAGCAGCACGAACGTGAACAGGCCAAAGAACGCGGGCGCTTCACGGACGGGCTTGCCGACACCCGACTCCCAGCCGAACGCCTCGCAGATGACGAACGCGGTGCTCACCGGCATGATCACGGCCGCGAGCATGCCGGCGCCGAATAGGCCACTGCCGAACAGCGCGGCCGAGTCGCGAGCACGATGCAGAAGGCGATAACGTTGGTCCACGCGGAACGGGAAGGGCCGCTATCAGGTTCGCGACGCCCGGGGCGCCACGTGTACAGGGGTCTGCCCCGGGGAAGACCCCTCCGACCGCGTGTTCCGCTGACATCCGGGGCCCGCTGTGACCGGCGATAGCCGTGCGTTCGGGGACGTCGGCCGCAGTGTACGCCCGTCGATCGACACCGAGTGGCTCGAGGCGACCCGGCGCGCGCCCGTCGGTCAGTCGACCGGACGGTGCGTGTCGGGACCATCGTCGGCGTCATGGGTGGGCAACGTGTGCCATCCTCGGGTCGTGCTTGACGAGTCAGACACGACACTGCCAGCACCCCTCGCGGGCGGCCCGGCGGCCGAGGTGCTGGAGACCGACGAGCATGTCAATGGCCGCCTGGAGGTGGTTCGCCTCGTCATCGCGGGTGCAGTGGCGCTGCTGGCCCTGTCGGTCGCGGCGACGCTGCTCGACGGCTCGGTGACCTGGGTGGACGTCCTGGACGCAGCACTGGTGATGGTCCTCGGCACCGGGCTCCTCATCCACGACCGGTTGACGGCGATGCTCGCTGACCGGCGCCATTCGCGGGAGCTGGGCATGACCCGCATCCTCCAGGGGTTGTCACGCTCCATGTCTCCCGAGGCGGTCGTGGAGGCGATCGTGGCCGAGCTGCGCTCGACGTCAGGTGCCGATCACGTGGTCGTGGCCCGCGTGAGTCGTCCGGACCACGTCGTGGAGGTGACCCTGGTCACGGCTCGCGCCAGCGTGGAGCCATCCCGGACGTGGCTGCGGCCGGAGGTGCCGGAGCTGTCCACGGACAGCGTCACGGACGCTGTTGCGGCACCAGGCCCAGCGACAGCAGCCGATTCGCCGACCGCGGCCGAGGCGCCCGCACGCGAAGCTGCCGAGGCGCCCGCGCGCGAAGCTGCCGAGGCGCCCGCACGCGAAGCTGCGGAGGAGATCGCGCGCCGGGTCCGCGCGGCGTATGGACTGTCGTACACGCTGACCGCGCCCCTGGTGGCCGATCGCCGTTTCCTCGGCGCACTGATGCTCTCGCGCCGCACGCGCGAACCGTGGGCGGACCCGGAACGACGGCTGCTGGACTGGGCAGCCCAGGAGGTAGCAGCTGCGTTCTCGCGGGCCTATCTGCTGGAGGACGCGGAGCGTGGCGCCAACCTGGATGCCCTGACCGGGCTGCCCAACCGGCGCTATTTCGATGAGCTGCTGGCCATCATGGGTCCCCGTCGCCGGGACACCGATAGCCTGGGCATCATGATGATCGACATCGACCACTTCAAGCGCCTCAACGATCGCTACGGGCATGCCCAGGGCGATGTGGTGCTCAAGGCGGTCGCGACCGCCATCGCGATGACCCTGCGGGCCGAGGACACCCCGGTCCGGTATGGTGGCGAGGAGTTCGCCGTGATGCTGCGCCGGGCGTCGGCGCCCCAGGCGAGCGAGGCTGCCGAGCGGGTACGTGCGGCGGTGGCGGGTCTGTCGATCGCCCGACTGGGTCTCGAGACGCCCGTGACGGTGTCGGTCGGAGTGGCCATCGCGGACGAGGATGAGGAGGTCAGTGTCGTGATCGGACGTGCCGACCAGGCGCTGTATCGGGCGAAGCGGCGCGGGCGTGACCGCGTGGAGCTCGCCTGATGGCGCCTGCAGGAGCGTGGCACTGATGGCGCCCGCAGGAGCGTGGCACTGATGGCGCCCGCAGGGGCCGTGGGCGACGGGCGCCCGAGCTTTGCCGCCGGGGATGACGTACCCCCGCTGCGCAACGAGCAGCTGGCGCGCATCTTGCATGAGATCGCGGACGTACTGGAGATCAGGGGCGAGCTTGGGTTCAAGATCAGCGCCTACCGGCGGGCGGCCGATTCCATCGCCCATACCCCGGTGGATGTGGTCGCGGCGTACCGGGCCGGGACGCCGCCTCGGCTGGAGGGCGTTGGGAAGGCCATCGACGAGAAGTTGGCCGAGCTGGCGGACACGGGCAGGCTGCACTATCACGAGCAGCTGTTGGCGGAGGTGCCGCCGTCACTCGTGACGCTGCTGGCGGTGCCCGGCATCGGCCCTCGAACCGCGGGCGACCTCTGGCGCGCCCTGGGTGTGGCCACGCTCGCCGACCTCGAGACTGCTGCCGGCGAGGGCCGCCTGCGCGAGGTCAAGGGCATCTCGGCCAAGACCGAGCAGCGCATCCTTGATGGCCTCGCGGAGCTGGAGACGCGGCCGGCATCCCGGATGCACATGGCCGAGGCACGGGATGTCGCGGATCGTCTGGCGCTGCTCATCGGGACGTACCCCGGGGTCCGTTTCGTGACCGCTGCCGGGTCGGTGCGGCGGGGCCGCGAGAACGTAGGTGACCTGGACCTGCTGGTGGAGACGGACCAGCCTGCAGAGGTCCTGTCCGCGGTACGCACGATGGCTGCCACGGAGCGAGTGGTGGCGGGCCTGCGCGGTGGCGAGCACCGGGTGTCCGTGCAGCTGCTGCGTGGCCCCCAGGCGGACGTCATGACATACCAGCCCGGTCGTGGCGGCACGTACACGGTCCACTTCACGGGGTCCGCAGCACACAACGTGCGACTCCGGGAGCGAGCGCGTGACCTGGGCTGGAGCCTCTCGGAGCACGGTTTCGCGCGCCTGGACGCGTCCGGCTCCGTGCTCACGGGCGCCGACGCGGAGGTGCGCACGTTCGCCACGGAGACGGAGGTCTACGACTTTCTGGGCATGCCGTTCATCGAGCCCGAGCTGCGCGAGGATCGGGGTGAGATCGAGGCCGCGCTGACGGGTCGGCTGCCATCACTGGTGCGAGTGAGCGACCTGCAGGGCGACTGCCACACCCACTCGGAGTGGTCGGACGGCAAGGAATCGATCGAGACCATGGCGGAGGCGGCGCGGCGGCGAGGCTATGCCTATCAGGTGCTCACCGATCACTCCTGGAGCCTGACCATCGCCAACGGGTTGAGCCCCGCCCAGGTGGAGCAGGAGCGGCTCGTGATCCGGGAGCTGAACGAGCGCTTCGCGAGGGAAGAAGCGGCAGGGGAGATGCCGGAAGGGGCGCATCCCTCGGGATTCCGGTTGCTCCACGGTTGTGAGCTGGAGATCCGGACCGACGGTCGCCTGGACTACGACGACGAGCTGCTGGCCCGCTTCGACGTGGTCGTCGCGTCATTGCATGTCGGCCGGAAGCAGCCGCGGGCGCAGCTGATGGCGCGCTACGAGACCGCACTGCGCAACCCGCATGTGGACATCATCGCCCACCCCTCCGGACGCAAGATCGACCAACGCCCTGACCTGGACCTCGATTGGGAGGCGTTCTACCGACTGGCGGCCGAGACGGGCACGCTGCTGGAGGTCAACGGCTCCGACGAGCGGCTGGACCTCGACGACCGGCGTATCCGGTCCGCACTGGACGCGGGCTGCCGCTTCACCATCGACTCGGACGCGCACTACCTGTCCGAATGGGACAACGTCATCTGGGGCACCGCGCAGGCCCGCCGCGGCTGGCTGGAGGCGCGCCACGTGGCCAACACCCTGCCGCGCGATGAGTTCCTGGCACTGATGGCCGAGAAGCCGCACCACCTGTAGGGATCGCGGGCCGGGCCGGGCGCCGCAGGCAGTGCGTGCCTGGCGCCCGTAGGGAGTTCGGGCCGGGCGCCCGTGGGGGTTGATGCGGCGCCCGTGGTTGTGGTGCGGGCGTTGGTCCGGCGGACGCGAGCGGTTCGACGGCCAGCGGTCCTGCGCGCTTCGAGGCGCTCTTGCAGCACGCTTCGGCGCGCGTCGGAACACTCTTGCGGATACAGCGAACGCCGATCGGGTCGCCCGTGATGCTTGGCACCAAGCAGTGACCCAAGGTCGGATGGAAGGTCAGTCAGATAGCCGTTTGTGGCTATCTGGTCAGGGGCAGTCGCGCCGAAAGTGGTGGATTCCGGTCCACGTGGGCGTGGCGGCCGTCACCCATTCGCTGATACCGGACATGTACGTCCGGGATGCGGCGGAGCGGCGGCGGACCGGCGGCCTGCACGCTTCAGCGCGCTCTTGCAGACCTGGGGACGGTGCGTTCGCCGTGCTCAGCCGGCCCGCCGCCTCGCCACGACCGGGAAGGTGAGCAGGATGGCGAAGCCCGCAACCAGGAGACCAGCGCCGGTCTCGGCCTGTTCGATGGAGCCCCACGCGCTCTGCGGCACGATCTTCGCCATCCGCTCGTAGTCCTCGTAGGGCACGAACGCGGATTCGGGGCATTCGGATCCGCTGGTATTGGCGCCCGGGCAGGCCAGCTCGTACAGGCTGCCGTCCATGATCCGGCCCTATGGTTCCCGATATGCCTCGCCCAGCCAGTCCAGTGGTCGCACGCTGGCATACCCGATCACGCCGCCTCCGGACAGCGCTTCGTCCGTCGCGTAGCTCACATGGGACAAGGCCGCGGATCGCTCGATCGTGGGCCCCGCGAACATGATCCATGCCGCCACCAGGAGCCCGGCCACGAGGAACGCGGGCAATGTCCGGCCGACGAGGGACCCTGCCAACAGCCCGATACCAAACCCGATCAGCACCCGGGTCAGCAGCACCGGACCCTGGCGGGCGATATCGCCCATCGAGTCGGCCTCGAACGGGGAGACCAGCCTCGCGGATCGCAGTTCGGTCGTGGCAAACCCCACCAACACACCGCCGACGATGGCGATGACCAGCAACGGCCAGAGCCTCGACAGCAGCCAGCGCCATCGGATGCCCTGCAGCGACCACGCGAACGAGACCGTCCGCAGCTCCAGCTCGCGGGCCACGATGGGCACGCCGAGGACGACACCGACGGCCGCTGGCAGCAGCCCCATGAAGCCCGTCAGCTGCCCGGATTCGTGTTCGTTGATATCCAGCCACCGCTCCACGGCCTGCTGGCAGGCGTTCAGTCGACCGACTGAGCCTTCCCACTGGCTCCAGCACTCCGGCCCGACCGTGACGGCGTTCATGTGCGCCGCGACTACCCATGCACTGACCCCCATCAGGGCAAGCAACGCCACCGCGATGAGCACCTCGAACCGATGCATCTTGATGGTGAGCCACGCCGCGCGACCGCTCATGACGGTCGCCGCCGGGCGACGACCGGGAACGTGAGCAGGATGGCGAGCCCGCCGACCAGGAGGCTGGCCAGGGTGTCGACCGCGACGTAGTCGCCATAGCGGGATGCCGGCACCGTCAGGTTCCACCCGGCGTCATTGCCGCGTTGATAGATCGGGTCCGCGCAGTCCGCCCACGCCCGGAACTCCGCTGACTCGCCGCTGTCGTCGTCGGGCGCGTTACCACAGGTGGCGATGGCCTCGCGGTCGAGTGTGTCGAAGTCGAACCGCGCACCCGGCTGGCCATCCTCGCCCGGTTTGGTCGTGTCGAAGTTGCCGTGGTCCACGTACGCGATGTAGCCCAGCTGACCAGTCTGCCAGCTGTCGTCGTTGCTCGGGGTCCAGACTGCCCACCCGTGGGACAGTTGGGCCTGGATCATCGTGACGCCCATCACGGACCAGGCCACCACCACGATGGCAGCGATGATGAACGCGGGCATCGTGCGGCCCGTGAGGGCGCCGACCAGGAGTGCGACGCCAACGGCCATGAGGCCGCGCGCCACCAGCGCCGCGCCCCCCGAAGCGACCTCGGTCAGTGCCGCTCCCTGGCGCCCGACAGCGAGGGTGTCGAAGAACATCGAGCCCATGATGCCGAGGACCACGAAGGCCACCATGGCGACGAGCAGCATCGGCAGCGCCCTCGACGCCAGCCAGTGACTTCGGCTGGCCTGCAGTGACCATGCGAAGGAGGTGGTCCGCAGCTCCAGCTCGCGGGCCACGATGGGCACGCCCAGGATGAGCCCCACGATGGGCGCCACGAGCGCCAGTCCGATGCGCACGAAGCCGCCTTCGGACGAGGTGATGGAGTAGAAGTCGTTCATCAAGGAGTCGCAGGCGTTCGTGGCGTAGTTGCCGTCCGCATCCCGCGGCCAGCAGGCATCGGACAGGCCCAGGCTCGTGATGTGCCCGGTCATGATCCAGGCGCTGATGGCCAGCAGACCGATGAGCAGCACGCCCGCGATGACCTCGAACCGGTGCATCTTCCACGTCAGCCACACGGCGCGTGACATCAGGCGACCCGACGGCCAGTCGCGGCCGTCACCCCTCGCGCTGCGGACAGGTAGCCCATGACCAGCTCTTCCAGGGTCGGTGGAGGGAGTGCCGGGTCGCTCGAATGGATGAGCGCGATGGACTCGCCGCCCGGACGAGCGAACGTCGCCACGATGATCTCGGGCGGTGCCGTCCCGGCAGCCACCAGGCGGTGCTCCGCGACCGATTGGGCGATGGGTGCCTGGAGCGTCACTCGCCCGCCACCCAGCACGATGAGCTGGTCGCAGGCGGCCTGGACGTCGCTGACGATGTGCGACGACAGCAAGGCAGTCGCGCCGCGCTCCCGGACCGCGGCCACCAGCAGATTGAGGAAGTCGTGGCGGGCGAGCGGGTCCAGGGACGCCAGCGGCTCGTCCAGCAGCAGCACCGGCGCACCGGTCCCGAGGGCGATGCAGAGCGCGACCTGCGCAGCCTGGCCGCCCGACAGGGTCCCTGCCTTCTGCGACAGCGGGATGTCCAACTGTTCCAAACGGAGCTCGGCGGATGCGGCATCAAATCCGTGACGCATCGTACGTGCCAGGGAGAGGTGGTCAGCCACCGTCAGCCCCCGGTACAAGGCAGTGGACTGGGAGACGTAGCCGATGCTGCCGACCGCCCCTGCACGATCTGCGGTCGGGTCGATGCCCATGATCCGGACGCTGCCGCCGGTGAGGCCCTCGAACCCTATCCAGCTCCGGATGAGTGTCGACTTACCCGCGCCATTCGGGCCCACCAACGCGGTGATGGTGCCGGGCGCGATCGCCAGGCTGACCTCGCGAAGCGCCCAGGAACCGCCCCGTCGATAACGCTTGGAAGCGCCGATCGCCTCCAGCACGGGCGACGGCATCGACACCGGCAGGTCCGGATCACCCACCTGCGGGACCGGGAGCTCGACCATGGAGGCCTCTGGTGCGGTTGTGACCGCTGCAGTATGGCCCGCGCCGCAGGTGCCGAGAAGTGGGCAAGTCCCGCGGCCGGACATGTGGATTCCCGCTGGCCTCGTGGGAGAGGGCGTGTGCTAGCGTCGGACCATGTCGCATACCGCCCTCGATCGGATCTGGTTCGCGATGGCGCTCGCGGTACTCGCCGGCGGGTTCGTGTCGTGGTGGGCGCGATCCCCCACCATCAGCTCTCCCGTGGCATCCGGCTCCATGCTCGCGGTCTGGTTGTCGACCGGCCTCCTCGTGCTCTGCTGGTGGCGCTGGTCGACGGTGGCCACCTCGGCCACCGGGCGCGGCTACCTGGCGCCCCTCGCGTTGGCGGTCACGGCGCCGCTGTCGATGGTGCCGTTGGTGGACTGGAGGGGCGACCCGGCCTCCATCGTCGGCCTCGTGGTGTCAGGACTGGCTGGCGTGCCGCTGGCCTGGGTCCTTGCGGGCTGGGTCATCGACCCGAGTCGACGGGTCAGGACTCGACTCGCTGCTCTCGGCCTCGCGGGAGCCGGGGTCCTGATGGGCTGGCTCGTTGGCAACGGTGACATCGAGAGCTTCACGCGCTTCCTTCGCTGGGTCGCAGTGGCAGGCACCGCCATGGTGCCTGCCGTGGTCGTGGCGTTCGAGTGCCTCCGCGGTCCTCAGCGCGTCCCGATGGCGGGGCAGCGTCGGTTACTCGATGCCCTGGTCGTGCTGGCGGTTGGGGCCGCGCCCGGGGTCGCAGCTCTGTGCCTGTCGATGCGGGCGTGGCCGGTGCTGCTGGTGCCGCTGGTGGCGGCCGGTTTCACGGCGGTGGTGCTGGTCCGGTTCGCCCTGCTGCCCCTTGCCCGACTGGCCTCGAGCGCGTCGGTGCAACGTGACCGGGTCGTCGCGGCGGCCGAGACCGAGCGGATCCGGCTCGCCTCGGTGCTCCATGACGGACCACTGGCGGACATCGCGCTGCTCATCCAGCGACTCGATGATCGGGGTGACATCGACTCGGCGGCCATCGCGCGCGGCGTGGCAGATGAACTCCGAGCCGTCGGCAGCGAACTCCGATTGCCCGTCCTCGACGACCTTGGCACGGGCCCTGCGCTGGAATGGCTGGTGGGGCGCCTGACCCAGCGCTCCGGGGTGCCTGTGCAGCTGCAGCAGATGACCACGGCACGGCCACCCGCCTCGGTCGAGCTCGCCGCGTACCGGGTCGCCCAGGAGGCGCTCGTGAACGCCCTCAAGTACGGAGCTGCGCCCATCGTGGTGCGCTACGTAGCGACCCTCGCGAGCGTGACCCTGAGCGTGGACGACAGCGGCCCGGGCATCGATCGGGACGCGGCCGCCCGTGCGGATCGTGAGGGGCGTCTGGGCCTGGCATCGATGGCGCAGCGTGCGGAGGCTATCGGCGCCCAGCTGATCCTGGGCGGCTCGAACCGGGGCGCTCATGTGGGTCTCGAGTGGCGGGCCATCGGCGCGTGAGCGAGACCGCGAGACGAACCCGCCCGCCAGTCATTCGGGTCGCCATCGTGGACGACCACCCCGCACTGCGGGAGGGAACCGCCTCGCTGTTGTCACGAGAGCCGGACATCGAGGTCGTGGCCATGCTCGGGTCGTTGGCCGAGATCCGGGCCCTCATCGATGGCGACGAACCGCCCGATGTGGTGGTCCAGGACATCCGCCTCGGGGGGGAGAGTGGTCTACGGATGCTCAGCGGCGAGGCGACCGCGACGGTCGCAGGTCAGGCGCGGCCGGTCGGCGGGCCGGGGCCGGCGATCATCCTCTGGACGGCCTATGACTATCCCCAGTACGCGGCATACGCCTATCGGGCGGGCGCCGCAGGGTTCGTGGTCAAGACGGCACCCACGGCCGAGCTCATCGCGGCCATCCGGCGTGTCGCGGACGGTGGCATTCACTTCAGCACACGGCCCGACCTTGGGACGCGGCCACTCTCAGTGCGGGAGCGCGAGGTCTTGGCGCGCATCGTGGACGGCCGGAGCAACGATGAGATCGCGGGTGAGCTGGGGGTGACCTCACGGACGGTCGAGGCGCACCTGACGCGACTCTACGAGCGGTTCGGCGTCCACTCTCGGACCGAACTCGCGACCCGTGCGCTGCGTGAAGGGTGGCTAGACGTTCCCGCTGAAGTTTGACCCGTTCTGCCTGACGGCACTCCGGAATCAGCGGATGCCGGCATCTGGATCGGCGTCCCAGATCACCAATCGGTGGGCGCAGCGCACGCCTGGTGGCGTTCGGTAGCCGGAAACGGCGATCGAACCGGCGGAGGGGTGCTCCTGAGTGCGGTCGAAGCACGATGCGACTCCCAAGCGCGCCGTCACCCGTTCGCTGAACCCGGATACCTGCGCGGCGGCGGGTCGTTGCCCGCAGGCCGGGTGATCAAGCCGGTGAGGTGCATCAGAGCCGTCCTGTGCTTGTCGTGGCGGCCGTGCCGCCCGCTGGCCGGTTCAAGCGGCCGGCGAGGGTCCCCAGGAGGGCCGATGCGACCACGCCGTCGGCCCGATCACCCGCTGGTCGGGTCACTCGGCCACCTACGCCACTCCCCGGCGGTCCGCCACTCCCCGGCGGTCCGCCACTCCCCGGGAGCGTGATACCATCCGTTGTCGCCCCGTTCTCGAAACCGGAGCGCGTTCGCGCGCCCACCCGCCGGCTGTCCTGCCGGATCCGAGGAGTCCATGAGCTTCAACAGCCTGACCGAGGGGAACGCACCCTCGAACGCCCTGACCACCACCCGACTCAAGCGCCAGCTGGTCGAGCAGGCCATCGATGCGGCGACCGCCGCGGAATGGGAAGAGGCCGCCCGCATCAACGAGCGATTGCTCGAGATGGGCCCCGACAGCGAGGCCGAGAACCGGCTTGCGAAGGCGTTCTGGGAGCAGGGCGAGCTATCCACCGCCCGTGAGCACTACCAGGCGGCGCTGGCGCTGGATCCCACGAACCGGATCGCCGAGCGCAACATCAACCGCCTGCGCACCCTCCTGGCAGAGGCCGGCAAGAAGACCGTGCCCGCCAAGCCCGGCAGCAAGGCGCCGGTGAGCATCTTCGTCGAGGAGACCGGCAAGACCGGCTTCGCTCACCTCGTCGACCTTGCCAGCTCCCGCGAGCTGGCCCAGGTCAACCCCGGTGATGCGGTCGAGCTGAGCACCGTGGGCCCCCGACTCCAGGCGACCTCCAACGGGCTGCCCATCGGCGTCGTCGAGCCCCGTGTCGCGGCTCGCCTGCTGAAGCTCATCGCGGACGGCAACACCTACGCCGCCGGCGTCACCAGCCTGGGTGACAAGGACGTCCGGATCATCATCCGGGAGACCTACCAGGACCCCAACAACTATGGCAAGGTCTCGTTCCCGACCGCCGCCCGCATCTCCGACCTGCGGCCATACACCAAGGGCACGCTGGTGCGCGAGGAGATGGAGCTCGACGACGATCTCGAGATGGACGAGGAAGAGGACGATATCCTCGATATCGGATCACTCGTGCCTGCCGATGTGACCATGGACGAAGCGTTCGAGGCCGAGGAGTCGGACGAGGACGAGGACGACTAGCAGCCGAGCGGCCCGCATCGGAGCGGGCCTCCTCGACCTGGACTGAGCCGCGATGGCGGACCCTCGAGCCACACCTCCCCGGTCCCGACGTGCAGGTGCCCTGCCCGCCTTCGACCGACTCGCGCCACCGCCTCCGGAGGCGGATGTCCGGTTCTGGATCGGTGCCCGTAGCGCACCCTCCGACACCGTCGTGGAACTCCACGGCCGTGGCGGTTGGGTGACACGTGCTGCCGCCGAGGACCTGCGACGGGGCTTCGACCTGGAGACCACGTCGCTCACCCGTCTGGTGGCGGAGATCGTGCTGCGCCCGCCCGACCTGCGACACCTGGACGCTGCATTCGCCGCGCTCGCCAACGCCCAGCGCGGCGGCCTGTCGCTACGCGAGTCCATCGAGCGCGGCTTCACCTCGCGCTGCGCGAGCTGCGGTGGCCCGGTCATCGTCGAGGAGTTCGTGTGGGACGGCGATGCCGTCGCCCCATCCCGTCGCTCGTATCGCTGCGGTCATTGCCGGGAGACCCGCACGGGCGACAGTCGCGCGGTGCCCGTCGACCGGGAAGACATCGCGTCCGCCAAGGCAGCGGATGGTGAGCCGGCACGCAACCGTCTGATCGGCCGGTTCCCCGTCCCCGATCCCCTCCACGAGCTGCCCGATCAGCTGCTGGACCTGTACACCCCGCGTGCCCTGGATGCCATCGCGGGCACCATCGAGCGCATCGAATCGGACATGCGGGCGCCCGGCATCGAGGCTGCCCTGCGACTGGTCCTCGTGGGTATGCTGCTGCCCGCGAGCAAGCTGAACAGCTTCCCGGGGCGGGTCGCGCAGCCACGCATCGTGGCCGGCAAGCTGCGGCCCGTGGGTGACCGACAGTGGCGGGAGCGAAATCCGTGGCTGCTCCTGGAGGACAGCTTCCGACTGGTGCGCACCTTCGTGCAGCGGCTGGAGACGGGTCGCCAGGGCACGTTCCACGCTCGCTTCGGGCCCGACCTGATGGCCCTTCGGGACGGTACCGCTAACGTGGTCGTGCGCCAGGACGCCACCTTCTCCGAGCCGCTCCCGACCACCCCGAGCCCTCTGGCCCCGCTGCCGAGCCCGACCTCCAGGCCGACCACAGGCACCGGAGCGTTCGACCGAGTCACAGGGCCGTTCAGGGCCGGGCCCAACAGCCCAGCAGGCCCGCGTGGCACGACCGTCCAACACGGGACGGGCACCCACGCCACCGGCCAGCACGGGACGGGCACCCACGCCACCGGCCAACACGGGACGAGCGCGCACGCCACAGGCCAGCACCCGACGGGTGCGCAGCTGGGCGTGGACCCCGAAGGCCCCCTGCGCTCCCGGGTACGCCTGGCCATGGTCCAGCCACCCATCCACTGGTCGCCCGAGAACCTCGCGTTCGCCTACCTCGCCACTGCCCTCGGCCTGGGCATGGACGCCACGCTCAGCCTGCCGCTGGACCTGGTGTTCGAGCAGGCGTCCCGGACCGAGCAACGCAGCGAGTGGGCACGCGACGCGGTGGAGCTGCGGCGGTCGCTGGATGGGGTACGACCACACCTTGAGGCCGATGGGACAGCGGTGCTGTTGCTCGACCGCCAGCCGTCCGCGGCGGTGGTCGCGAGCGTCCTGGGCGCGGTCGGTGCCGGCTTCCGGATGCGCGACGCAGCCTTCACCGAGACGGGCCAGGAGATCACGGGGGTGGTCGAACTGACCCTGCCCGGCGGCGCCGAGCCCGTCGATCGCGGCATCCGCGACCCAGCAGGCCCGGACGGCCCCTCGGCGCCCAGGCTCGGGAAGGCGACGGGCCCCTTTCGACGTGATGAGCTGGAGGCGGCCATCGCTGAGCTGGCGGTCGCGGTGCTCCAGGCACGTGGTGAGCCGGCTCGGTATGAACGATTGTTGGGTGAGGTGCTCCTGGGGCTCGACCGTTCGGGCCACCTGCGACGGGTGACCAGCCTCTGGACGGACCTCACTCGTCCCGCGGAGCCGGTGCCGGCACCGGTCGTGCCCGTCACGGCGGAGTCGTCGGACGCGACCCACGGGAACCCGGACGCACTGGGGGCCGCCACGCCCATCCCCCCGGCGCCCCGTCGTGCGCGATCGTGGCGCGATCCCGGCCGCCTGGTCCGTGGCGGGGACATCGAGCCCGTGGCGCCCGTCGTGCCGCCGCCACCCGCAGAGCCGCCCGCGCCCGCTCCGGTCACCGGGCCTGCCCGCAGGGCCGACCCCGTCATCGAGTCGACGGAAGATGCCAGCGTGCCAGAGGTCGCCGATCCGCTGGCCGGCGCGGATCCGGTCAAGATCACCCTCGACAGCATCGCGGCGGAGCTCCATCGGGCCGACCACCCCCGGCTGCTGGAGGTAGAGCCCGGTCGCTGGTGGCTGCGCGATCCGCGCGATATCGAGGCCGCCCGGCCGCCGCTTGCCGATCGTGTCGAGTGGGCCGTGTTCTCCTTGCTGTCCACCAGCGGCGGCATCCCGGCCACGGCTTTCGACACCCGGATCGCATCCATGTTCCGGGGTCACGATGCGCCGGATGAGGAGCTCGTCAAGGCCTGCGTCGACAGCTACCGCTTCGTGGTACCCGACTCTGATGGCCTGCTGCAGGCCTCCGGCTCGCTCCAGGACCGATACCAGGAGCATGGCGAGCTGGTCGCGACGATCGGGGCGCTGGGCCATCGACTGGGACTCCGCATCTGGATCGCGCCCCGGGAGCAGCGGCGTCGCGTGGATGGCCGGCCCATCGCGGAGCTGCTCAACGAGGTCGAGCAGCGGGTGTACCTGCCGCTCGTGACGCCAGGGCCTGTGGAAGCGCTGGAGCAGGTCGACTGCATCTGGTACCTGCGCGGCAAGGCCACCTTCCTGTTCGAGGTGGAATGGACCGCCATGCTGGGGGAGCCCGTCCTGCGCCGCGGCGCTGCGATCCCGGCGGGTGATACCGTCGTGCGGTTCCTGGTCATCCCTGCTGCCAGGACGGATCTGGTCCGGCTGAAGCTCGCTCGCTCGCCGCTGTTGCGTGAGCGGCTGGAGCAGGACAACTGGCACATCATCAAGGCGGAGCATCTGCGCCGGTTCGTCGCCCGCGACGATCCGACCCTGGACGACCTGGCCCCCCTGCTCGGCCTCGATCCACCCATCGAACGACTCGGCGAGCAGCTGCCGCTGTTCGGCTAGGCCCCTGGAGGACACATGACCCATCGATCCGTCACCGACCAGGCTGCGCCGAGTGCCGTGGACGCGCTCGCGGACCGGTTCTGGGACAGGTTCCTGGAGCGGAATCCAGGCTGGGCGACCGTCTTTGGTGACGAGCGCTGGGATGACCGCCTGGACGACCCCTCTGCAGCTGGGCGCGCGGATGAACTCGCCGCCCTGGACGAGCTGGAGCGGGATGCTGCGGCCCTGGAGGATCCGGGCCTGCCGACGGAGGACCGGGTCACGCTCGATATCCTGCGGGTCGTCGCCCACATGCGTCGGGAGTACCACGCCCACGAGCTGTGGCAGATGGACGGCATCGACCAGATGTCCGGCCCCCAGACGCTGCCCACCGAGCTGGCCCGCTTCCAGCGCGTGGACACTCCCGAACGGCTCGCCCGCCTCATCGCGCGCCTGGATGCCTACCCGGCGTACATGGCCGCGGTCGGTGACAACATCCGCGCCGGCCTCGCGGCGGGTCGGACCGCAGCACGCGCCGTGGTGGAGCGGACCATCACCCAGACCCGGCGCGCGGTCGAGACCCCCACGGAAGGTTCGGCGCTGCTCGCGGCGCACCCCGAGCTGAGCGATGCGGATCGGGCGGCCCTGGCGGCCGTCATCGACCGCAGCGTCCAGCCGGCACTCCGGGAGTTCCTGGCTCTCCTGGAGGCGTACTTGCCGCAGGCGCGCAAGGGGGAAGGCATCTGCTGGCTGCCCGACGGTGCAGCCCTCTACCGCTACGCCATCCTGGCCTCGACCACGCTCGATGAGACGCCCCAGGCGCTGCACGACCACGGTCTGGCGCGCATCGCGGCCCTGGACGAGGAACGCACCGTCATCGCCCAGCGGCTGGGTTTCCCCGACGCCGCCGCCTATCGTGCGTTCCTGGAGACGGACCCCGCCAACCACGCCTCGGAGCCGGCCGAGCTGGTGCGACTGGCGGAGGCCCAGGTCGCGCGTGCGTTCGCCGCGGCACCGGCCTGGTTCGGTCGATTGCCCAGCGCCGACTGCGAGGTCAAGCCGGTCGAGTCCCACCAGGAGCAGGAGGCGCCGCCCGCCTTCTACTTCCCACCCGCCACGGATGGTTCCCGGCCCGGTCGGTACTACATCAACACCTTCCAGCCGGGTTCCCGACCCCTGCACCGACTGGCCGCCACGACCTTCCATGAGGCGACCCCGGGCCACCACTTCCAGATCGCGCTGGAAGCCGAGCTGCCGGACCTGAACACCTTCCGACGCCTCGGGTCGCGGCTGGCGGGCATGTCCTACGCCGAGGGGTGGGGGCTGTACGCCGAGCGACTCGCGGACGAGATGGGGCTCTACGAGGACGACCGGGAGCGCTTCGGGATGCTCGATTCGGAAGCCTGGCGCGCCGCCCGCCTGGTGGTGGACACGGGCATCCATGCCTTCCGCTGGACCCGCGAGCAGAGCATCGAGTTCCTGCGCCGAACCGCAGGCTTGAGCCAGCTGGAGGCCGAGACGGAGACAGACCGGTACATCGGCTGGCCCGGGCAGGCGCTCGCCTACACCACGGGCCAGCGCGAGATCGAGGGACTCCGTCGACAGCTGGCAGCCCGGGATGGCGATCGGTTCGACCTGCGGGCATTCCACGACCAGGTCATCGGACACGGATCGCTGCCGCTGGCGACCTTGCGGCGCGAACTGCCGCGATGGGTCGTGCCGACGGACGCGTGACGCTCCCGGGGACGACGAACGTGGACGAGCCACTGACTGTCGTCATCGTCGGTGGGGGTGCGGCTGGCACCCTCGCGGCGATCCGCATCGCTGAGCATCCGGCGCAGACACCCCGCCGGATCGTGGTCATCGAACCCGCCGAGGAGCTGGGCCGAGGTGCAGCGTATGGCACCCGCTCGCCGTCCCACCTGCTCAACGTGCGCGCGAGTGGCATGAGTGCCTACCCCGAGGACGGCGGCCACTTCCTGGCTTGGTCCCAGCGCCAGGGCATCGACGCGCAGGGGACCGATTTCCTGCCCCGGATGCTCTATGGCGGGTACCTCCGGGACACGCTGGCTGGTCGGGCGGAGCACGTCCGGGGTCGAGTGACTGGCCTGTCGGCGCTGCCAGCCGGTCGATGGACCGTGGCCACCGATGACGGCCAGGCGATCGAAGCGGATCACGTGATCCTGGCGACGGGCAATGCCCTTGCTCTGTTGACCGGTGCCCTCGACCATCCCCGGGTCGTGGCCGATCCGTGGTCAGGGGAGGGCATCGCGCGCATCGGGTCGAACGACGAGGTGCTCATCGTGGGCAGCGGGTTGACCGCTGTGGACGTGATCCTGTCGCTGCGCGACGCGGGCCACGAGGGTAGAGTCCGGATGCTCTCGTCCCACGGCCTGCTACCGGAGGCGCACGTGCCGCAGGTGCTGCCTGCAGTGGCCCCATTCGTGAGCGTGGGGGATCGCGCGGGCCGGTCGGTCCGCGGGGCCATGGCGGCCGCGCGCGCCGCGAACGCGGACGCTCGCGATTGGCGCCAGGTCGTGGATGGTGTCCGGCCCCAGACCGTGGGTCTCTGGCGGGACCTGCCACTCGCCGAGCAGCAGCGATTCGTGCGTCATCTTGCCCGGCGCTGGGATGTCCGTCGTCACCGGATGGCGCCCCAGGTAGCGGCCGTCGTAGAGCAGCTCCGGGCAAGCGGTCGACTGGTGGTCGAGCACGCGCGAGTCACGGGTGTCACCGCAGACGGCGATCGGGTACACGTGTCGCACGTCGCGGCCGGGATGCCCCGGGATGTCACGGTCGACGCCGTCGTGGTCTGCGTCGGCCCGAGTGCGGATGCCCGTCGTGACCCATTCCTGGCGACCTTGCTGGAATCCCGGGTCGCGAGTCGACATCCCCTCGGTCTCGGCCTGGATGTCGAGCCGGACGGTCAGTTGCGCATGCCGGACGGTGCTCCGCAGCCCGGCCTGTGGGCGATGGGGTCGCTGCGCAAGGGCGCCGAATGGGAGTCCACGGCGGTCCCGGAGCTGCGGCTCCATGCCCGTAACGTGGCAGACCAGATCCTTGGCGACGCCTGAAGGGCAACCGAAGCGGGTCGTTCACACGAGGACAACATTGCGGTTCTCGTAGTATTCTGAGGCACCACGCACGCGGATCCGTCATCAACGGGCATATTGCCTGCGGATATCGCAGCAGAGGAGTGTCATGGCCATCCAGACAAGTCCCCCGGGCACCTCAGCCTCTCCCCGCAGGTCCCGCCCCCCGGCAGCGACTCCTCCCTCCCAGGCGGCGGCACCTCTCCCTCCAGCAGAAGTCACGGCAGCCCCCCTGCCACGCGGTCGTCAGGTCGCGACCTACCACCGCGCGCTCAAGTCCATGCCCGGCGGTACGGATTCCAACTTCCGCGCCTGGGGTGAGGACACCATCTATGTCGACCGGGGCCTCGGTGGGCGTGTCTGGGACCTCGACGGGACCGAGTTCGTGGACCTGCGGATGGGCTATGGACCGGCCATCCTGGGTCATGCCGACCCACGCGTGGACGACTACGTCAACGAGCGGATGCGCCGCGGGGTCAGCTTCAGCCTGACCAGCGAGGATGAGGTGTCGGTCGCGGAGCTCATCTGCGAGATGACCTTCTGCGACATGGCGCGCATGACGGTCTCCGGCACGGAAGCCACGATGCATGCCATCCGCGTCGCCCGCGGTTTCACCGGACGGGATCGCATCGTGAAGTTCGAGGGCCAGTACCACGGCGTCCACGACTACGCCCTCATCAGCGTCCTGCCCGCCGATGTGACCGACCTTGGTGACCGAGCCGAGCCCGTCCGACTGGCGTGGGGTCGAGGCATCCCGGAGGCCATCAAGGAGACGGTCATCCCTGCGGTCTACAACGACCTGGAGGGCCTGCGCCGGATCTTCGAGCGGGAAGGCGACGATATCGCCGCTGTCATCATCGAGCCCATCCTGGGCAACGCACAGGGGATCATGCCCCAGCTGGGCTTCCTGGAGGGCGTCCGGGCCATGACCCGGGAGTTCGGCGCGCTGCTCATCTTCGATGAGGTCAAGACCGGCTTCCGGCTGGCCCGAGGCGGCGCCGCAGAGCTGTTCGGCATCACGCCCGACTTGGCCACCTATGCCAAGGCGATGGGCAATGGCTATCCGGCCGCGGCCTTTGGTGGTCGCCGCGATGTGATGGACATGCTGCCCGATCACGTGAGCCATGGCGGCACGTACGCCGGCAACCGGGTAGCGGCCGCCGCAGCCACCAAGGTGCTCTCGATCATGCGCGACACGGATGCCCTCGGCACCGTCGCCGACAATGGCCTGCAGGTGCAGGCCGGGCTGCGACAGGTCATCGAGCGTCGCGGGCTGCCACATGTGTTCACGGGCGTGCCCGCCATGTTCGGGATCATGTTCACGGACGTGCTGCCGGCCGACTATCGCGGCTGGGCGGGCACCGATCACGAGCTGTACGACGATGTGGCGCGCGGCATGTTCCCCCGCGGCGCGATGCCCGAGCCCGACTCGCGGGAGCCCTGGTTCATGTGCGAGGCGCACGCGGAAGGGGACCTCATCGAGCGCGTCGTCTCGGCCTTCGAGGGCTCGCTGGATGCGGCCCTGGAGGCTCGCGTCCGCGCCTGACCGAGGTCGGCCCCCGCAGGCTATCCCGGGACGTGTTGCTGTCAGATCGACCCGACCGCGGATCCGGCCGCACTCGGGTTGCGTCTGAGCACCGGGCTGGAGCCAGAGCCGACTTGGTGCCCGCCTGGTTGTGACGGCGCCCATCGTCCGAAACGACCCGAAAACGCGTGAGCCAAACGGCTCTCGGGCCCACCGCAGGCAGCCTCACCGTTCGGCGTATCCGGAAAGCGTGCCGTGCGCTTGACGTATGCAGCGCAGTGGATCGTCCGCGGTGGGTTCGACGCAATGTCGCCGCGACCGTTCGCGCCCGTCGCGGGACCTGGTCCACGTCGCCGAGGCTGGCCCAGGAGCAGCGGCCGTGGGCACGATGCGCATCTGGTCGGAGCCCTTCGTCCCGCTGCGGGTCCCGAAGCTGTTCAACCTCCGGACCGATCCCTATGAGCGGGCCGATGCGACATCGAACACGTACTACGACTGGTTCCTGGAGCGGGCATTCATGGTCGCTGGCGCCCAGATGGTGACCGGCCGATCCATCAGACGCTCAAGGCGTTCCCGCCCCCGCCAGAAGGCGCCCAGCTTCTCGGTCACCGGGCGATGGCCAAGCTGGAACAGGGTCTCGCCAGCACCTGAGTCTCGGTCGCCGCGCGATGGGCGCCGTCGCGGCCGACGGGTCGCAACAGACGGCCGGCGGGTCGCAACTGAAGGGGGCCGGTCCATGCGGACCGGCCCCCTTCGATGTGTCTCGGTGAGACCCCGGTCAGATACCCAGGATCTGCTTCTTCTTGGCCGTGAACTCTTCCTCGGTGAGGATGCCGGCGTTCTTGAGCTGGCAAGCTGCTCCAGCTGCGCGTTCACGTCCGGTGCGGCGGGCGCTGCTGCGACCGGCGCTGCGATGGCGACCGGCGCTGCTGCGCGGCGGCACCCTGGCCGACACGACAGGCCCTTACCATCGAAGGATGGAGCAGCAGCCGATCCGGTCGAGCAACAGCCAGGCCGCCTTCGCGTTGGCGCTCGGGTCCGCGCTCCTGGCGCTGCTGCTGGGGCTGGTGGTAGTGGCCCACGGACCGGGGCCGGTCCTCTTTGACGCCTGGGTCATCGATGTCGTCCGGGGCCTGCACGTTGCGCCGTCGGTCTGGGAGGAGCTGTCCTGGACCGGGGGCCCCTTGCTGGTGTGCATCGACGTGCTTGCCGTGGTACTGCTGATCCGCCGCCGCGAGTTCGCCCTGGCGCTGCTGCTCGTTGGCGTGCTCCTGGCGGTGGTCGTGGGGGTCGCCGTCATCAAGGACGTCGTCGAGCGCCCCCGGCCAGCGGATCCGCTGGTGTATGCGAGCGGCTACAGCTTTCCATCTGGTCATGCGACCGAGAGCATGGCCGCCTACGGTCTGCTGGCCATCGTGCTCTGGCGGATCGTCCTCGGCGCCCGCGCTCGGCTCGCGATCGGGCTCGGCATCACCGGGTTGGTCCTGCTGATCGGCTGCTCGAGGGTCGCCCTGGGCGTGCACTACCCCACGGATGTGCTCGCCGGGTGGCTGATCGGCATCGCGGTGGTAGCCGTGGTCGCCGCAGCCGTCGCGAGGTTGTGGCCCTGGCCGCGTGTGGTGCCCTGATCCCGGTCGGTATCCTCTCAGGAACCGATCCCCGATACCGAGGAGCAGCCATGTCGCCCGATGAGCGCCCAGCCGAGATCCTGCGACCGCTCCGACGCGTGCGCCAGGTTCGCCACTTCACGGACATACCGCTGACGGACGACCAGGTGGATGCCATCGTGAATGTCGGTCGCTGGTCGGGCAGCAGCCAGAACAAGCAGCCGTGGCGGTTCATCGTCATCCGTGACGCCGCCACCATCGCGCGCATCCACGAACTCGGCGCGCCCAGCACGCGTTCGTTGGCGACAGCGACCGCCGTGATCGCCATCGTCGTGCCCGCCGACACGGAGCGACCCGTCACCTATGCCTTCGATGAGGGCCGTGCGGCGGAGCGGCTGCTCATCGCTGCGAACCTCCTGGGCCTCGCGGGCGCCATCGCGTGGCTGACGCCGTCCGTCCGGGTCGAGGCCGGCCGGCTGCTGGGGCTCCCAGCGGATCGGCTGCTGCGGACCGTCGTGGCGCTCGGCCATCCATCGCCGGAGTCGCTGGCACCCAAGTCGCCGGGCGTGCCGGCTCGACTGCCCCGCAGCGAGACGGTGTTCGAGGAGCGCTGGGCCGCGGACGCAGCCGAGGAAGATGGCGCTACGCCACCGGTCGGAGGTACGACGTGACGACGCCCATCTGATCGTTGCGGGATACATCCACGCGTCACTCACGGATGGGCAGCCCTCGAAGGCGGCCGTGAGCATGACCTGGCCGGCTGATGCCCTGCCCAGCACTGGCAGGGCGAGTTCCCGTGGCCCACGCTGGGTCCGGCACTCGGGCCGCAGGCGCTCCCCGATGTCGGGCGCAACCGGCTCGTCGCCATCCTGCGTGGTGACGCATCCAGGCAACGAGGGCCGCCGCATCGATCTGGGCTTGACCAATCTCGGATCGGACGAGGTGGTGCCGTCGGTAGCGGGATCAGCGGCTGGGTCGGCGTTCAGTGAGCCGGTCGCATCCTGGCGGGTCGGGTGCGGTCGAGGTCCACCCGGGCAGGTAAGGTATCGAGGTACGCGGGGGCTGGGTCCATCGTCGCCGCTCTGGAGGGACATCCATGGGTTCGGTCATCGGCGACATCCTGCCGTTCGCCACCGGTGTCGCCATCAGCCCGGTGCCCATCATCGCGGTCATCGTGATGCTGTTCTCGGCACGTGCAGGCACCAACGGCCCGGCATTCCTGGGTGGCTGGGTGGTGGGTCTCCTGACCGTGTCCATCATCGTGCTGGCGGTGTCCGGCGCTACCGGCGCCAGTTCCAGCACCCCGCCCATCTGGGTCGCACTGGTCAAGATGGTGCTGGGCGCCCTGTTGCTGCTGTTGGGCTGGGAGAAGCTCTCGACGCGACCTCCTGCCGGGACCGCCGCGCCGATTCCCAAGTGGCTCCAGGCCGTCGACCAGATGACGCCGGGGAAGGCCTTTGGCATGGGCGCCCTGCTGTCCGGTGTGAACCCCAAGAACCTGATCCTGGCCGTCGCCGCTGCGCTGGTCATCGCCCAGGCGCAGCTCACGGTCACGGATGCCGGCGTTGCGGTGCTCCTGTTCGTGATCATCGGTTCGGCCAGCATCGCCCTGCCGGTGCTGTACTACCGGCTCGGTAGTGCGCCCGCCAAGGCTCGTCTGACCCAGGCGAAAGGGTGGCTGGGAGAGAACAACTCCACGGTCATGGCGGTCCTGTTGCTCATCTTGGGCGTGGTACTCATCGGCAAGGGCATCGGCGGCCTGTAGCGCCGCATGGCGTCGCCCGACCCGCTCCCCACGCTCGGCCCGCTGCCGTCGCCCATCGCGCCGTTCTACACCGGGTCACCCCAGACCGATCAGCTCATCGGCTGGCTATCCAGCAGCTGGTTGTTGTTCTTCGTGGTGGCCGTGGCCGTGTTCGTGATCTGGCGCTTCGCACGGCCGTTCGTCCATCGCGGCGTGGTGCGCGTCCTGGCGGCCCAGGAACGGGCGATGCCGACCGGGTCGCCCGACGACGAGATCGCCAAGCGAGCAGCGACGCTGGAGGACCTCCTCCACCGGCTCATCCGGTTGGCGCTGGTGCTCGCCGTCGTGTTCGTGGTCTTTGGGGTGTTCGACCTGTGGCCCGCCATCGCGGGCCTGGGCATCGTACTGGCAGCGTTGACGCTGGCCGGCCAGAGCGTGATCCTGGACTACATCATGGGCGTCCTGATCCTGGTCGAGGGCCAGTACTTCGTGGGCGATACCGTGCGCGTCGGTGACATCGAGGGCGTCGTGGAGGAGGTCGGCTTCCGGCGGACCGTGTTGCGTGACCCGAACGGGGTCGTTCATTCCGTGTCGAACGGCACCATCCGGGTCTCGTCCAACCTGACGCGCATCTTCGCGGTCGCGATGGTCGACCTGGAAGGGGTGCGCAACAAGGATCTCGAGGCCGTCATCGGGGTCATGAACCAGGTCGGCCGCGAGATGGCAGAGGACCCGGAATGGTCTGGCCTCATCGTCGATCCGCCGGCCTACCGCTCGACGCTTGCCTTCACGGACATCGGCGTCACGCTCCGGATGTCGGCCAAGGTGCGCACGCAGGGTCGCTGGTCGGTGCCCGCGGAACTGCGTCGGCGCATGGCGCTGAGTCTGGCCGGAGCGAACATCCACCTCGATCGCCGGATGGCGGTGCAGTCCGATCTGGGTGGCCCTGGCGGCGCGTCGACGCCCGACGTCACCGGTACCGGCAGCGACGCTCCCCGCACGTAGCGCCGCGCCCTCGAGCCCCGTCCTCGGGCCCGGATCGACGCAGTCCCCGGCACGCGCCCTCGAGCCCCGCCCTCGGGCCCGGATCGACGCAGTCCTCCGGCCCGGATCGTCGCCCAGATGATCCAACCGACGGAGAACGGACCGTTCTGCCCGCTATCAGGCTGATCCGCCCCTGCTCACTTGTCGATGGCGGCCAGAATGCTGAGATCCGTCGGAGATAGTGCGCTTCCGGGGCTCGTGTGACCCCGGGCCCGTCGTTCCTCCGTCCGTTGGCTGCCCAGATGATCACTCACGGGCCGCTGGCGCCCGTCTGGCCGGGATAGCCCGAACTTGCCGGAAGTCATCGGCGGTCATCGGCCGGACGTTTGGGCAGGGTTCGATGGCCCGTCAGGCCCCGTCGGCTCGTTTGGTGTGGCAGGCACGGCCGGCCCAATCGGCTCCTGGAGTATGGCCGTGTCAGCCGTCGTCTCAGGCACAGCTGGCACGGCCGTCTCTGCTCCGGCTTGCATCGCGGCATCCATGGTGAGCAGCACGGACAGGAACACGTGGTCCTGTCCGAGCGCGTCCATGAGCCCGACGCGCCGCATCCTGTCCCGCACCTGTCCCTTGACCTGCGCCAGCGAGATTGACACGCCGAGATCCCGAAGCGCACGCAGCAGCTCCAGGAGCATGTCGGCGGTGGTCACATCCAGCTCGCTGGTCGCGCCGATGTCGATGACCACGGTCGTGGGACGGGGATCGGCCGCTTCGACCATGGCCAGCACCCGCGTCTCCACCTCGCTCGCGTTGACGTAGTAGAACGGCGTATCCAGGCGCAGCGTCAGCACGTCGACCACGGGCAGCGCCCCGGGATTCCGGCCGATATCGCCGAACCCGTCGCGGCTGCCCGGGATGCGGCCCAGCGTGGTGAGCGCTGGCTGACTGGCGCGGTACAGCAGCAGCACCACAGACACACCGGCGGCGATCACGAGACCCGTCAGGACGGACGTGGTGATGACGCCGAGGAGCGCCACCAGTGCCAGTGCGAAGTCGGTCCGGCGCTGGTCGACGCAGCGGCGCAGCTCCGGGATGTCCACAAGGCTGAGCACCGAAGCGATGACGATGGCACCCAGCACCGCCTGGGGCAGGTTCTGGAACAGGGGCGCCAGGAACAGGGCCGTGGCCAGCAACAGCGCAGCGGTCGCGAGCGATGCCAGCTGGGTCCGATTGCCCGCGACCTCGCCCGTGGCCGACTGGGACAGGCTGGCGTCGACCGCGAAGCCACCGAACAGGCCCGCGGACAGGTTGGAGGCACCGAGGGCCACCAACTCCTGGTCCGGATCGATTCGATAGCCGTGCTTGCTGGAGAACGCGCGGGCCGAGCCGATCGACTCGCCGAGCGCCAGGAGCACGATGCCCGCAGCGCCCGTGGCGAGCGCGAACGGGTTGCCCAGTGGGAAGTCAGGGATGGACGGCCACGGCACCCAGTGGGCACTGGGCCCACGACAGCGACATCGCACGCGGTCAGGTCGAAGACGGTCACCAGCAGGATGGACACGACCAGGGCCACCAGCGGTGCCGGAAGCGTCGATCGATGCGCCGCAGGACCAGGATGAGCAACAGTGCGCCGCCGCCGATGGCGAGGTCCCCAGGCCAGTGCCACGGGGACCATGACGCCCCAGGAGGTGAGCGCCCGCAATCAGGTCGGGTCGCAGCCAGTCCCGGGGATACGTCGGCAGCCAGACCGTGATGGGCACGTAGCGGCCGATCAGGTGTCGCACGTCGGTGCGCCGAGCTTCCCCTGACGACGGAGCGGCACCTTCGGGCGTCCCGGTCTGCATCTCGCTCGCCACGTGCTCCCTCGACGCCCCGCGCTGACGGTCCACACCATAAGCGTCAGGCGTGACGGGCGGCACCCCGTGACCGGCATCGCGCCGGTACGATACACATCGCCCGAGCACCCGAAGCGCCCCGAATCCGTCTCCCGAAGTTGACCGCCGGAGGGTCCCATGTCCGCAGAGCAGCCCGCAGGCTCGCCGTCGACCGAATCGTCGTCGGCGCCTGAGATCGAGAACCTGATGTCGGAAGGCCGGACCTTCCCCCCGTCAACAGCCTTCATCGCCCAGGCGAATGCGACCGCCCAGCTGTACCTCGATGCTGACGCTGACTTCGAAGCGTTCTGGGCGAAGCTGGCGCGTGAGAAGCTGACCTGGCGGACGCCGTTCAAGACGACCCTCGAGTGGGACCTGCCCTTCGCCAAGTGGTTCACGGGCGGCACCCTGAACGTGTCCGAGAATTGCATCGACCGGCACGTGGCCAACGGGCTCGGCGACAAGGTCGCCTATCACTGGATCGGTGAGCCCGGCGACACCCGCACCATCACCTACGCTGACCTGCTCCGCGAGGTCTCCAGGACGGCCAACGCGCTCAAGGAGCTGGGCGTGGGCACGGGCGACCGGGTCGCCATCTACATGCCCATGATCCCCGAGCTGCCCATCGCGATGCTGGCGTGCGCTCGACTGGGCGCGCCGCACACGGTCATCTTCGGCGGTTTCAGCGCCGAATCCCTCCAGGGGCGCATCGAGGACACCACGGCAAAGCTGCTCATCACGGCCGATGGCGGTTGGCGGCGGGGCAAGCCGGTGGACCTCAAGGACGCCGCGGACGAAGCGGTCGCCACGTCCCCGTCCATCGAGCACGTGCTGGTCGTCCGGCGTCTCGGCGACGCCCAGCCGACCCCCATGACCGAGGGACGGGATGTCTGGTGGCACGACATCGTCGATCGCCAGAGCGACGAGTGCCCCGCGGTGCCGGTGGATTCCGAGCACATGTTGTACCTGCTGTATACCTCCGGCACCACCGCTCGCCCCAAGGGCATCATCCACACGTCCGCGGGCTACCTGCTGGGGACCAGCTACAGCCACGAGATCGTGTTCGACATCAAGCCCGACGACGTGTACTGGTGCGCTGCGGACATCGGCTGGGTGACCGGGCACAGCTACATCGTGTACGGGCCGCTGGCCAACGCCACGACAGGCGTCCTGTACGAAGGCGCGCCCGACACCCCCGGCTGGGACCGATGGTGGCAGATCGTCGAGGACTACAAGGTGTCGGTGCTGTACATGGCACCGACCGCCATCCGGGCATTCATGAAGCAGGGCGAGGAGCTGCCTGCGCAGCACGACCTGTCCTCCCTGCGCCTGCTGGGCTCGGTGGGTGAGCCCATCAACCCCGAGGCATGGCTCTGGTACCACCAGAACGTGGGCCGGGAGCACTGCCCCATCGTGGATACCTGGTGGCAAACGGAGACGGGCCAGATCCTCATCACGCCGCTCCCCGGCGTGACCGAGACCAAGCCGGGGAGCGCCACGTTCCCGTTTCCAGGCATCTCGGCCGACATCGTCAATGCCAACGGCGAGAGCCTGCCGCTCGGCGAAGGCGGCTACCTGGTCCTGAAGCGACCGTGGCCGGCGATGCTGCGCGGCATCTATGGGGACCCAGAACGCTACAAGGCGACCTACTGGAGCCGCTTCCCGGGGATGTACTTCGCGGGCGACGGGGCCAAGCGCGACACGGACGGCTACTTCTGGCTGCTCGGCCGTGTCGACGACGTGATGAACATCGCCGGCCACCGCATCTCGACCATCGAGGTCGAGTCGGCCCTGGTGGACCATCCGGCCGTGGCGGAAGCGGCCGTGGTCGGCAAGAACGACCCCATCAGCGGCCAGGCCATCTTCGCGTTCGTGACCACGCGCGCGGACGTGACCACCAGCGACGAGCTGGCCAAGGAGCTGCGAGAGCATGTGGCGAGGCACATCGGGCCCATCGCGCGGCCCAAGTACCTGCTGTTCACGCCAGACCTGCCCAAGACGCGTTCGGGCAAGATCATGCGTCGACTGTTGCGCGACGTCGCAGAGGGGCGTGCGCTGGGTGACACCACCACGCTCGCGGATGCGGGCGTCGTGGACAGCATCCGGTCTGGTGCGGGCACTGCCGAGGAGGACTAGGCTGCGCGTATGACGGCGCAGCGCATCAGCGGCGACCTTGCCCGGGGAGCCGCCCGGGACGTCGGGTTCGCGTGGTCCCTGGGCCTGGGCATCGGTCTCATCGTGTTTGGCTTGCTGGGCTTCGTGGGCAATCCGTTGGTGGGCGTGCCGACGGTCGCGTGGGGCACGCCACTGTTCCTGACCGGCAACGCGCATGACGTCCTGAACCTGGTCGCGGGCGCTGTCGTGCTGTATGGCGCGCTGGGTCTGACCGGCCGGCGTCGAGGCGCCCTGCTCATGGGCGTCGGCCTCGTCGGCCTCGTGCTGTTCCTCGTGGGTCTGGTCAGCGGCAACTATCTCGGGCTGCTGGCGTACCCCGTGAGCCTGCTCGACCAGCTGCTGTTGCTGGCGCTCAGCGGTGTCAGCATCGTGGTCGGATACGTGGCGCGAGGGGGTTCGCTTGGCCGTCCGTCACGCGTCGATCCGGCCGCCCCGGTCGGGCCGGAGGCCTGATGCCGGTCGCCTGATCCGTCGGGCGTACCATCCGGGAGTGCTCGAGCGATCGCCCATCACCCTCCTTGACCGGCTCGACCGGCCGCTGCGCGACCTGCGCATCTCGGTCACCGACCGCTGCAACTTCCGCTGCATCTACTGCATGCCCCGCGAGGTGTTCGGTCCCGGCTTCCAGTTCCTGCCCCGGGCAGACCTGCTGACCTTCGAGGAGATCGCACGTCTGGCCCGCCTGTTCGTTGCCAACGGCGTGGCCAAGTTGCGGCTGACGGGCGGTGAGCCGCTACTCCGGCGGGACCTGCCCCGACTCGTGGAGCAGCTGGCGGCCATCGAGGGTCTTGAGGATCTCGCGATGACCACCAACGGTGCCCTGCTGGCGACCCATGCCGAGTCCCTGGCTCGGGCGGGCCTGGGGCGGGTGACCGTGAGCCTGGACTCGCTCGACGACGAGGTGTTCGGCCGGCTCAACGACGTTGGCATGTCCGTTGGCCGGGTCATCGAGGGCATCGAGGCGGCGGAGGCGGCGGGCCTCGGCCCGATCAAGATCGATACCGTCGTGCGGCGGGGCATGAACGAGAGCAGCATCCTGCCGCTTGCCATCGAGGCTCGGCGGCGGGGCTGGATCATCCGCTACATCGAGTACATGGACGTCGGCCAGACCAATGGCTGGCGCATGGAGGACGTGGTGCCGGCGTCGGAGATCCTGGACATCATCGGTCGTGAGCTGCCCCTCGAGTCCGTGGCACCGACCTACCCGGGTGAGGTGGCCAGCCGCTACCGATACCTCGACGGCGCGGGCGAGATGGGTGTCATCGCGAGCGTCACGCGGCCGTTCTGCGCCACCTGCACCCGGGCGAGGCTATCCGCGGAGGGACATCTGTACCTGTGTCTGTTCGGGATGCGGGCGTACGACCTGAAGGGTCCGATGCGAGCAGGTGTGGACGAGGCGGCGCTCGGCGACATCGTGCGCTCGGCGTGGGCCAAGCGTTCCGACCGCTATTCGGAGATCAGGTCCGAGGCGACCACGGATCGGCCGCGCGTGGAGATGTCCCACATCGGCGGCTGACCGCCGGCTCTCCCGTCTCACGCTGGTTCGCTATGCTGTCGCATGACCGCCGACGCGGGCTCGCACCGCAGCGCGACCGATCCGCATCAAGGAGACAGGGAATGACGCAGCCAACGGGTCAACCGGGCGCGCCCGGTCAGCCTCCGCAGGGCGCCCCGCCGCCGTCGTGGCAGCAGGCGCCCCAGCAGCCGGTCCCAGTGGTCCCGCCGCCACCACCGCCCCCGCCACCGTCATGGACCGCCAACCTGACCTCCACGGCACCGGTGGCAGGGCCCGCGGGCTACGTGTACGGAGATGTCCCGAACCGCGCCATCGCGTACATCATCGACTACGTCGTGATGGCCATCAACGGCCTGATCCGGGCGGCAATCACGCTCGGCGTCCTCGGGACACGGGCAACCAACGGCCTCCAGGAAGCGACGGTTGCCTCGTCACTCGTGGGCTCGCTCCTGAGCTACGCCGTCATCGCCGTGTACTTCTGGTACACGTGGACGAAGATGCGCGGCACAATCGGCATGCGTCTCCTGAGCATGCAGATCGGCAACGAGACCGATGGCCAGACGCTCACGAACAACCAGGCCATGATTCGAATCGTGGCCATGTTCGGCCCCGGTTTCGTTGCCTCCATCCTCGCCGCATTCGTGCTCAGTCTGGCGGTCATCGCCAGCCTGGTCGCATTCGTCTGGTTCCTGGCGCTGCTGTACACCACTGCCAAGAGCCCCACCAAGCAAGGGCTCCACGACCAGTACGCTCACACCATGGTGGTCAAGGTCGCCCGGCGCGCGGGCTGACCCCGGATCGTCCCTTCGAGGTCATCGAGACCCCGGTCCCCGCGGGCCGGGGTCTCGAGATGTGGGAAGTCTTCTCCTGACGTAGGGGTAGGCCTTCTGAGTCCGCTCGGCGCATCAGGTGCTGGAGGTGGTCGGCTTCCGGGCGTGGCTGGTCGCCTTGCGAGCTGGCCTGGTGATCGGCA
>JBBQNA010000001.1:0-66089 GCA_038329515.1 Candidatus Limnocylindrales bacterium | reverse complement strand
GATGCTCCGACCGCGCCCGCTGGCGATCCGGCGGAGCTGGATGGCGGACCCGCGGACACGGCTTCCCAGGACTGACGCACGGTGTTCGACGCCCTCGTCAACGCCTTCCGCGCGCCGGACATCCGGAAGCGAATCCTGTTCGTCCTCGCGATGCTGGTCATCGTGCGGGGGCTGGCCAACGTGCCGGTTCCCGGGGTCAACAAGGACGCTCTCGATGCGGTCATCGGAGCCAACCCGTTCCTGCAGCTGCTGGACCTGTTCTCCGGTGGTGGCCTGGCCTCGTTCTCCATCATCGCCCTGGGCGTGAACCCGTACATCAACGCCTCGATCATCATGCAGCTCATGACCGGGGTCGTGCCCCGGCTGCAGCAGCTGCAGCGGGAAGGCGAGTACGGCCGCAACAAGATCAACCAGTACACCCGCTACCTGACGGTCCCCATGGGCCTGCTGCAGGCGTATGGCTACCTCATCCTGCTGTCGAGCCAGAGGGTGAACGGGGTGTCACCCATCCCGGGCTTCGACCTGTCGAGTCTGGACACGCTGACCATGATCGCGTCCCTGGTGGCTGGAACCATCCTGCTGATGTGGATCGGCGAGCTCATCACCGAGCGGGGCATCGGCAACGGCATCAGCTTCATCATCTTTGCCGGCATCGTCGCCCAGACGCCCAGCGCCCTGGCGACCTTCCTTCGTTCGCCTGACCTGGGCGCGGGCATCGCGTTCGGCGCGCTGGGAATCGGCGCAGTAGCGGCCATCGTGTACATCCAGGAGGGCCAGCGACGCATCCCCATCCAGTATGCGAGCCGCGTCCGTGGTCGCCGGATGTACCAGGGGGGCGCGACCTTCTTGCCCCTGCGCGTGAACCAGGCTGGCGTGATCCCGATCATCTTCGCGGTCAGCATCCTGCTGTTCCCGGTCCAGCTGGCGACATACTTCCAGAACTCGAGCGAAGGCTTCATCGGGGACATGTCCCAGTTCGTGATCGACATCCTCGACCAGCGTGCGCCGCTCTACATCCTGCTGTATTTCCTGCTCACGGTCGGCTTCACGTACTTCTACACGGCGTTCACGTTCAAACCAGACGAGACGGCTGACCAACTGCGCAAGAACGGCGGTTTCATCCCGGGTATCCGCCCGGGCGCCCCGACCCGTGACTACCTCGCGCGTGTGGTCTACCGGATCAGCCTTGCCGGCGCCCTGTTCCTGGGCATCGTGGCGGTGAGCCCGATCTTGCTGTCCGCCTTCTTCAGCGGCAGCGTCGTGGGCTCGTTCAGCCTCGGCGGCACCGCGCTGCTCATCGTGGTATCGGTCGTCGTGGAGACGATGAAGCAGCTCGAAGCGCAATTGATGATGAGGAACTACGAGGGGTTCATCAAGTGACCCAGGCGACCCGACTGGAACGCCCGAGCGAGACGGTCGCCGAGCGGCCCCTGGTGTTCGTGACCCTTGGTGCGCCTGGTGCGGGCAAGGGCACACAGGCACTCCGGCTGGCCAAGGAGCTTGGCCTGCCGCATGTCTCCACCGGCGACCTGTTCCGTGCCTCGCTGCGCGATGGTTCGGCTCTGGGAGTCGAAGTCCGCAAGTACGTCGAGAAGGGCATCCTCGTGCCAGACCTCTTGACCATGCGCGTGGTCGAGGAACGGTTTTCCCAGCCGGACGCGATCGCGGGGGCCGTCCTGGACGGTTTCCCACGGACACGTCCCCAGGCGGAGGCACTCGACGTACTCCTGGCGCGCCAGGATGCGCACGTCGCGGCTGCCCTGTACATCGAGGTGGATACGCCGGAGCTGGTCCAGCGACTTGCCGGCCGCCGCGTGTGTAGCGGCACCCAGCAGCACGTCTACAACCTGGCCACCCGTCCGCCGCGTGCCGCGGGCGTGTGTGACCTGGACGGCAGCCCCCTGGAGCAGCGGCCGGACGATCGGCCAGAGACCATCAGCGCCCGTCTGGCCCGTCAGCTGCCGCCGATGTACGAGGTCGTGGATCACTATACGGAGACCGGCGTGCTCCACGCGGTGCGGGGCGACCGACCCATGGACGAGGTCACCGCCGACCTGCTGCGTGTCGCCGACAGGGCGGCGAAGCGGGCCTGACGATGGCTTTGGGAGATCGCCGGGTCACGCTCAAGAGCGCCAGCCAGATCCGACGCATGGCGGTGGCGGGCTCGCTCGTCGCGGACGTGCTGGACGCCGTCGGCAGCGCCATCCGACCAGGGGTCACCACCCTTGAGCTCGACACCATCGCCACGGATATCATCCGTGCCGCGGGCGGCACGCCGTCCTTCGTCGGGCAGCCGGGTCCGGTGGGTCCCTACAAGCACTCCCTGTGCATCAGCATCGACAGCGAGGTCGTCCACGGCATCCCGGGTAAGCGCCGCATCGCGGATGGCCAGATGGTGTCCGTGGACGCTGGTGCCATCGTCGATGGCTGGCACGGTGATGCGGCACGGACCTTTATCGTGGGCGACGTCCCGGCGGCTTCACGCCAACTGGTGGAGGCAACCCGCGATGCGATGTACGCGGGCATCGCGGCAGCCCGGCCCGGTGGCTTCCTGAGCGATATCGGAGCGGCCATCGAGGACGTCGCGCTGGCCCACGGGTATGGCGTCGTCCGCTCCTTTGTGGGCCACGGTATCGGCACCGAGATGCACGAGGAGCCCCAGGTCGCCAACTATCGCACCGGCAATCGCGGTCGGCGCATCGAGCCCGGGCTGTGCCTGGCCATCGAGCCCATGTTCACCCTTGGCAGCTATGAGGTCCGGGTCAAGGAGGACGGCTGGACCGTGGAGACATTCGATGGCTCCATGGCATGCCACTGGGAGCACTCCATCGCGATCACCGACTCGGGCCCCCGGATCCTGACAGTCAATGACCCCGCGCAGGCCGCCGGGCTGCCAGTCACCGCCGCCGGCAGCGCCATATGAGCCGCTGCGCTGGCGCGGATCCTACCGACCTCCAGGCACAAGCTCACCCCTTGCCCTCGCCGATGACTTTCTGGTACACTCCTCCTTCGTGCGCCGGGCGTGTCCCGGTGCCCATCGACGCCCGTCGCGTGGCAGAGCCACACGAAGCAGCGTCGTCCAGACCCAACCATCGATAGCGGAGCCGCGGTCCGCCTGTGGCCATGCGAGAAGCGATCGAGGTGGAGGGTACGGTCATCGCGCCGCTACCCAACGCCATGTTCGCGATCGAGCTGGAGAACAAGCGCCAGGTCCTCGCCCATATCAGCGGCAAGCTCCGGATGAACTTCATCCGGATCCTCCCGGGGGACCGGGTCCGCGTCGAGTTGTCGCCGTTCGACCACTCACGCGGGCGGATCACCTCCCGCATCAAGTAACGGAGTCCACGTTGAAGGTCTCAGCGTCGGTCAAGACGCGTTGTGACAACTGCAAGGTCATCCGCCGTCACGGCACGGTGATGGTCATTTGCAGCAATCCAAAGCACAAGCAGCGCCAAGGGTGAGCGACATCGTGGCCATGATCGGCACGCGTCCCAGTGATCCCAGGCACCAGCAGGGTCAGGGGTAGCCGTGGCACGTATCGCGGGCATCGACATCCCGCGCGAGAAGCGCGTGGAGATCGCCCTCACCTATGTCTTCGGCATCGGGCTGCCGACCAGCCAGAAGATCCTGGCGCAGGCCAACGTCAATCCCGACACGCGTGTCCGGGACCTGACCGAGGAGCAGGTGAACCGACTGCGCGACATCATCGACCGCCGCTACAAGGTGGAAGGTGACCTGCGTCGCGAAGTCGCCATGAACATCAAGCGCCTCCAGGAGATCGGCTCCTACCGAGGCCTCCGCCATCGGCGGAACCTGCCCGTTCGCGGGCAGCGCACCAAAACGAACGCTCGTCAGCGACGCGGTCCCAAGAAGACCGTCGGCGTCCGGCGCAAGAAGTAGCACAGGCAGCAGCCGAGCCAGACCTCACGGTGACGCGCTAACGCCCGGACACCGGACAGGACCTACAGGAGCACCATCCCAGCATGGCGGAACGCAAGCGCGCGACCAAGACGCGGCGAAGGGAACGCAAGAACGTGCCGTCGGGACACGCCCACATCCAGGCCACGTTCAACAACACCATCGTGACCATCACCGACCTTGGTGGCGCCACGATCTCCTGGGGCAGCGCAGGCGTTGCCGGGTTCAAGGGCTCCCGCAAGAGCACGCCATATGCCGCCGCGCAGAGCGCGGACGGAGCGGCGAAGCGGGCCATGGAGCACGGCATGCGCCAGGTCGAGGTCTTCGTCAAGGGCCCCGGCGCCGGTCGTGAGCAGGCCATCAGGTCGCTCCAGGCAGCTGGCCTGGAGGTCACCGCCATCACCGACGTCACACCCATCCCACACAACGGTTGTCGCCCGCCGAAGCGGCGCCGGGTCTAGGAACGAACCATGGCTCGCTACAACGGACCTGTTTGCCGGCTCTGCCGCCGGGAGGGCATGAAGCTCTTCCTCAAGGGCAGTCGCTGCTATACCAAGAAGTGTGGCTTCGAACGTCGCCCCACCCCGCCAGGGCAGCACATCGTGCGCCGACGCAAGGTGTCGGAGTACGGCGTCCAGCTGCGCGAGAAGCAGAAGATCCGACGCGTCTACAGCGTCCTCGAGCGACAGTTCCGACGCTACTTCGAGGCGGCCGAGGTGAAGCCGGGCATGACCGGCGAGAACCTGCTGCGTCTGCTCGAGCAGCGCCTGGACAACGTCGTGTTCCGAATGGGTTTTGCCACGAGCCGTGCCCAGGCGCGGCAGCTGGTGAGCCACGGCCACTTCGCCATCAACGGCCGAGCGACCACCATCCCGTCTCATCAGGTACGCGATGGCGACCGGATCGAGGTCCGGGAGACCAGCCGCTCCACGGAGTACTTCAAGCAGGTCAAGGACAGCCTCCGGGCCGCCCAGCGACCTGATTGGCTGAACGTCGATGCCGACAAGCTCTCGGGGAACGTGTCAGCGCTGCCCCGACGCGACCAGATGCCGCTCGAACTGAACGAGCAGCTCGTGGTCGAGTACTACTCGAGGTGATCCCCCTCTCATGATCGAACTGGAGAACGCCCAGCTCGAGCCCGTCGAGGAGCTCGAGACATACGGCAAGTACGAAGCCAGCCCGCTCGCAGCCGGCTACGGCGTGACCATCGGCAACGCGCTTCGACGGGTGCTGCTGTCCTCGCTGGAGGGCGCTGCGGTGACCTCCATCCAGGTGCGCGACGTGTACCACGAGTTCGCGACCATCGCGGGCGTCAAGGAGGATCTGACCCAGATCGTCCTCAACGTCAAGAAGCTGCGACTCAAGAGCTACTCGCCCCATCCGGTCCAGCTGAAGCTGGTCAAGAACGGTGCCGGAACCGTGACCGCGGCAGACATCGTCGAGTCCGCGGACGTGGAGATCGTCAACCCTGACCAGGAGCTGATGACCCTCGACTCGGATGGCGTGACCATCGAGCTGGACCTCACGGTCGAGCGCGGCGTGGGCTATCTCGCGGCCGAGCGTGCCGAGCAGATGCCCATCGGCGTCATCCCCGTGGATGCCATCTTCACCCCCGTGCGCAAGGTCAACTACCACGTCGAGAACACTCGCGTCGGCCAGATGACGAACTACGACAAGCTGACTATCGAAGTCGAGACCGACGGCACCGTGTCGCCGGAGGAAGCGCTGTCGCGCGCCGCCGAGATCCTCGTCGCGCAATTCAGCCTGTTCACCTCGGCCGGCAAGCAGCTGGCCAAGACCGCAGGGGCCACCACGGCCGCCGGCTCGATTCCCCAGAACATGCTGGACATGCCCATCGAGGAGCTTGATCTCCCGATGCGTGCGTACAACTCGCTGAAGCGCAACAACATCGTCAAGGTGGGCCAGGTCCTGCAGCTGCAGGACGATGATCTCCTCCGGATGCGCAACTTCGGCAAGAAGTCGCTCGACGAGATGAAGGAGCGGCTGCGCATGCGTGGCTTCTTCCCCGCCGAGGACACCGCCACCGACTACGCCGAGTCCGCCGAGGTCGACTTCGACGAAGACGATGACGGCGACGACGAAGGGGAGAGCTGAGCCGTGTCTTCGCATCGCATCGACGGCCGCAAGCTCGGCAAGAAGACCGGCCCCCGCATGTCGCTGTACCGGAACCTCATCGTCTCGGTGCTGCGCTACGAGCAGATCAAGACCACGGAGGCCCGCGCCAAGGAGGTGCGTGGCATGGTGGAGCAGATGATCACGCTCGCCAAGGAAGGCACCATCGCCTCGCGGCGACGCATCATCGCCGAGCTGCCCAACGAGCCGCTCGTCATCGACAAGCTGATCAACGACATCGCAGCGCGCTATGGGGACCGGAGTTCGGGATATACCCGACTCACGAAGATCGGCCTTCGGGCCGGTGATCGTGCCCCCATCGTCCAGCTCGAGCTCGTCTGAGCCATCCACCCGAGAGGGTGGCCTCGTGCGGTTCGCCGCGCGGGTGGAATATGACGGGACCGGGTTCTCCGGTTTCCAGGTGCAACCTGGGAAGCGGACCGTCCAGGGAGAGTTGGAGACAGCGCTTCGCAGCATCAGCGGCGGAGCACGTATCCGGATCGACGGGGCGGGCAGGACAGATGCCGGGGTCCACGCCAGCGGACAGCTGATCGCATTCAGCTGGAGCGGGCGCCGGATCGCGGCGGATGTGCTGGGTCGGGCCATCAGGGCGGTATTGCCGTCGGATGTCTCGATCGGGCCACTGCGCCGGGTGGATGTCGGGTTCCAGCCACGCCGCGCTGCGGTGCGGCGCGAGTACCGGTATACCATCTGGAACGGACCTAGAAGCCCACTTCGCGAGCGATATGCCCTGGGAGTCAGGGAGGCGCTCGATGTGCCAGCGATGGACAGTGCCGCAGTGGCGCTGGTCGGCCGGCATGACTTCTCCGCATTCGGCGGCAAGCACAGACAACCGATGCGTACCCTGTACTGGGTGCGGGTCCGCAGGAAGGGTCGTGTGGTCACGGTCGACGTGGCAGGCGATGCGTTCCTGCGCCAGATGGTGCGAAGTATCGTGGCCGCCCTCCTGCGCATCGGGCACGGGGAGGCGACCATGACAGATCTGGAGGCCGCGTTGCGGTCGCCGGACCGGGCCTTCGCCGGACAGGTCGCCCCGCCACATGGGCTGAGTCTCAGGCGGGTCGTCCTCGGCGGGGGCTCACCAGTCAGTATCGGAAAGGCACGAGGATGACGACCAGGACGTACACACCGCGGGCGAGCGAGATCGAGCGCCAGTGGTTCGTCGTCGACGCGGACGGCGAGACCCTGGGTCGCCTTGCCACGCGCATCGCGACGCTGCTGGCGGGCAAGCACAAGCCCACATATGCCACTCACATGGACACCGGCGACCACGTCATCGTGATCAACGCCGAGAAGGTGACCGTCACCGGCGACAAGCTCAAGACGAAGTCGTACGCGCGCCACAGCGGCTATCCCGGCGGTTTCCGCCAGGAATCGCTGGGCGACCTGCTGGCGCGCCGCCCGGAGGAAGTACTCCGTCGCGCGGTCAAGGGCATGCTGCCGCACAACAAGCTGGGCGTCCAGCAGCTGCGCAAGCTGAAGGTCTACGCGGGTCCTGCGCACCCGCATGAAGCGCAGCAGCCGGCGCCGCTCTCGACGACAGGAGTTCCCACGGCATGAGCACCACTCCCGCGTATTACCAGGGGACAGGCCGGCGCAAGACCAGCGTCGCGCGCGTCCGCCTCATCGCCGGCGAGGGCCAGGTCGTGGTCAACGGCCGCAGCCTCGAGGAGCACTTTGGCAACGCCGTCAGCCTGAGCGACATGCTGATGCCGTTCCGGGTGACCAACACCGAGGGTCGCTTCAACGCGATGATCAAGGTGGAGGGCGGCGGCTCCCAAGGCCAGGCTGGTGCCATCCGGCATGGCATCGCCCGGGCGCTGCTCGAGTCGGACCCCGAGGCCGCTCGCGCGCCGCTGCGTCAGGCCGGGTTCCTGACCCGGGACCCACGCATGAAGGAACGCAAGAAGTACGGCCTGAAGCGCGCGCGCAAGGCGCCGCAGTACACCAAGCGGTAGTCGCCGTGGCAGGCCCGGTGGACCACCGGGCTCCGCTCACGACTGCGCTGCGAGCCCCGTCCGTGCCCTTCGCTCGAAGGTCGTGCAGGACGGGGCTTCTCATTCGCTCGTCCACCGTGCGACCGGGCTCGACCGTTGGGTACTTGTGGCGATGGGACGCTCGCGCGTGCGCGGGCTAGAGTAGGGATATGCCGGACCCGGTATTCGAACGCTACAAGGAGGCTCTCAAGCAGGGCCATGTGGCGGTGTTCAAGGGCCAGCACAAGGAAGCTCTGGCCCGCTACCAGGAAGCTGCCGGACTGGCCGGACATCGGCCCTTGCCATTCGTGAGCATGGGCTCTGTGCTGCTCCAGATGGGCCGCGCCCAGGACGCCATCGCGGCCTACGACGAAGCCCTGCAACGCGCCCCGGATGACCCTCATGCACTGTCCGGCAAGGCATCGGCGTTGCTGGCGTCAGGGCGCCGCGCCGAGTCGGCGGATCTCGTGCAGCAGGTCGCGCGCCTCGAGGCCGATCAGGCTCGGCAGCGAGTGGAGCAGCAGGCGAATGCGCGCGCTGCCGCCTGGGCGGGCGGTCCGGAGCGGCTCCTCGCTGTGGCCGAGACCTCGCGGCGGGATGGCCAGGAGCGTGCTGCCATCGACGGTTTCGTGGCCGCGGCGGCGGGCTACCAGCAGCAGGGCCACCTGGATGCGGCGCTCGACGCGTGCCAGCGAGCGCTGGGCGTCTCACTCGGGGCGCCTGCGGCCCACCTCCAGATGGCCCGCATCTACTTCCAGCGTGGCTGGGCCGACCGGGGTGTCGAGCGATTGTTGCTGCTGTCCCGCCTGTTGACCCTGGAAGAGGATCCGATGACCCGTGAGGGTGTGCTCCAGTTGGCGCGCCTGCACCAGGGTTCGGAGCCGCGGTTGGCTACCATCGCTGCCGGTGGAGTGGCTTGATGGCCCTCCGGTCCGTCCCCGGATCGCCAGATGACCGGGTCGGCTGAGGGGGCCCCGACGACATGGGCCAGCTGAGCGACCTGATGGACGGCCTGTCCGTCGAGCCCACCGCGCTGCTCGACATCGCGCTCACCGCCCTCCTGTTCTACGGCTTGTTCAGCCTCATCCAGGGGACCCGCGCCGTTCGGCTGGTCATCGGCGCCATCGTGCTCTACGGCATCTATGCGATCGCTCAGCTGCTGGACCTGCGACTGCTGTCGGGCATCCTCCAGACGGGAGCCGTGGTCGGCCTGCTGGCGCTCGTGGTCATCTTCCAGCCGGAGCTTCGGCGCGCCCTCGAGCGCATCGGCAGGGTCGGCTCCATGGGTTGGGCATTCTCGCCGTCGGGCGCCGCCGGGGTCGCCGAGGCGGTGGCCCGGACGCTGGCTCGCACTGCCTTGTCGCTCTCGGCCACACGGACCGGCGCGCTCATCGTCATCGAACGCGAGACGGGTCTCGAGGACACGGCCGAGACGGGCGTGATGCTCCATGCTGACTTGAGCGAGGAGCTCCTGGCGTCCATCTTCGCGCCGCGCACGGCACTCCATGACGGCGCCGTGATCATCCGGGCGGGCCGGGTCCTGGCCGCCGGGGCGGTGCTGCCGCTGTCCGAGGCATCCATGCATCGCGAGCGCTACGGCACCCGGCACCGGGCAGCGATGGGTGTCACGGAGCAGACCGATGCCATCGTCATCGTGGTCAGCGAGGAGACCGGCTCCATCGGCCTCGTCCAGCGCGGCCGCCTGTCGCGCCAGATGGACGAGGAGCGGCTGCGCGCCGCGTTGTTGGCGCTCCTGCGTCCTTCCGTGAATGCCGGGCGGGCGGCGGCGGGGATCTCGGCGCTCGGCGCGCCATTCGCGCGCGGCAAGCGTCCGCGGGTGTTGCGCAGGCGTCGCAGCCGCGGTGGCGATGCGCCGGCCGTGGTGGATGGGCCCGCCGGCATGCACGCAGCCGCACCCCCACCAGCCGTTGTGTCGACCAGCGCGCCATCGACCCAGACCGCGGACCCGGCCCAGCCCGGGAGCCCGGTGCGGGCGGTCGGTGGACCAGAGTGAATCGCGCCCTCGACCTCGTGCTCCGGAACTGGCCCCTCAAGCTGGCCGCCATCGGGTTGGCCACGGTGCTGTACGTCGGCGTGACCTTGTCCGGCAACGAGCGCACCTGGCCTGGCGAGGTCCCCATCGAGATCCTTGACCCGCCGACCGGCGCCGCGGTCCTCGACCTGCCCGGCTCGGTCACGGCTATCCGCTATCGAGCGCCGATCGAGGCTGCCACGCAACTGACCAACGGCTCGTTCCTCGCGTCCATCGACCTGGGCAACGTGATGCCGAGCGCGGGCGGTCCCCCGGTGCCGGTCACGGTGCGTCTCACGGCGATCGACCCGCGCGTCCAGGTCATCGACTTCACCCCCCGCTCGGTGAACGTGCGGGTCGATCAGGTCGTGTCCCGGCCGATGACCGTCACGACGGACCGGGGCACGGTACCGAGTGGTATGGCCCTCGGTGCGCCACAGGTCATCCCGGCGACCGTGGCGGTCCGGGGCGCCAGCTCGCGTGTTGCCGCGGTCCAGTCGGTCATCGCGCGCGTCGCCATCGATGCCAGCGGCCTCAACGTGGACCAGGAGGTGGACCTGGAGGCGACCGATGAGACCGGGGCCCCGGTCCCTGGGGTCGAGATCTTCCCGCAGCGTGTCCATGTGAGCATCGAGGTAGCGCGAGAGCTGGCGTACGCCACGCTGCCCGTGGTGCCGGTGCTGATGGGCGCGCCGGGTCCCGGCTATCGGGTCACCAGCGTCACGGCCGATCCCCAGACCCTGACGGTCAGCGGCGAGGCCGCTGCCGTAGAGCGGCTCTCCTCCATCTCGACCGTGCCCCTGGACATCACGGGCCTGACCGACTCACTGGAGCGATCGGTGGATGCGTCCCTGCCGAGTGACGTGAGCCTGGTGGACGCAACAGGTATCGAGCTCGTCGTCACCATCGCCCCCGATGCGGGCTCGCGGACGTGGCAGGTGGGCGTCCAGGCCCAGGGCGCCCGCGTCGGGCGCCAGTACGAGCTCTCGACGCCGACGGTGCTCGTCACCTACGCCGGCGCCCAGCCGACCCTTGAGGCGCTCGACCCGTCTACCATCGATGCGCATGTCGCGGTGGGCCGACTGGCTCCCGGAACGCACGAGGTGGACATGGTGGTGGATGCGGCGGAGGGCCTGGACCTGGTGTCGGTCGCGCCGCCGACCCTCCGGGTGACCGTGTCGGTGCCCGGTCCGGTCGCCTCGCCATCAACTCCCTCGCCAACCGGTGTGCTCGTGTCGCCGGCACCGTCCGTCGTCGCGTCGGTGTCGCCCTGAACCTCGTCGCCGGCCCAGGTCCGTCGCGTCGCGCCCGCGAGTCCCATCGTTCCATCACGGTGCCTGTCGCCGTTGCGCCCGGAGGCGTCTGCTCATGACCCGTCTGTTCGGTACCGATGGCATCCGGGGTGTCGCGAATGTCGACCTCAAGCCGACGCTCGCCTTCGCCCTGGGTCGCGCGACCGCATCCCGCATGCTGGGCGCCAGTGGCCGTCTGCTCGTCGGCCAGGACACCCGCCGCTCAGGTGACATGCTGGTCGCTGGCCTCGTGTGCGGCGCGACCTCGATGGGCGTCGATGTCCATCGACTCGGCGTCTGCCCGACGCCGGCGCTCTCGTTCGTCACCGGTGACCTGGGCTACGGCGCCGGCATCATGGTCTCGGCGTCGCACAACCCCGCCGACGACAACGGGCTCAAGGTGCTCGACGGGCGAGGCCTGAAGCTGGACGACCAGTCGGAGGAGGAGCTGGAGGCGCTGCTCTGGCGCGCTGATGACCTGCCCAGCCCGACCAACTCCGGCATCGGGCGCGAACTGGACGGCCGTGCGGGCATCGACCACTACCGGCAGCATCGGCTGGGTCTGGCTCGCCAGTCACCGGCCGACCTGCGCGTGACCCTCGACTGCGCCAATGGCTCGGGCGGTGGGCTGGCGCCGGAGATCCTGGCCGAGACGGGCGTCAGCGTGAGCGTCCACTTCGATACCCCCGACGGCACCAACATCAACCTGGGCTGCGGCGCGACCGCGCCCGCGGCCCTGGCACGGCTGACGGCCCAGGAGGGTTCGGATGCGGGCTTCGCCCTTGACGGGGATGCCGATCGATGCGTCGCCGTCGATGAGCGCGGATCGGTCGTGGACGGCGACCAGCTGCTGGGCATCGTGGCCCTGGACCGGCTGACCCGGGGTGCGCTGGCCATGTCGACCCTCGTCGTCAGCGTGCTGTCCAACGGCGGCCTCGCTGCCGTCGTGGAGCGGGCAGGGGGCCAGGTCCTGCAGACGAACGTCGGTGACAAGTACATCCTGGACGCGATGCTCGTGTCGGGTGCCGGCGTCGGCGGCGAGAAGAGCGGTCACGTCATCATCCGGGAGCACACCAGCAGCGGGGACGGCATCGTGACCGCACTGGAGGTGCTGGGCATCATGGCCAGGTCGGGGCGGCGGCTGTCGGAGCTGGCCGCGGACGTGCCCCTGTTCCCCCAGCAGCAGCGCGCTATCACGGTCCGGCACAAGGACCAGTGGGAGGCGGATCGTCAGCTGGTGGCCGCGGTGCGTGCCGCGGAGGCGGAGCTGGAGGGCCGCGGCCGGGTCCTGGTGCGTCCGTCGGGCACCGAGCCGGTGTTGCGTATCATGGTCGAAGGAGAGGACCCGGCGCGTGTGCTCGCGTTGGCGGATTCGCTCTCGGCACTCGCCGCGGAACGCTTGAACCAGCCCAGCTGACAGGAGGCCAAGCGCATGTGCGGCATCGTCGGATACATCGGACCCCGTGACGCGGCGCCCATCCTGATGGACGGCCTCGCGCGCCTCGAATACCGGGGCTACGACTCGGCGGGCATCGCGCTCGTGACGGCATCCGGTGACCTGTTCGTGGAGAAGCGGGCGGGCAAGCTGTCCAACCTCCGGACGGCACTCCTCGATGCGACCCCCGCGGCGGCGGTCGGCCTGGCCCACACCCGCTGGGCGACCCACGGCCGGCCCAACGATCTCAACGCCCACCCGCACATGGACTGCACCGGCGATGTCACGGTCATCCACAACGGCATCATCGAGAACTACCGGGAGCTGCGCGACGAGCTCATGACGCGCGGTCACCGCTTCGACTCCGAGACGGACACCGAGGTCCTGGCACATCTCGTGGAAGAGGCGTACACGGGCGACATCGCGGACGCGGTGCGTGCAGCGCTGCGCCAGGCGGATGGTGCGTATGCCGTGGCGGTGCTCCACCGGGCTGAGCCCGCGCGCCTGGTGGGTGCACGCCGCAACGTGCCCCTCATCGTGGGCCTGGGCGAGGGCGAGAACCTGCTGGCCTCCGATGTCACCGCGGTCCTGGCGCACACCCGGCGGGTGATGTTCCTCGAGGAGGGCGACGTCGCCGACCTGGGTGCCGACCACGTCCGCATCACGGGTCTCGACGGCATCGAGCGGCACCGCCAGATCCATGTCATCGACTGGTCCATCGAGGCCGCTGAGAAGGGCGGCTACGACCACTTCATGCTCAAGGAGATGCACGAGCAGCCGGTGGCCATCCGGTCGGCCATCGCCGGGCGCATCGCGGGTGACGAGGTCCGGCTCGATGAGCTGGCGCCGGTCCTCGATGCCATCCGCGGCGCGACCCGCATCGAGCTCATCGCCTGCGGCAGCGCGGCGTACGCCTCGGCCATCGGGGCCACGGTGCTGGAGTCCTGGACAGGGCTGCCGGCACGCTGGAACATCGGCTCGGAGTTCCGCTACAGTCCGCCGCCGCTCGACGGGCGGACGCTGGTCATCGCGGTCACCCAGTCGGGCGAGACCGCTGACACCCTGGCGCCCGTGAAGCTGGCACGCGAGCGCGGCTGCTCCGTCATCGCCATCACCAACACGGTCGGCTCGGCCATCACTCGCGAGGCGGACGCGGTCCTGTTCCTGCAGGCGGGACCCGAGATCTGCGTCGTCGCGACCAAGACGTTCGCGACCCAGGTGACGACCCTGGTCCTGCTCGCCGCGGCCATCGCCAAGGTCCGCGGCAGCCTCGGGCCAGGCCTCGAGGCGGAGCTGGTGGCGGCACTCCGGGCACTGCCCGACCAGGCCGAGCGGGCACTCGAGATGGCGCAGCCGGCCGCGGACCTCGCGCGCCGCTACGTGAATGCCCATGGCTTCATGTTCGTGGGCCGGGGCACCACCTACCCCGTGGCCCTCGAGGGCGCCCTCAAGCTCAAGGAGGTGAGCTACGTCCACGCCGAGGGCTACGCCGCGGGCGAGCTGAAGCACGGACCCATCGCGCTGCTCGATGCGGAGGTGCCGCTGGTCGCCATCGCTACCCGCTCGGTGCTCCAGTCGAAGCTCATCAGCAACGTCATGGAGGGTCGTGCCCGGGACGCCCGGGTGCTGATGGTCGCGACCGAGGGCGACGAGGCGGTCCGGGAGTACGCCGACGACCTGCTGTGGGTGCCCGACACGATCGAGGTCCTCAGCCCCGTGCTGGCCATCATCCCGCTCCAGATGTTCGCCTACCACGTGGGGGTGCTGCGGGGCACGGACGTGGACCAGCCCCGGAACCTCGCCAAGTCGGTGACCGTGGAATGAGCCTGCCCGGATGACCCGCGGCTGATGGAGGCCCCGGAGGGCACGACCGAGCTGGGCATCGACATCATCAAGGTCGAACGCATCCGCGACGCCCTCACTCGCTTCGGTGAGCGGTTCACCAAGCGGATCCTGACCGACGCCGAGCGGGCATACGTGCGCAACCGTCCCGAGACGATGGCCGGCCGCTGGGCGGCCAAGGAGGCCGTCAGCAAGGTCCTTGGACTCGGTGTCCGGGGTGTCGGCTGGCGGGAGATCGAGATCGTCCGGCTGCCTACCGGACAGCCGACCGTCCGGCTCCACGACCGGGCCCTGCGACGTGCCGACCAGCTGGGCATGAGCCGGGTGGCCGTGTCCATCAGCCACGAACGGGAGTACGCCGTGGCCATCGCGTTCGGCATCCGGACCCAGGGCGGCACATTCGTGTTCCCGGTGGACGTCGAGGCGCGCCTGGACGACCGGGAGCGCCATCTGATGGCGCGAATGCGTCGCGTCCGGGAGCTGGAGCTGGCCACGGTCCCGGTCACGCCTGACGCAGCATCGGATGCCGACCAGCCATCCGATACGACCAACAAGACGTGAGCCGCGCAGGCCACCGGTCGCCGACCGCGATCCGGCTCGACCAGTCCCTCGTCGCGCCGTTCGTGCCCGAGCGACCCGCGGACGGCCACAAGGGCACCTTCGGATCGGTCCTGGTAGTGGCCGGTTCCCTGGACTGGACCGGAGCGGCACTCCTTGCCGGGTCTGCCGCGCTCCGGACCGGTGCGGGACTCGTGACCCTGGCGGTGCCGGCATCCCTGCAGCCACTCATCGTGGGTCGCGTGCCGGAGCTGATGACGCTGGGCCTGCCGGAGACGGAGCCGTGGCTCGTCGAACCAGCGGCGGCCGTGGCGGCCATCGCCACGCGCCAACACACCGCGATGGTGGTCGGTCCCGGCCTGCGATCGGGGCCTATGACCACGGAGCTCGTTCTCCGGCTCGTGGCGGGGCACGGGGTATCGGAACGGCCGGGCCAGCCGGGCGCCGAGACGGTGCCGGCACCGGCGGTCGTCGACGCCACGGCATTGGGCGCCCTCGCGGACACCGAGGAGTGGTGGGAGCGCCGGGTCCGGCTGTGCGTGCTGACGCCGCATCCCGGCGAGTTCGGTCGACTTGATGGCTCGCCCGTGGGACCGGACGCGGCCGAGAGGGTGGAGCGTGCCCGGTCCGCGGCCGCTCGCTGGGGTGTCGTCGTGGTCCTCAAGGGTGCCCGGACCGTGGTCGCGGCACCCGACGGCCGGGTCGCCACCAGCTCGTCCGCCAACCCCGCGATGGGCACCGGCGGCACTGGCGATGTGCTGTCGGGGGTCATCGGGTCACTGCTCGGCCAGGGCGTGCCGACCTGGGAGGCGGCGTGTCTGGGTGTCTACCTGCACGCCGTCGCGGGGGAGCACATCAGGGAGCGACTGGGCGATGCGGGGCTCATGGCGTCCGACCTGTTGCCGGAGATCCCGCGCGTCCGCCGTGAGCTGGCCCGCCAGCGTTCGAGCGGCGAGCGGCGCATCGGCTTCACGCCTCGTTGAGCATCCAGGCGCGTCTGCAGGACGCGGGCTTGCCGTCGTTGCGCCGGCCCGTCTGGCTGGAGATCGATGTGGCGGCACTCGGCGGCAATGTGCGCGCCATCGCCGCGCGCGTCGGGCCGGACACGGCCGTGTGGCCCGTGGTCAAGGCCGATGGCTATGGCCACGGCCTGGAGGTCGCGGCGCGTGCGTTCCTGGCCGCCGGTGCCGCGGGTGTATGTGTCGCCTCGCTGGACGAAGCCCTGGCACTGCGTGCGGCGGGCATCGCTGGCGCCGTGCTCATCCTGTACCCGGTGCCGGTGGGCATGATGGAGGAGGCTGCTGGACATGGCTTCCAGCTGGCCGTCTCGACCATGGAGGACGCGACAGCACTGGCGATTCGCTGGGTGGCGTCGGGTGCGGCCGGGCGTGGCCACACCCTCCGGCTGCACCTCGAGATCGACACCGGCCTGACGCGCATGGGCATCACGCCCGGCCAGGCGGGTGCGGCACTGGACCAGCTGGCGGCGCCCGGGCTGAGCATCGTCGCGGTCTGGTCCCACCTGGCGACCCCCGACGACGCCGTCGCCTCGACGCATCAGGAAGGCCGGCTGGCCCAGGCGGTGGACGCTGCCCGCAGCAGGGGCGACACCACCGACCACCATCTCGCCGCGACCGGTGGCCTGTTGACCGGTCGGGGCGTGGCCGCGGCCATGGTCCGGCCAGGCCTGCTTGCGTACGGCGTCACGCCCGCCGTGGATATCGAGCCCCCGCCGGGCATCCGGCCAGCGATGCGCATCAAGGCGCGCGCCATACGTATCGCCGAGATCGCCGAAGGCACCGCCGTCGGCTATGGCGGCACGTGGGTGGCACGCCGGACGTCGCGGATCGCGACGCTGCCCATCGGCTACGGAGACGGCTATCCGCGTTCCATGACCGGTGCCCCAGTGCTGGTGCGGGGCCAGCGCCCAGCCATCGTGGGGGTCGTGTCCATGGACGCCCTGATGGTCGACGTCACGGACGTGGCGGGTGTCTCGGGAGATGACGAGTTCGTGTTGCTGGGCTCCCAGGCGACCGACGTCATCACGTGCCTTGATCTGGCGCAGTGGCGCAACACGATCCCGTGGGAGGTCCTGACGGGCATGGCGCGGCGTCTGACCCGGGTGTACGATGCCTCGGTCGGTCTTCTGGGCGTGCGGACGCTGGCCGGCGAGACCCTGGTCCGGGATGCATCGTGGTCGTGACGATATCCGGGATACATCGGCTGCCACCGGCAGCGGTCGGGTCCAGGCTGCATCGATGGAGATTGGTGGATGACGGGCTTCCGCGGCCCGGCATGGCCTGCTGCGAGGGTGACACGATGGATGTTGGGATGTCGCGGCGGGGATCCGCCGGTTCGTCGACCAGGCGCACCGGCGCATGATCCTCGGAAGGCTACAGGCCCAGGAGACCAGCGATGAGCTGGTCGAGTTCGTTGCCCGCGAGATCCAGCTGCGAGGCCTGACGGGTCCGGCCGTGATGTTCCTCGAGTCCAGCCGCACCTACGCACCGCTGGGCGGCCAGGCGATGCTGTTCTTCGACCCTGTGCTCCGGAGCATCTTCGGCGGAGACCTCGCGGAGGCACAGCGTGTGCTCGCGGACGACGATGGCATCGAACGACTCATCGAGCGCCTCGAGGAGGTCGACGAGGACCAGGTCCTCGACGCCTGAGGTCGGGCGTCGGCAGGCTCTCCAGCTGATGCCGACTACCATGGCCCTGTGAGCCCGGTCTCGCTCGCCTTCTTCACCATCGATCACGGTACCGCGTCGACCGCGGTGTCCCTGATCGCGCCACTCGACGGAAGATTCCGGCTGCTGGCGTGTGGCGTCGCGCCCCGGGGCGCGGGCCTGGACGCGCTGCTGGAAGACCTGGTGCTGCGCGTCGAGGCCGTGGAGCCGGGTCTGCTGTCGGGTCCCGAGGGCTGGCAGGATTGGGCCCGCCTCGAGTCCGCCACTCGTCCGGCACGCCGGGTCCTGTGTGTCGCGGCGTCCGATGACGCGGTCATGGACCTGCATCACGCCTTCGCTGGCGGTGGTTGGGACGTGGCCGGTCGCATCTCCGGGGAGCGGCTCGACCCGCTGGCGACCATGGATGCGTGTCTCGATCCGGCACTGTCGACGCTCGCCATCGCATCGCCCGATTCCGAGGCGGACCGCAAGCTGCGACCGCGACTCGCGCCACTGCTGGCCGCCGTCATGGGCCAACGCCCGGACCTGCCGGTCCTGCTGTGTGGCTCCACGACCGACTGGACCAGCCTGCCGCCGGGGATGCTTTGGCACCTGCCACCGCCCGACCACGTGGGCGAGCCGATCGATTCGAGCCTCCGGACCGCCCTGGGTGTGCTGGACCTCCCGGCGGCGGACGACCGCTGGGGGGCCGCCGTGGCACATCCAGCTGCCAACCGGGACCTGCCCGATGGCCGCCAGACGTTGCGCCAGGCGGTCGCGACATTGGCGACCCTGCTGGATCGGCGCATCGAGGCCGTGGACATCGGCCACAGCGGGGGCGTGCGCACGCTCGCCTACCCCAGCGGTGTGGTGGGTCATCTCGTGTCCGCCGACGCTGCGCTCATCCCCGCCGGTGCCCTCGACGACCTGCAGCAGGTGGACGATATCGCCCGATGGAGTGCCATCCGGGCCGACCCGTTCTCCCTCTCCGACCGACTGCGCAACCTGCGACTGTCCCCCTGGCGTGACATCGCGGCGGATGGCGCCCGACTGCGCCTGGCAGGACTTCGCGCCGCATTGGCGCGCCTCGACCGCCAGTGGCACGATCCGGAGGTACGCCGAACGGCACCCTCGGCAGACATGCTCATCTGTGCGGGCGGGGCCTTCGCGGCCTTGCCGCCGCCAGCCGCCGCCATGGCCGTCGTGGATGGCATGCGGCGTCCCGGCGCCGTGACCCTGTTCCACGATCATGCGCGATTGCTGGGACCCATCGGGGCGTTGCCGGACGCCGGTGACCGTCGCCGCCTGCTGGTGGACCTGCTCGACGACGCCTTGCTGCCCCTGGGCAGTGCCATCGTGACCGGGGAGGTGCGCGCGACGTCCCGCGGTGCGGCCATGCTGCGCGTCACCAGCCATCTCCAGCAGCACGACCTGGAGCTGGCACCCAACGCGCTGCGGCTGGTCGACCTGCCGCCGGGTGTACCGGCGCGGGTCGAGGTCGAGCTGCGGGAGGGCCAGGTGCTGGGTGTCCGCGCCCGGCGCATCGGCCTCGATGTCACGGGTGGGCTGGGCGGCCTGCTCATCGATACCCGGGAGGTGCCCTTGCGGCTGCCGGAACGTGCCGAGCGCCGTCGCGCGCTGCTGGAGGCATGGGAGAGACCGGTGTGGGGACCGGACGCATGACGCTGACACGTCACGTCTCGGGTCGGGTCACAGCCGATGCCCGCCTGGTCGCGCTCGCGGAGCCGCTGGCGCCGGCGCCGGTCGCCCGGCTGCGCCTGCGGCCCGGTGACCTGCCGCTCGTGAGGCCCGGTGAGGCGGTCCACATCGGGCAGCCGATCCTGGTCCAGGCGCGTGAGCGGGTGCTGCTGGAGGTGCCGACGCGCGGCGAGTTCGCGGGGCTGCCGTCGGGCGCGGAGCTGGACCTCGCACAGGTCGCCGCGCTCAGGGGTACGGGACGTGGGGCGCCGCGACCGGGTGATCGCGCCTGTCTACTGTACGTGGGCACCGACCGGGTGGCGCGGGTGGTGCTCGCCCGTTCGCCGATGACCGTGCTCTGCCCCGTGGATGGCGTCGTGGACGAGGTCGTCGCCGGCCACATCTCGTTGCGCGCCTCGGGTATCGGCCTGCGGGGACCCGTCGGCTGGGGTCAGCCGGTCGTCGGTCGCGTCATCCTCGCGGTCGCGTCCCCGGACGCGGAGCTGCGATCGGGCGCCGTGGACATCAGCGCCGCGGGCAGCATCCTGGTCGCCGGCGCACGCCTGGACATCGAGGCCCTGACCCGGGCACGTGCCATCGGGGTGGCGGGCATCATCTGCGGTGGCGTGGTGGGCAGGGAACTGCAACAGCTCGAGGAATCGGACCTGCGCCAGCGCGCCGCGCTGCATGCCATCACGCCCTTTGCCATCCTCGCCCTGGATGGCTATGGCCGACGACCGATCCCGACCCTCGCCTGGGACCTCCTGGCGGCCGCCGCCGCGGACGAGCGGAACGTGGGCATCCTGCCCGATGCCCGACTCGCGGTCGTGGCGGGCGATCCGTCCACGCTGCGGCTGTCGTCGTGGCCGCCGGATGCGGTCCGGGTGGCAGCCGGCGACGGGGCTGGCCGGGCTGGACGACTGGTGGGCTTCGCCGGCCCGGTGCGGCGTGCCGGGGGCGCGTACCAGTCCTCCGGCTACGTCGCCTTCGGGGCGACCACCGAGGCACCAGCGGGTCGCCGCCTGGTCGCCCTCGCTGACCTGGAGCGGCTTGGGTAACCTGTCGGGATGACGACGGCTGCACCTGCCGAGACACCAGCGCCGCTGCGGCTCGATATCCGGACGACCTCCAGCGCGGAGACCCGCGCCCTGGCGGCGTGGCTGGCCGATGTGGCCGAGCCCGGTGACCGCCTCGCGCTGCTGGGTACCCTGGGTGCGGGCAAGACCCAGTTCGCGAAAGGCTTTGCCGCGGGTCTGGGTGTGGCCGACGCCGTGACCAGCCCGAGCTTCACGCTTATGGCCGAGTACCAGGGCCGGCTGCGGTTGTTTCACCAGGACCTGTACCGGCTTGCCGGGGCAGCCGAGGCGGTCGATGGCGGACTACTGGACGAGCGCCAGGATGACGGGGTCACGCTGTCGGAATGGGCGGATCGGCTGGACGCGCCCGTGGACATCGAGCGGCTGGATGTGCGCATCGTGGTCGACGAGGACGCCGCGACCCAGGAAGACCCGGGTGCAGAGGGCGAGCGGGTCATCCAGCTTGCGGGCACGCCGCGCTACGCCCGGTATCTGGCACGTGCAAGCACCTGGACAGGGGACGCCGCGCGGACGGGAGACGCGGCGTGAGCTGGCGGCTGGTCATCGAGACCGCCACGCGGCGCACGGTCGTGGCCGTCGGGCAGGGCCGCTCGCTGGCGGCGGCGGATGTCCTGGACGCGCCCAACCGGCACGGCACCCGGCTCATGTCGCAGCTCACGAGCGTGCTGATGGAGGCTGGCATCGGCATCGCGGACATCACTGCCATCGGGGTCGGCACGGGACCTGGCAGCTTCACGGGTCTGCGGGTCGGCCTGGCCACCGCCAAGACCCTGACGGCTGTCCGGCACCTCACGCTGGTCGGCCTGCCAACCGACGAGGCGCTCCGTCGAGCGGTGGCCAGCGACCTGGGAGCGACGGGACAGGATGCGCTCGTGCTGCTGCCGGCCGGTGCCCGTGACCACTATCTGGGCGCGGCAGGGTCCGATCCCGTGCTGGTGCCGCCGAGCGCGGACCTGACGGCCCTCGTGGGCCGGCGGCCACTGATCGCAGTGGATGTGGCGACGGACAACGCGTGGCTCGCAGCCTGCACTGCAGCCGCGCTGGCGGCTGGCTTCCCTGATCCGGTTGGCCTGGGCCTGACCGCGACCGCTGCCTTGCCGGCCGCCCTGATGGAACTCCTGGACGAAAGACTGGAGCGTGGCGAGGTCGCCGATCCTGCGACCCTCGTGCCGCGCTATGTCGCGCTGCCGCGAGGCATCCCGGCGGTCACGGCAGCCGCGGCGGATGCGCTCGACGCCGGGCACGGAGGGGAGGGGACATGGTCGCCCGGCTTCCGCTGACGATGCGCATCGAGCCGATGGGCGTCGGTGACATCGAGGCCGTGCATGCCATCGAGCGGGCCAGCTTCCCCGTGCCGTGGCCACCGTATGCGTTCCGCCAGGAGCTCGAGACGAACCGTATGGCCCACTACCTGGTGGGTCGGATGGGCGAGGAGCTCGTAGCGTACGGCGGCGTCTGGCTGATGGTCGACGAGGCGCACGTGACCTCGTTCGCGGTGCTGCCTGCATGGCGCCGACACGGAGTCGGCGGTCGCCTCATGCTGGAGCTGATGGACCTGTGCTCCGACCTGGGTGCCCACGTGGCCACGCTGGAGGTCCGGCTGAGCAACGATGCCGCCCGCCTGCTGTACCAGCGCTTCGGGTTTCGACCCGTGGGTGTCCGTCCGCGCTACTACTCGGACAACGGTGAGGACGCGCTGATCATGACCACGGAGCCGCTCGACTCGGACGACATGCGCCAGCGCATGGGGGACATGAAGGTCCGCTATGGCGTCCGGCATCCGGATGCCAGCGACCCGGGCGTCCAGAGGTGAGCGTGCGCCTGCTGGCTATCGAGAGCTCATGTGACGAGACGTCCGTGGCGGTCGTCGAGGATGGTCGCCGCATCCACGCGAACGTGGTCGCCAGCCAGACGGCACTCCACGCCCAGACCGGGGGCATCGTACCCGAGGTCGCGGCACGCGCCCACCTGCGCTGGATGATCCCGGTGCTGGAAGAGGCATGTCGAGTGGCGGGGGTCGATGACCTGCGCAGCCTGGACGGCATCGCGGTGACCGAGGGCCCGGGTCTCGCTGGCTCGCTCCTCGTGGGCATCACGATGGCTCGCACCCTCGCCTGGGATACGGGCCTGCCGCTGGTACCCGTCAACCATCTCGAGGGACACATCTACGCAGCGTGGCTGCTCGACCCCGACGAGGTCGCACGACCCGCTCCGGTGTTCCCGCTCGTGGCCCTCGTCGTCAGTGGCGGCCACACCTTCCTGGTGGAGATGACCGACCACCTCAGCTATCGGCTGCTGGGCCAGACCATCGATGACGCCGCTGGCGAAGCGTTCGACAAGGTCGGGCGGCTGCTGGGCCTGCCGTACCCGGGTGGCCCAGCGATCATGGCCGCGGCCGCCACGGCGACGCGCCGCGATGGCCGGTTCCCGCGTGCCTGGATGGGCGACAGTGGTGACTTCAGCTTCAGCGGCCTCAAGACTGCTGCCCGACGCGCCGTCACGGCCGCTGTCGGGCCGGATGCCGATGCCGCCGAGCCGGATGGCTCCAGCCTGCCCGCGGATGTCGTCGCGGAGCTTGCGTGGGCATTCCAGGACTCCGTGGTGGATGTCCTGGCCACGCGCACCGTGCGTGCCGCGACGGCTACCGGTGCCCGGAGCGTGGTCATGGGCGGCGGCGTCGCGGCCAACGGCGTCCTGCGCGAACGGATCGCGACCGGCCTGCGGCCGCTGGGCATCCCGTTCGTGGTGCCACGGCCGGGCCTGTGCACCGACAACGGGGCGATGATCGGCGCCGCAGGATTCCACCGTTTCGAGGCCGGTGAACGTGCCGGGCCCGACCTGGAGGCGCGGCCGTCGTACAAGCTGGCTGTGGCGACGACGCCCGGGCGTGTCGCGCGGACCGCGAACGTGTCCGCGTGACAGGTTCGAGCGGATCCGGGCCCGTGCGACCGGACCCGCTCACGGAGCTGGACGCCGTCCACCTTGGGCCGGAGCAGGTCGAGCGATACCTCCGTCGGCACGGCCTGCGGGCCAACAAGCGCCTGAGCCAGAACCACCTCGTCGATGGGACGGTCCTGGAGGCGATCATCGAGGCGTCCGGTGCCGGTCCCGACCGACCGGTGCTGGAGGTCGGTCCGGGCATCGGCATCCTGACCGCGGCGCTGCTGCAGGCGGGCGCGCAGGTCACGGCCGTCGAGGTAGACCCACGGCTGTACCTGCACCTGCAAGAACGGTTCGCGGGCTTCGATGCGCTGCGACTGGTGGAGGGCGACATCCTGGACACCCCCATGGAGGGCCTCGTGACGGCACCTTGGGACCTGGTCGCCAACCTGCCGTACCACGTCACGAGCCCGGTGCTCCACCAGATGCTCGATGACGAGCCGCGCCCGCTGCGTTTCACGCTCATGGTCCAGCGCGAGGTCGCGGAACGCATCGCGTCACCGCCAGGCGGCCTCAGCTACCTGTCGGTGTTCGTGCAATACCACGCGGACGTGCGCATCGTGCGCATCGTGCCGGGGTCCTCGTTCGAGCCCGCGCCGGCCGTGGAGTCGGCGGTGCTCGCGGGTGTCACCCGACCCCGTCGGCTGCCGCGAGAGTCCGAGGACGATCTGTGGCGCCTGGTCCAGGCCGGGTTCCGAGAGCGGCGCAAGATGATCCACAACGTGCTGGTGCGACAGCTGCCGATGGTCGGCCGCGAGCGCATCGAGGCGGCCCTGTCGGCGACCGGCATCACCCCCGACAGGCGACCGCAGACGTTGTCGGTGGACGACTGGCTGGCGATGTCGGCGGCCCTCGGGCCCATCGACACGCGCAAGCGCTGACCACGCGGCGGATGGTCGGACCGGTCGTGCTGCGTACCTCGGCTAGCGCCAAGGTCAATCTGGCACTCGCGGTCACGGGCGTCCGGGCCGACGGCTATCACGAGCTGCGTTCGGTGTTCCTGCGCCTGGATCTGGCCGACACGCTGAGCTTGACGGACTCGCAGGCACCCGATGGCCCGGACCAGCTCCTCATCGAGGGCGATGCCGATTGCCCCCTCGCCGACAACCTGGTGCTGCGCGCCACGATGGCGTTCCGTGCAGCCGCCGCTGGCTCGCCCGTACCAGCGGTCACCTTCCGGCTGCACAAGCGCATCCCCATGGCCGCGGGACTGGCTGGCGGCAGCACGGACGCGGCCTCGACCCTCTGCCTGCTGGCGGCTCGGTTCCCGGACTCCGCGGCGGCCGTCGACCTCCGGAGACTGGCGGCACGCATCGGATCGGATGTGCCGTTCTTCGTGGATGGCGCGGGTGCTGGCCTGGTCACAGGTGTGGGGGAGGCGATCGATCCGCTGCCGCCACCCATCGAGCCGGTCGGGGTCCTGCTCGTCGCACCCGCGACTGGCGCGTCCACGCCGCGCGTGTTCCGGGCATGGGACGAGCTGTCTGGTGATGCTCGGTCCAGTGGGAACGCTCGTCGGGCCGTGGACGACCTGGCGCACCTGCTGCGCTCGGGTGTCGACCCCGTGACCCTCGCTGGCCACGCCGCGCACCTGCGGGCTGCCAACGACCTGTGGCTGCCAGCGGCGGCGGTGACACCCGGCCTGGCAGCACTCCGTGACGCTCTGGAGCGACACCTGGAGCGCCCGGTGCTGTTGACCGGATCCGGCTCCACCCTGTTCGCCCTCTATCCTTCAGCCCAGGCCGCGATCGATGTCGGTCGCCAACTCCTGACCGAGACATCGTTGCCCATGACCCGGGTCATCGCCACCCGGTCGACCGGACCCCACCCACAGCCCATCACCAGCGATCGGAGGCATCCATGAGCAAGGCTCGCATCGCCACGTCTGGCGCACCCAATGCCGTCGGGCCCTATAGCCAAGGCATCGATACCGGCGACACCGTGTATTGCTCGGGCCAGGTCGGGCTCGATCCCCAGACCGGTGAGCTGGTCGGCGGCGGCCTGGAGGCCCAGACCGATCGGGCGCTGCGCAACCTGGGCGCGGTCCTCGAGGCAGCCGGCCTGGACTACGCGGATGTGGTCAAGACGACGTGCTTCCTCGTGGACATCGGTGACTTCGCGGCATTCAACGCGGTGTACGCGCGCTACTTTCCGGACCCGCCCCCGGCACGCTCGACGTTCGCCGTGGCAGCGCTGCCCAAGGGCGCCCGCGTCGAGGTCGAGGCGGTCGCCAAGCGCCCGGGCGTTTGACACCCTGAGTCCGGCGACCGTACAGTCAGTGCACCCCATGGGCACCTTCCCTCCATCAGCCACCGGCGGCGCGGCACGCTTGTGACCAGCGCCGCCAGCTCCGGGCCCATCGCGGTCATCCTTGCTGCGGGCCTCGGCACTCGAATGCGGTCCCGACTGCCCAAGGTCCTGCATCCGGTGTGTGGTCGGCCGATGCTCGACTACGTCCTCGAGGCCGCCACGGCCGCGACCGGTCGACCGCCCCTGGTGGTCATCTCGCCGGCAACGGAGTCGATCCGCGACGCGGTGGTGCCGGGCGCCGGCTTCGCGGTCCAGGATGAGCCGCGGGGCACGGCCGATGCGGTCCGCGCCGCGCTCGACGTGCTGCCTCCGGACGTGACCGAGATCGTCGTACTGAGCGGTGACGTGCCGTTGGTCACCGCGCTCCACGTCACGACGCTCCTGGACATGCGCCGGCTGGAGGCTGCCGTGGTCGCGCTCGCGACCGTGGATGCCATCGATCCCACGGGGCTCGGACGTGTGGTCCGCGACGCCGATGAGCGGGTGACCCAGGTCGTGGAGGAGCGGGACGCGACCGAGGAGCAGCTGGACATCACGGAGATCAACGCCGGACTGTACGCATTCGACGTGGCGTGGCTGCGTCGGCGCCTGCCGGACATCCCGCGATCGGCAGTGACCGGCGAGCTGTACCTGCCGTTGCTGGTCGCGTTCGCACGCGCGGACAGGCGGCCAGTGGCCGCCCTGGAGCTGCCCGACGACGGCACGCTCTCGGGCATCAATGACCGTTCCCAGCTGTCGGATGCGGAGGTCGCCATGCGCCTGCGCATCAACGATGCATACATGCGTGCCGGCGTGACCATGATCGACCCTGCCTCTGCGTTCATCGACGCCACGGTCGAGCTCGGCCCGGATGTGCTGCTGGAGGCGAACGTGACGCTGCGGGGCGCTACGCGCATCGGTCGCGACTCGGTCATCCGCAGTGGCTCGCAACTGGTCGATTCCGTGGTCGGCGAGCGCTGCACCATCTGGGCGAGCGTGCTTGAGTCCGCCACGGTCGAGAACGACGTACGTATCGGTCCGTTCGCGCATCTCCGGCCGGGGGCCCGGGTGGGTGCTGGCGCCGAGGTGGGCAACTACGCGGAGATCAAGGGCGCGACCCTTGGCGCGCGTTCCAAGCAGCACCACTTCAGCTATCTCGGGGACGCGACCATCGGCGAAGGCGTCAACATCGGGGCGGGCACCATCACCGCCAACTACGACGGCCAGCGCAAGCATCGGACGGTCATCGGGGATGGCGCATTCATCGGCTCGGACACCATCCTGCGGGCACCGGTCACCATCGGCGAGGGTGCGGTCACGGGCGCCGGCTCCGTGGTCACCCATGACGTGCCTGCCCACACCACGGTCGTGGGCGTACCTGCGCGCACCCACACGCCAGCCGCGGACGACGACGCACGGGTGACCGACTGATGGGCAGCGTCGTGGAGCTGCTCATCATCGGGGTGCTCATCCTCATCAACGGAGTCTTCGTGGCCGCCGAGATCGCCCTCGTGACGGTGCGACGCAGTCGACTGCAGCAGCTCATCGACGAGGGCCACAAGGGCGCTCGGCGCGTCGACCGACTCATCAATCGACCGGGTCGCTTCCTCGCCGTCTCGCAGCTGGCCATCACCTTCATCGGCTTCCTTGCCGCCGCGTTCGCCGGCCAGAGCACGGCCCAGTCGCTGGAGAAGCTGCTGGAGCCACTGGGATCGAGTGCGGGCGTCGTCGCCCTGCTCATCGTCACGCTGGCCGTCTCGTTCGTGACCGTGGTGTTCGGCGAGCTCATCCCCAAGACCCTCGCGCTCGCGCACGCCGAGCGCTACGCCATCTTCTTCGCCCGACCGATGGAGATCCTGGGTCGGCTGCTGGCGCCCGTGGTCTCGATCCTGGACGGCATCACCCTTTGGGTCACCCGTCGACTGGGTGTCCGGGAGACCGACCGCGACCGGATCTCGCCCGAAGAGCTGATGATCCTCGTGGAGCGCGGCGGCGAGCAGGGGGTCATCGAGGCAGAGGAAGAGCAGATGATCGGAGCTGTGCTGGGCCTCGGCGAACGCAAGGTGCACGAGGTCATGGTGCCCCGCATCGCGATGGTCGCCCTGCCCACTTCCGCGAACCTGGATCAGATCGTCGACACCATCGTAGATGGTGGCCACTCCCGGATCCCGGTCTACGAGGACTCCGTGGACAACATCACAGGCATCCTGTACGCCAAGGACCTGTTGCCATTCCTCAAGGGCATCGACGAGCTGCCGCCCATCGGGCGCCTGGTCCGGGCGCCTCTGTTCGTGCCCGAGTCCATGAGTGTCGACGACCTGCTCCACAGCCTCCAGCGGCGCCGGGTCCATATCGCCATCGTGCTCGACGAGTACGGCGGCACGGCCGGCATGGTGACCATCGAGGATCTGCTGGAGGAGATCGTGGGCGAGATCCAGGACGAGTACGACACCGAGGAGCCCATGATCGTGGTCCTCGCCGATGACCAGGTGCGGGTCGACGGCCGGGCGTCCATCGAGGACCTGCTGGAGCACTTCGACCTGCCCACGGAGACCGTCGAGGACCAGGAGGAGTACGACACGGTCGGCGGGCTCATCTATCACCGCATCGGCGGCATCCCCAAGGTGGGTGATGTGGTGCGTGTGGGGGACGAGCTCCAGCTGACCGTGGAGTCCACCGACGGCCGGCGCGTGGCCAAGCTCCTGGTCCAGCGATGCTCCACCGCGACCGAGGACGCGGACGACAGCGACGACTGAGGAGCCGCGCGGCTCAGGCCGCGATGACGGACCCCACGATGCGCTGCAGACGCGCGAGCGCCTCGCCATCCACGACGCCGGACTGGCTCAGCTGGAGCACCGCCTCGTCCCGATATGATGCCGCGCGACCACGCGAGAATTGTCTCGAGCCGGCCCGTTCCAGGATGTCGCGCGCCGTGGCCACGTCCTCGTCGGTGGTCGCAGGACCGTGGAGGATGGAGCGCAACAGCTCTCGGTCCGCTTCGGCGGCGTGTTCCAGGGCGTGCAGCAGCGGCAGCGTTTGCTTGCGCGCCTCGATGTCCGAGGGTGCCTTGCCCGTCGACGCCTCGTCGCCCCAGATACCCAGCAGGTCATCGTTGATCTGGAACGCCATGCCCAGGGCCCAGCCGAACCGGCGATATGCCTCCACCACGGCGTCGTCATCGGTGGCCAGCATCGCGCCCGCCTTGACCGATCCGGCGATGAGGGCGGCGGTCTTGCGGCCGATCATGTCCAGGTAGTACTCGACGGACATCCACTCCTGCCCCTCGGAGGCCCGGATGTCCAGGAATTGGCCTTCGCACAGCGCCAGGCAGGTCTCGTCATAGAGGCGCATCAGGTCCAGCACCTTCTGGGCGCTGAAACCCAGGTCAGACAGGCGATGGAGCGCCATGCGCGACAACGTGAACAGCGTGTCGCCGGTGTTGATGGCCTGGGGCACGCCGGTGATGGTCCACAGCGCCGGCCGATGACGGCGTTCCGTGCTCGAATCCTGGATGTCGTCGTGGACGAGGCTGAAGTTGTGGCCCATCTCGACCGCGGCGGCGCCCGGGAGTGCCCGCTGGTGATCGCCCGCGATGGACTGATACGCCAGCAGGCCCAGCAACGGTCGCAGTCGCTTGCCGCGCGTCGCATCCGCGTCCAGTCCAAGGTGGAAGCGCACCCAGCCGTAGAGCTCGGCGGTCCGCTCGTCCTGCGCGGCGGCGATGACGCGTGCCATCTCGGTCTCGGTATCCGCGATGAGGACGTCCAGGTCGGTCATGGTCAACACGGAAACATGATACCGCGCGTTAGCACGTTGATGTCATCCACCCCGGTGGCCGATCAGGTGCACGTCGAGGCCGCCAGCCGGAAAGGGAAGCAGGGCACCGTCAACGGGGGACGCGACCGTGACGATGCCCTGTCATGAGATACGCACCCGGCACGCCGTTGGATGGATCGTATCCACGACAGGTAGGCTGGACCCATGCCCATGCCCCGAACCTACCGGACCGCGGCCATCGTGCTGTCCCGGTTCGAGCTCGGGGAGGCCGACCGGGTGCTCACGCTGCTGACCCCACACGATGGCAAGATCAAGGCCATCGCGAAAGGTGTCCGACGGCCCGGCAGTCGGATCGGCGGCGCCGTGGAGCCGTTCGCGGAGCTGCAGCTGCTGCTCGTGCGCGGCCGCACCTTCGACGTCGTCACCCAGGCGCAGGTCTCCGAGGCATGGCTTCATCTCCGCGACCGGTTGCCGTCGACGGCGACTGCGTGGTACATCGGTGAACTGGCCGAGCGCGCCGTGGAGGAACGGGCCGGCGCGTACCCCGTCTACGCGCTGCTGCGGCGTTCGTTCCAGCTGTTGGATGACGGCATGGAGCCCGACCGGGTCGCGCGCTGGTATGAGTTCGGGCTCGCGGATGCCCTGGGCATGCGCCCGGAGGTGGAGCGGTGTGTCGAGTGCGACCGGATACCAGAGGAGACGGAGTCGTTCCGCTGGGTGCCCACGATGGGCGGCCTGCTGTGTGACCGGCACCCTCGACCGCCGGCGGAGGTGAGCCCCCTGTCGCGCAACGCGCTCAAGGTGCTGCGCGCCTATCGCCGGCTGGACATCGAGGCCATCGCCGCCCTGCGGCTGCCCGTGGATGTGGAGGCAGAGGTGGAACGGCTGATGCGCCGGTTCCTGCGTCACGTCCTGGAGCGTGATGCGCGCTCGTTGGCGTTCCTGGATGAGATCCGGAGCTAGCGCCCGCCTACGTCATCCGTCGCATGCGAGTCCGGACCCATGGACCATGGTCGGCGTGGGCCTGATGCATCATGCTGGCGCGCAGCGAGTCCCTGACGGCTTGCCTGCCGCTGCACAGGGACGCAGACATCGGACCGACGGGTCGTCGGCCGAGCAAGAACAGGAGTAGCCATGTTCCGAAGGATCTCCCGGCGCGCGATGCTGTTCGGGCCCGCGTTGCTGGCCATGACGCTGGTCGCACAGCCCGCATTCGCCGCGACCGTGACCAAGACCGAGGGCAAGGTCGGGCCCTACCAGTTCAACGACCAGGAGAGCGGGCCTCGGGGCGCCAACTGCGACTACGAGACCCACAAGACCAACAACAAGTATGTGCTCGACGACATCAGCGTGCGAGCGCCGTTCGTGCATGCGCGCGACACCGGCAGCGGCAACCAGAGCCAGAAGGTCGGCTGGTGGTACAAGATCCAGCAGGACAAGGAGTTCGACGGCACCTTCAAGACCGTCTACACCAGCTCGGTCCAGAAGAAGACCGCGACCGAGACGAACATCGCGGGCTTCACCCGCCGCACCTGGACCGCACCTGAGACCGTGAAGTCGTCCAACTTCCGGGTGAAGGTGTTCATCGTCTGGTACAAGCCGGGCACGACGACCGTCGAGCAGGGTCGCGTGGTCGCCAACATCGACTGGTTGCACGTCAAGGGCGGCGGCTATGACACCGTCCGCAACAACACGTGCTACAGCTCCAACGTCGACATCTAGCCACCAGCTTCACGGCGATGCGCGCACCGCACCGCACGTGAGTCACGACCCCGGCCGGCAGCGATGCCGCCGGGGTCGCACCACGTCTGCGCGAGGGATCCCGCTACCATCCTCGTCCCACGACCGGCTCTGCCACCGCCGGCGCATCCCGAGGAGTCCCCGAGCGTCATGACCACATCCACCGCTGCCCCGCGCCCCATCGACCCCAACGACCCCGGGGTCGACCCGGGTCCCGCGGTGGCGGCGCTCGAGACCATCGTGTCGCTTTCCAAGCGCCGCGGCTTCATCTTCCCCAGTAGCGAGATCTACGGCGGCATCAACGCCGTATGGGATTACGGCCCGCTGGGCGTGGAGCTCAAGAACAACGTCAAGAAGGCGTGGTGGCGGGCGATGGTCCAGGAACGCGACGATGTCGTGGGTCTGGACGCGGGCATCCTCATGCATCCGCAGGTGTGGGTCACGTCCGGCCATGTGGGCTCGTTCAGTGACCCGATGGTGGAGTGCGCGACCTGCAAGCGACGCTATCGCCTGGATGAGCTGCCGGGTGCCGAGCACCTGTCCCAAACGGAGCTCAAGGACCCGGGCATCGTGGAGCGCCTGAAGATCCGCTGCCCCAACGACGATGGGCCGCTGTCCGCGCCGCGCCAGTTCAACCTGATGTTCAAGACGTTCATGGGCCCGGTCGAGGAGGACGCGTCGATCGTCTACCTGCGGCCGGAGACGGCGCAGGGCTCGTACGTCAACTTCAAGAACGTGCAGCAGTCGATGCGCAAGAAGCTGCCATTCGGCATCGCCCAGATCGGCAAGAGCTTTCGGAACGAGATCAGCCCCGGCAACTTCGTGTTCCGGATGCGCGAGTTCGAGCAGATGGAGATGCAGTACTTCGTCCGCCCGGATGAGGCGTCGCGCATCTTCGAGGAGTGGCTGCCACGGCGCTGGGACTGGTACGTGGGCCTTGGCGCGAACCCCGAGCGACTCCGCTTCCGCGAGCACGCATCCGATGAGCTGGCGCACTATGCCAGGAAGGCCATCGATATCGAGTACCGCTTCCCGTTCGGCTGGAAGGAGCTGGAAGGCATCCACAACCGGGGTGACTTCGACCTCGGCAACCACCAGCGGGCGTCGGGCGAGAACCTGGAGTACTTCGACCCCCACACCAACGAGCACTTCGTGCCCTGCATCGTGGAGACCGCGGCGGGCGCGGACCGGGCGCCGTTCACGTTCCTCATCGATGCCTATCGTGAGGAAGAGGTCCGAGGGGAGACGCGCGTCTCCCTGGCGCTCCACCCCGACCTGGCGCCGTACAAGGTGGCTGTCCTGCCGCTGCTCAAGAAGCGACCCGAGATCGTGGAGCTATGCCACCGGATCAAGGACGACCTGAAGCGGGACATGATGGCGGTGTACGACGACACCGCGGCCATCGGCAAGCTGTACCGGCGTCAGGACGAGATCGGGACACCCTGGTGCGTCACCGTGGATGTGGACTCGCTGGAGGACGATGCGGTCACGCTGCGTGACCGCGACACGATGTCCCAGGAACGGATCCCGGTGGAAGGCATCAAGCGTGCCATCCTGGACCGGATGGAGGCCGCCCGACGCTGATCCAGGGATGTCCGTGGGTCGATCGGACTCCGAGTGGCCCGTTGACCGTCAGGCGTCCGTGATCTGGGATGCTCCCGCACCCACGGGCTCCTTGCCCTTGGGCCAGTACAGCTCCTTGTGGATCTGTTCTTCCGGGAAGCCGCGACCGGCCAACGTCTCGTCGGCGGCGAGGATCATGTCCGGGTTGCCGCAGATGTAGGCGATGGAGTCGTCAGGGGTGAGGTCGAGGTCGTCGTACACGTCGTTGAGCACCGTCTCCACGCGCCCCGTACGGCCGGTCCAGCCTGCGTTGCGCGGCTCGCGGATGCGGGACACGGTCGGCACGTAGGTGACGGGGTACTCGCCCGATGCCGCCCAGCCCTCCAGCAGCTCGCGATATCCCAGGTCGGAGACGTGGCTGACGCCGTGGATCACGATCGCCCGGCGCGGGGTGCCGGCTCGGCGCAGCGTCTCCATCATGGAGATGAACGGCGCGATGCCAGTGCCGGAGCTGATGAACACATGGCGCCGGTCGTCCTCCGGCAGCAGCACGAACTTGCCCTTGGGCCCCTTCATGCTCATGCGCGCGCCTGGCTGCAGCCGCCACAGCAGGGGCGTGAATAGGCCACCATCCACTAACCGCACGTAGAAGTCGTAGCCCTCAGCCGCATCAAGGGGTGAGCTGGCCGTGGAGTACGGCCGCTGGTACAGCTTGCCGTCCGACTCGACGCCGATGGTCAGGTACTGCCCAGGTTCGAAGTCGACAGGGTCGCCCTCGAAGCGCACCTTGAATACGGCCAGGGCATCGGTCAGGTCCTGGCGCTCCACGAGCACCGCGTTGTAGCGCGGCGAATCGGCCGCGATGGGACGAGGGGCGGTGACAGCATCGGTCATGGGGTGGCGGTCTTCCTCGTGCGGTCGGATGCACGAGATGGTACCGGACAGCGCTGCCTCAGAGGAGCGCGGGCTTGACCCATGGCCGCCCCAGAACGTAGTGATCAAGGTAGGCGAGGACGGTCTCGTACCACAGCCGCGCGTTGGCGGGCTTGAGCACCCAGTGGTTCTCGTCCGGGAAGTACAGGAACTTGGCGTCCACGCCGTGGCGGGCAAGGTCCGTCCACAGACGCAGCCCTTCGCTGATGGGGACCCGGTGATCGAGCTCGCCGTGGATGACCAGCATCGGCGTGCGGATCGCAGCGACGTGCGCATCGGGGGATGCGACGTCCCAGCGCTCCGGGTGGAGGTACGGATCGCCGAACTCGCTCTCCATCGTGCTGCCCCAGTCGGTCGTGCCGTGGAAGCCACGCATCTCCCACAGGGATGCATGGGTCACGATGGCCTGGAAGCGGTCCGTGTGGCCGGCCACCCAGTTGGCCATGTAGCCCCCGAAGGAGCCACCCATCGCGGCCGTGCGCGTGGCATCGATCTCGGGACGGGTGACGACGTCATCCATGGCCGCCATCAGGTCCGTGTATGGCTCCTCGCCCCAGCGGCCCCAGCCACGGCGCATGAAGTCGAGGCCATACCCGGTCGAGAGACCGGGATCGGGTAGCACGACGGCGTAGCCGCGATCGACCAGCAAGTGCGGATTCCAGCGCCAGTGCCAGGCGTTCCAGGAGCTCAGCGGACCGCCATGGATCCAGAGCACGATGGGCGCGGGCGCATCCGGCGTCGCAGTTCGGGGCGTGATGAGCCAGCTGCCGATGCTGGTGCCATCCGGGAGGGTCGTCGTGATGCGTTCCGGGGAGCCGGGCAGACGCAGCTCATCCACTGGCGGTACGGTCGAGGGGATGACGCGTGGCAGGTCCGCCGGTCGGCTGTCCGCCAGGGCCAGGTGCACGACCTCCGGTGGCGCCGCGTACGAGGATCGGATGGCGTAGATATGCGCGCCATCCGGGGTCAGGCACACATCCGACCAGGCACCCTCTGCGGCCAGCACGGAGACTTCGCCCCTCGCGACGACCACCTGGAGCACCGCGTGGTGTCCGAGCCGATCGGCGGTGAACACCACCCGGCTCCCGTCGGCGCTCCACTGGGGGTGTGCGGGCAGCAGGTCCAGTTCGGGGGTCAGGTCACGGCCCACGCCGCTCGACAGGTCGATGAGCCAGAGCGTCGAGTCGAACGCCATCTCGGGATCGGGCTGCTCGTCACGGATGGCGACCACCCAGCGACCGTCTGGTGCCACGCGCGGATGGTGATACCACGCGCCGTCGGAGGTCAGATCCCGGCGGCCCAGGGTCGCGGCATCGATGACCACGATGTCCTGCGTCGGGTGGACGAGGTCGGGCCACCGGGTCCAGCCGGTCACCACGCCCGATCCGTCGGGCAGCACGTCGAACGCGGTCTCGTGCAGCGCCGTGCCAGCGTCCGGGGTCAGGTCGATGGCTGCCTGTCGGCCACCGTCGGCGGTCGGCCGGAGATCCAGCAGGAACAGGTGGTCCTCCCGCGGGCCCACGTAGTGGTCCCAGAAGCGGATGGGATAGTCCTCATACAGCTGGGCCGATACGCCAGCCCTGGAACGCGCCGCCTCGCGCTCGGCGTCTGCAGCGAAGTCCGCAGTGCCTGGATGGACCGGTGCGATGAACGCGACGGTGTCCGCCGCCCCGGCTGCCCGGAACGACGCGACGCCACCACCCGGTGCGACCAGGAGCACAGCCTCGCCTCCCGCGGCAGGCAGCGCCCAGAGTGCGGCAGGCTCCGAGTCCGGCTTGTCCTCCGGGGATCGATCGGGATCGGGTCGGGTAGACGTGAACAGGAGCGACCCGTCACGCGCGAACGCAGCATTCGACTCGCCGGGACCCGAATGGGTCAGCCGCCGAGGCGCCCGTGTCCCGTGTGGGTCGATGTCCCAGATGGCGCTGCGCATCTTGCGGCCGTCCGGCGCGACCCCGGCCACGCTGACCGCGATCCGGTCCCCGGCAGGGGAGAGGCGCAGCCCGGACAGCCGCGGGATGGCCAGGAAGTGGTCGAGATCGAAGCGGTCGGTCGTCATGGACCGATGATGGCAGATCCAGGCCCATGACGACCATGCCGCCGCGCACGCGCGGTCTGGGTGACCGGCCCGGTGGCCGGAAACTTCATGGCGCGTCGGTGATACGCACACCCCCGGACGTCGCCAGGACCCGCTCACGCTGCCCACGAACATCCACCGTGAGCGAGAAACCGGAGGTGGTGACCGTGAGGCCGGACACCGTCACGTCCGGTGATCCGCTCGCGAACGGCACGAGCAGGGTGATGAAGCGGACGTTCGTGCCGCTCTGGCGATACTTCACCACGGGTGTCGGTCGGTGGTCGCCGTACTTGGCCGAATACCAGCCTTGTCGGGGATCGGTGCTGCCGGTGACGATCCTGGTGGTGCCACCAGCCAGCAGTTGCCGGATGAGCACGTTGCCCCGGTCTCGATGGCTCACGGTCCGGAGCCCATCCGTGGTCGGCTGGGCATCGGGCAACAGGTGCCACAACTGCCGATAGCGCCGCGCCGTGGCGGAGTGCATGGTGTCCTCGACGATCAGGTAGCCCAGTTCGCGCGAGAAGACGATCCGCCGTCGCATCGTCACGGAGGGGTAGACGCCGATCCGGACACGCAGCTCGGCGGCCCGTTCGGACAGGGCGCTGCGCTCCAGCGTCGCCGGCCTGCCCGTCGCCGACGTGAGCCCGTCGGCGACGACCGCGTTGTGGGCTCTGCGGGAGCGGAAGTAGGCCCGCCAGACGGACGCGTTGAAATCGCCGTAGCCCGGATCCACCAGCAGCGGTGACCCGTAGCCATACAGTGTCACCGCGCCGCTGTCGTCATGCCCGTGGTGCGACATGCCCGGGCCGTATCGGGCGGAGAAGAACGTCTCGTCCGCGAACGGTCGTTCGTCGCCCCAGCCCGTCCGGCCGAACGCGTAGCCACGTTCGTAGAAGCGAACCAGATGTGCCGGGCGCTGGCCACGGCGGCCGGCCGTGGCCGAGAACTCGGAGGGCGTGCCTGGGATCGACTGGGCTCGATATCCAGCGGTATCGCCGATGGTCTCGTAGTAGCCATCCGGTCGGGTCGCGTAGGCCAGGAATGACGGGATCCGCCCCACTCGCTCGAGGTCGGCCGGTGCATCCCGGCCACACATGGTCAGGTGCTTCCTGGCCAGCTCGAACTGCCGATAGTCATACAGGTCATAGCGCACGGCCTGCTCGTTGGAGACACCCTGGGTATCGATTACCTGGACGCGCATGCGGTCGATGCGCTTGACGGCGAGCGCCTGCCAGTCCGACCGGTCCAGGTAGCAGCCGGCGTCCACCAGACCGATCGACTGGTTCAGGCCGTGGTTGCCGGTACCGCTGTAGTAGCGCTTGTCCGCCAGGCGCTCGCCGTGCAGCGCGATGGCCACGTCGAGCCACGCAGTGGCGGGCACGATGCGGGCCATGCACACGAGGGTCATGGTTCGCCACGCCGTGGCCTGGTCATTCCAGGCGAACGGCGACGCGGGCGCCGAGATCGGGTTGTGGTCGAGCCATGAGCGCACGAGTTCCAGCGCCCGGTCGAGGTACCGGTCCGCCGACGTCTTCCGCCACTGGTACACGAGGGCCATCACGTACCGCAGCATGTGCTGTCGTTCGCGCCAGTTGACGTCCCCGAATGGGTCCTCGTTCCAGGCCAGGTCATGCGGCAGCGTGGCCACAGGGTGGCTGCCCAGGTGATATCGGTCGATGAGCAGGTCGTCGGCGACCTGCTTGATGGACACGCTGGCGTCGTGCGGACAGTCTTCCGTCGGACCGTCAGCCTGGGTCACCCGGGCGACGGCCGCCGTCGTCGATGGAGCCGGCCGACTGGAGGCGACGGCCCCTGTCGGCAGCAGCAGCGCCGTGACCACGAGCAACGCGACCGACCGCCGGGCGACCGCATGCAACGACACTGGCACTCCCTCCGGACTGGTCACGCACGCGGGTCTCTGTCGCGCAGCCGAGATCCGGGGATCCCGGATGGGTGGGTGGAGTACAGATGGTACGATCCGTGTCAACCAGTCGACATGTGCGCGGTCGTGGGGGAACGGGCCGCGTCGATCCCGGAGGAGCCCACCCCATGACCCAGAACGAACCCTCGTCGAGCCGTGCCCACAAGGCTGCCGCACGCTATATCTACGCCTGGGGTGGCGGGCGCGCCGAGGGTGACGCAACGATGCGCGACCTGCTGGGCGGCAAGGGTGCCGGCCTGGCCGAGATGACCCTCGCCGGCCTGCCCGTGCCCGCGGGGTTCACGATCACGACCGCTGCCTGCAATGACTACTTCGCGGCAGGTGAGCACCTGCCCGAGGGGCTCTGGGAGGACATCGTGGAGGCCATCCACGAGGTCGAGCGCCAGACCGGCAAAGGGTTCGGCGATCCGGCCAACCCGCTGCTGGTGAGTGTTCGTTCGGGCGCTCGCTTCTCCATGCCGGGCATGATGGACACGGTCCTCAACCTGGGCCTGAACGAGCAGACCCTCCAGGGCCTCGTGGCCCTGACCGGCAACGAGCGGTTCGGTTGGGATGCGTATCGGCGTTTCATCCAGATGTTCGGGCGCATCGTGCTGGGCGTCTCGCCGGAGCGCTTCGACCACGCGCTGGAGCAGAAGAAGGCGTCACGCGGCGCCAGCCTGGACACGGAGCTGGGTGCCGCGGACATGCGCGACCTGGTGGCTGAGTTCCAGGCCATCGTGCTGGCGGACACGGGCAGTCCCTTCCCATCCGATCCGTACCAGCAGCTGGACCTCTCGGTCAAGGCGGTCTTCGCATCCTGGTTCGGCAAGCGCGCCAACGACTACCGCAACAGCCAGAAGATCGCCCACGACCTGGGCACCGCCGTGAACGTGGTGACGATGGTCTTTGGCAACATGGGCGATGATTCGGGCACGGGCGTGGCGTTCACGCGGGACCCCAATACGGGCGAGAAGGTGCTCTTTGGGGAGTACCTCACGAACGCCCAGGGAGAGGACGTCGTGGCCGGTATCCGGACCGCGCCGCGGATCTCCCAGATGCAGACCGAGATGCCCGAGGTGTACGCCGAGTTCCTGCGCATCGGTCAACAGCTGGAGCGTCACTACCGCGACGTCCAGGACCTCGAGTTCACCATCGAGCGCGGCAAGCTGTACATGCTCCAGACGCGTTCTGCGAAGCGGACCGCCGCCGCAGCCGTGAGAATCGCCTCGGATATGGTGGAGGAGGGCCTCATCACCAGGGAGGAGGCCATCAACCGGGTCGAGCCGGCCCACGTCGACCAGCTGCTGCGCGACCAGTTCGATCCCATCGCCCTCGCTGCCGCGAAGCGTGTGGCTCGAGGCCTGAATGCGTCCCCGGGCGCCGCCGTCGGGCGTGCCGTGTTCGACGCCGACGTGGCCGTGGAGTGGGTCGGCCGTGGTGAGGTGGTCGTCCTCGTGCGCATCGAGACCAGCCCAGATGACTTCCACGGCATGGCCGTCGCCGAGGGTATCCTCACCGCCCGTGGCGGTGCGACCTCGCATGCCGCGGTCGTGGCGCGCCAGATCGGCAAGCCGTGCGTCGCTGGCTGTGCGGAGCTGCTCATCGACTACCGCACCGGTCGTGCCCGCAGCTCGGAGTCCGGGCTCGAGTTCGGCGAGGGTGACTGGATCTCGGTCGATGGCTCGACCGGCCAGGTCTACCTCGATGCCGTGCCCACCGTGGCGGCGCGCTTCGAGGACCAGCCCGACCTGCAGCGCATCCTGGGCTGGGCGGATGAGGTCCGGCGCATGGGTGTCTGGACCAACGCGGACAAGCCGGAAGAGGCAGCCCGTGCCCGCAGCTATGGCGCCGAGGGCATCGGCCTCTGTCGCACGGAGCACATGTTCCGGGAGGGCGACCGACTGGAGATCGTCCGGGGCGCCATCCTCGTCGCCAACCAGGCGACCCGCGCCAAGGCCCGCCGCGACGCAGGCGAGATGCCCAACGCCGACGATGCCGCGTTCATCACCGAGTTCGATGCTGCGATGGCCAAGCTGGAGGTGCTCCAGCAGGGCGACTTCGAGGGCATCTTCACGGCGATGGACGGCCTGCCGGTCGTCATCCGGCTCATCGACCCGCCGCTCCACGAGTTCCTGCCGAACCTGGAGGAGCAGCTGGTCAAGGTGACCAAGGCTGGCGACGCCGCCACTCCCGAGGACCGGCAGCTGCTCGCGACCATCCAGTCGATGCACGAGCAGAATCCGATGCTGGGCCTGCGCGGCTGCCGCCTGGGCCTGATGATCCCCGACTTCGTGAAGATCCAGACGCGGGCCATCCTGAATGCCCAGATCGCTGTCACCAAGGCGGGCGTCAAGCCCATCGCCAAGATCATGATCCCGCTCGTGGGTCATGTGAACGAGCTCGCCCGCACGCGCCAGATCCTGGAAGCAGAGGCGACCGCGGTCGAGGCCAAGGCAGGCGTCCACGTGGACTACAAGTTCGGGACCATGATCGAGGTGCCGCGCGGTGCCCTGACCGCCGATGAGATCGCGCGCGAGGCGGACTTCTTCAGCTTTGGCACCAACGACCTGACGCAGATGACGTTCGGCTTCAGCCGTGACGATGCGGAGGGTGGCTTCCTGCTCAAGTACGTGGAAGACAAGATCCTGCCCGTCAACCCGTTCCAGACCCTCGACGACGCCGTCGCAGGGCTGATGAAGATGGCCGTGGACAAGGGCCGTTCGACCAAACCCGGCCTGGAGCTGGGCATCTGCGGTGAGCACGGTGGTGACCCGGAGTCGATCTTCAAGTGCGAGAAGATCGGACTCGACTACGTCTCCTGCTCGCCGTTCCGGGTGCCCGTCGCCCGACTTGCAGCCGCGCAGGCTGCCCTGTCCAACGCCGCGGAGCGCGACAAGTAGGTGGCGATCCGCACTCGGCCTATCCGTATCGCGGTCCAGGTCCAGCCCCAGCACACCCCGTATGCGCAGATCCGGGACATGGTTCAGGCATCGGAAGACCTGGGTGTGGACATCGTCTACAACTGGGATCACTTCTTCCCGCTCTCTGGCCCGCCGGACGGGCTCCACTTCGAGTGCTGGACGATGCTCGCATCGATGGCCGAGATGACCAGTCGGGTGGAGATCGGTGCCCTCGTCACCTGCAACAGCTACCGCAACCCGGAGCTGCTGGGTGACATGGCACGGACCGTCGACCACATCAGTGGCGGACGGCTCATCCTGGGCATCGGCTCGGGTTGGTTCCAGAAGGACTACGACCAGTTCGGCTACGATTTCGGGACCGCGCCGTCGAGGTTGCGGCAGCTGGATGCGGACCTGCCGCGCACCATCTCGCGGATGGCCGCGGGCAACCCGCCGCCCAACCGTCGGATCCCGGTGCTCATCGGTGGCGGCGGCGAGCAGGTGACGCTGCGCATCACCGCTCAGTACGCGGACATCTGGCACGGCTTTGGCAAGGCCGATGTGCTCCAGCACAAGAACGGCGTCCTGGACGAGTGGTGCCGGAAGCTTGGTCGCGACCCTGCGGCCATCGAGCGGTCCGTGGCAGTCGGCGACGAGGGTCCCGTCACTGGGGACGCGCTGCTCGCCGCTGGCGTCACCCAGTTCACCATCGGGCTCGACGGGCCCGACTTCACAGCGGACGAGGTTCGGCGCTGGGTGGCCTGGCGCGACGAACGCAACGCTGAGCGGGCGTAGTCGCTAGCTGTCTGTCACGGTCACGACGCCCACCATGCCGTATGCCTCGTGGCCCGGCAGGTGGCAGAGGAAGCGGTAGGTGCCGGGTGTCGGGAACGTGACTGTCGTGCGGACACTCGACAGCGCCCCGATCGACTGCTCGGTCGGCCGCTCACCGTGCTCTGGTTCCGTGCCCAGCCGATGTCGGGTGTGACTTGCCTCGTCGCCCACGATCCACTCGTGGTCGATGGGGTCGTCGTTGCGCAGCACGAATGTGACCGGCACTCCCACTGGCACGCTGACGGCGACCGGCGTGAAGCGCGAGTAGTGGATGCCGATGGTCACCGTGCGGTCGGCAGGCATCGCCGCTGACGCGACGAGGACCACCATGCCGACGGCGATGGGCAGTGACAGGGCCCGCAGCAGGTGCATCAGGTGGTCCTCGTCTCGAAACGCGTGGGGCTATCGGTCAGGCGTCTGGCGGGGTGGCCATGCGGCCCCGGCGCGACAGGACGCCGACACCCGCACCACCCGAGATCACCAGCACCAGGCCCAGCAACCACAGGCTGCCTTCCGCGGGTGGCGCCGGGGCCGCATCGGCGGGCATGTCCAGACCCGCGTCGACCCGGGAAGCCATGCCCCGTCCGGTAGCGTCGACTGCCAGGTCATAGTCCAGGTCCGCGGCCCGCGAATCGACGCGGACCTTCATCAGCCAGCCTGACTCGGGCACCCACTCCATGCCCCGGTCCGATCGGAGGTCGTCCAGGAGGGAGGCGCTGGCGGGTGCCGTGTGGTCCAGCACCAGGCCGGCACCAGTGGCTGCCGGCAGCAGCGTCGGGGCATGGTCCGTCAGCAGATAGACATCCGCATCCACGCGATCCTCGGCGTTCTTGCCCAGGGACAGGATGCGCAACGGCACCCAGGGGTTGTCGGTGGGGATGGTGATGTGCACGGGCGTGCCGTCGCCAACGCCCTGACCGCGCTCGGCGGCTGCGTCGGCATCGAAGGAGGCAGCCAGGAAGATGGGGCTGCGCTGGGCGTAGAAGTCAAGCACCTCGGGAGCATCCGGGGGCAACCGGAAGCCGTGCTCCGCGGCCCACGCGCCGACCGCGTCGCCACCGCCCTTGAGCACCGTGATGTCCAGCGCGTCGATGGTCGTCTCCAGCAGGATCTCGACGCCACCGCCTGCGCGCTCGACTTCCGACGCAGAGACCAGGATCTGGGGTGACGGCGGCTCGGTCTCGCGGATGAGCCGCTGGAGCGTCCAGTCGCCACCCTTGTCGACGGCTGTCGGGATGCCCGGCAGGGGGGTGATGGAGCCGAACGCGCCACCACCACCCGCGAAGGCGAATGCCGTGACGTAGTGCTCGATACCCTCGTGATAGCCCACGAACGTAGTCGTTCGGAGGAGGTTCACGGCACCGTTGGGGCCGATGAGACCGCCGCAGGCCATGGTCGGCGTGGCGACCATGGCGCAGGTCAGGAACGCGGCCGCGAACGCGGCTGGGACTCGTCGCATGGGTGGGACTCCGTCACGACCGGACCAGATGCAGGCCGGCGATGCCCGTACCGGACGCCGCCATGGGGTCCTCCGGTTCCCGACGCACCAGGTTCGTGCTCAGTCGCGGTCTACGACGGCCTTCACCACGACCGCATCGGCGACGGCCTGCTTGTCCTGGACGACCTGCTCCTGGGATCCAGCAAGCTCTGCGCGCGCGGAGGCCAGGATGTCGGTCGCTGAGGCTGCTGCGTCTTCGTGTTCCAGGGTCGGCGCCGGCGTGCCAGGTGGTGGCGCAGGTCGAGCATCGCGGACATCGATGGCCGCGGGCGGCCGCACCTGGTCCAGCCAGGCGTTGAATAGCGTCGCGCCGACGGCCGCGACGGGGACCCCGAAGACACCCCCGATGGCGCCTGCGATCTGGGCACCGATGAACACCGCCGCGAGCACCAGGATGGGGTTGAGGCCCACGGCAGAGCCCATCACGCGGGGCGAGACGATGTTCTGGATGATGAGCAGGCCCGCGATGAGGGCGATGGTCACTGGCAGGATGGCACTCGGCGCGAATATGAGGGTCGTCGCGAAGAGCGGGGCCCAGGACACCAGCTGCCCGAAGTAGGGGATCGACTGGAAGGCTGCCGTGAGCACCGCCACGAGGGCCACGAAAGGCACCCCGAACACGAAGCCGATGATGCCCACCACCACGCCGTAGAGCCCGGCGATACCGAACTGGCCGCGGATGAAGCCACCGAACGACTGGCTGGTGGCGACGGTGACCTCGTCCAGCAGCGTCTCGCGCCCGGAGGGCATGAGCCGCTGGCCGAAGCGCAGGAAGCGGCCCTTGTTGGCGACCATGACGATGGCGATGAAGATGATCGCCGTGCCTTGTGTGAACAAGATCACGCCGCCACCGAGCATCTGCTGGAGGAGGTCTGCGCCGCTCGCCTGGAGCTGCGCGATGGCGTCCGTGGTCGCGGCCGTGAGGTTCACCTGGATGCCCATCGAGTCCAGCTGGGTCTGGAGCGGCCCGATGAGCCGGTCGATAGCCTGGGGCACGCTGGTGGTGTCACCGACGAGGTTGGTGAGCGACGACAGCACCGAACTCGCGATGGCGATGAGACCGACGATGATGAGCAGCGTCAGGCCGAAGAACACCAGTGCAGCCGTCAGGCCCCGGGGCAGACGCGGCAGGCGGCGTACGATCCAGGTCACGATGGGGTCCAGCAGGAACGCCAGGATCCATGCCAGGAAGAACATGGCCAGGATGAAGAAGAACGGCTGGACCACGATGGCCAGCAGCAGGAACGCGGCCAGCGTCATCACCACGGGCATCAGAGCGAGCGTCCAGCGCACGGCTACGCGTTCGGTGGGGGTCAGGTCGAGGCGCATCGCTGCACGGTAGCAGCCACCGACCGCACGGGAAAGCGCACAGAAGTATCGCAGTGGTATCTTTCGGCCGATGCGAAGTATTCGGTCCAGACGAATGACGAGCCGGAGATCCGGTCGGCCGTGAGCGATGTCACCAACGAAGCCATCGTCGCGGACCTCGTGCTGGTCTTCGACCGGATGCGCGAGCTGACGGCCCAGGTCCACGTGCCCGCGTTCCTGAGCCTCGACGTGACGATGCAGCAGGCCAAGGCGCTGCACCTTGTCCAGTGCTCACCGGGCATTCGCATGTCAGCCCTGGCGAGTCGCCTGGGTGTCGGGCTCTCGACCGTCAGCGGCAATATCGACCGGCTGTCAGAGATGGGCCTCGTTGCGCGGCACGATGACCCGGCCGACCGGCGGCAGGTGGTCATCACGTTGACGGACAAGGGCCAGGAGATCGTGGAACGGTTCCAGGACCTCGGCTCACAGCTGATGCGCGACCTGCTGGTGTCCCTGGAGCGTGACGAGCTGATGGGTCTCCAACGAGGTGTCACAGGCCTGGTGCGTGCCCTCGAGGCCCGACTGGGCAGTGCCTCGCACACCCCCGACGCATCGCTCCCCACCAACGACTGATCGACCACCCCCCACCCCGTGGACCGGCCCCGGGTCCACGCCTGATGACGGCCGAAAGAGGAGTCCCATGATCCGGCTCACTGAGATCGCCCTGCGCAACAAGAGCATCGTGATCCTCATCTCGTTCGCCATCTTCCTGAGCGGCCTGATGGCGTGGGGCTCGCTCCGCCAGGAGCTGCTGCCGGACATCCAGCTGCCCTTCGTGACCGTCATCGCAGCCGAGCCGGGCGCTGGCGCGGAAGATGTCGCCCAGCAGGTGACAGTGCCCATCGAGCAGGCCATCAAGAGCGTGCCGCGCCTGGAGTCGTTGTCCTCCACGTCGGCCAACTCGCTGTCGCTGGTCATCGCCCAGTTCGAGTACGGCACCAACATCAAGGACACCCAGCAGGCGATCGAGACCGCTCTTGGCGGCGCCACCCTACCCAACGGCGTCCAGCCGCGTGTATCCGCGGTGAACATCAATGACCAGCCGGTGATCGTGGCCGCCATCGGACCAGCAGAGGGTGCTGATCCGGCTGTTGCCGCAGCCATCGCGCGGGCCGAGCTGCTGCCGCTCATCCGGGCCATCCCCGGGGTGTCATCGGCGGACCTCACCGGTGGCACCACCAAGCGACTCGTCATCACCCTGGACCCAACGGCCATGGCCGCCGCCGGCGTCAGCCTGCAGCAGGTCCAAAACATCCTCCAGGCGAATCAGCTGACCGTTCCTGCCGGCAGCCTGGCCGATGGCACGACCGTGCTGCCGGTCACCGCCAGCCATCACTATGCCTCGCTGGACGAACTCAAGGCACAGGTCGTCGCCGTGACCCAGCCGACCACGGCAGGGGAGTTGCCCACGCCGGTGACCCTGGGTGAGATCGCGGCCGTCGAGGTCGTCGACGTCAACACGTCCGGCTATTCCCGCACCAATGGCCAGCCGTCGCTGACCCTGCTGGTGAGCAAGGGATCGGGCGCCAACACCGTGGATGTGGCGGACGCCATCGAGACCGCCTTCGCGGCCATCACGGCACAGCATCAGGACGTCATCGCGGTCGATACCATCTCCAACACCGCGGATTTCATCAAGGAGTCCCGCGATGGGCTCGTGCGCGAGGGGCTCCTGGGTGCCCTGTTCGCGGTCCTGACCATCTTCCTGTTCCTGCTCAGCATGCGTTCCACGCTCGTGGCTGCAGTGAGCATCCCGCTCTCGATCTTCGCCGCGCTGACCATCATGGGCGCGGCCGGGCTGACCATCAACATCATCACCCTGGGCGCGCTCGCGGTCGCTGTCGGGCGCGTCGTCGATGACGCGATCGTGGTGCTCGAGAACATCTACCGGCACAAGGCCCGGGGCGAGGCCATCGGCGACGCGGTGCTGTCGGGAACGCGCGAGGTGGCCGGGGCCATCACGAGCAGCACCCTGACCACCGTGGCGGTGTTCCTGCCGCTCGGCTTCGTCGGCGGCATCGTCAGCCAGTTCTTCCTGCCCTTCGCGCTGACGGTCTCCTTCGCGCTCATCGCGTCGCTGCTGGTCGCCCTGACCGTGGTGCCGGTCCTGGCCTACTTCTTCGTCGGCAAGGTCAACATCAAGGTCGACGCTGACGGGGAGCTGCCGGAGACGATCTGGCAGCGGATGTACACGCCCGTGCTCCAGCTCGCGCTCCGTTCGCGGGTCACCCGCTGGGCGACGTTGGGCATCGCTCTGGTGCTGTTCGTGGCTTCGCTGTCGCTGGTGTCCCAGATCCCGACCCAGTTCCTCGATACCGGCAGCCAGCCCATCCTGGCAGTCACCGTGTCGCCGCCCGCAGGCGCGTCCGGGGCCGCGGTCCTGGAGCGCACCCAGCAGGTGGAGACCCTCTTGCGCGCCGATCCGGACGTGACCCTGGTCCAGACGAGCATCCCGGGCGATGCCGACACCGGCGCCCAGACGCTCCAGTCGGCATTCCAGGGCCGCTCCGGCAATAGCGCGCAGCTCACCGTGCGACTCGTGCCGGACTCGGACCTCGACGCCAAGACCAAGGAGCTGCTCGCGACCCTCGAGCCTGCCACGGCCCAGGGCTACTCCATCGCAGTCGGCCCGCAGCAGAGCTTCGGCGGCGGCGGCGGCCTGTCCATCGTCGTCAGTGGTGACGATACGGCGGCCATCACGACTGCCAACGACGCCATCATCGCGGCGCTCGCAGCGCAGCCCGACGTGGTCAACGTCAAGAGCGACCTGTCCACGGAAGTGCCCGCGGTGCTCGTGGCGGTGGACCCCAACCAGGCCATCCTGCTGGGCTCGACGACGGCCCAGATCGCGAACGACGTGCGCAACGTGCTCATCGGGCAGTCGCTGGGCACTCTCACGGTGCCCGGTCTGGATCCGCTTGCCATCACGCTCAAGATCGACTCCTCGACCGCGACCTCGATCGAGGGCCTCAAGACACTGCCTGTCGGCACGGTCCGGCAGGCACCCCTCGGCACCGTGGCGGAAGTCACGTCGGTCAGCTCGCAGGGGTCTGTGACGCGTGTCGATGGCGCCCCAGCCGCGACCATCAGTGGCGACATCGTGACCGATGACGAGGGCTCCGTGACCAGGTCGGTCACCACGCAGATCGACGAGCTGCAGGCGAGCGGCGCCATCCCGGCCAGCGTGACCGTGGAGCTGGCGGGTGTCTCGCAGCAGCAGGGCCAGGCCTTCGGCAGCCTGTTCGTGTCCATGGGCGTGGCGATCCTGCTGGTGTATCTCGTGATGGTCTTCCTGTTCGGCTCGCTGGTCGACCCGCTGGTGGTGCTGTTCAGCCTGCCGCTGGCGATCATCGGTGCCTTCCCGGCGCTGCTCATCTCGGGCCAGCCGATCGGCATCAGCGCCCTCATCGGCTTCCTGATGCTCATCGGCATCGTGGTCACGAACGCCATCGTGTTGCTGGACCTCGTGGAACAGCTACGTCACCGGGGGTACTCCACCTACGACGCCCTCATGCAGGGCGGCCGGACCCGTGTGCGGCCGATCCTGATGACGGCGGTCGCGACCATCCTGGCGCTGCTGCCGCTGGCACTCGGTTTCTCGAATGGCTCGGTCATCGCGGCCGAGCTGGGCGTGGTGGTCATCGGCGGGCTGTTCAGCTCGACCATCCTGACCCTCGTGATCGTGCCCGTGGTCTACTCCCTGGTGGATGGCGGCAAGCAGGCCGCCGCGCGTCGGTTCGGTGGACGCACCCATGAGGGCGCGCCAACGCCCGCAGCGGGGGAGGCGACGGGGGGCGCCTGATGGTCACCGTGGCGGGAGCGTGGCAGCCGATCGCCGTGCTCCCCTCCGTGCCATGATCGGTCCATGCCGCCCAGCCTCCTGATCGTCAACCCGTCCGCGTCACGCGTGCGTGCCGCCGGGGGTGCTGGGGATCTGCTGTGGCTCGGGCGCCATCGAGGTCGAGGCCAGGCCAGGAGCACTCCAGGTGCTCGCGCCCGGCTGAGCGTCAGGCGCCGGACGCGCGTTCGGTGATGCACCGCTAGACTCCGCAACGGCACGAGAGTGCCAACGAGCCATCGGGGATCACTGCCCAGTTCCCGTCAGGCCGTGTGGAGTGCACGACCAGCATGGGAGTCCCGACTTGAACAGCCGACTGCACCGAGTCATGCTCGCCGCGATGGTGGTGCCGCTGCTGGCAGCGTGCACCTTCGCCGCCCCGCTGGGGACGCCAGGACCGTCCGATGGCGCGGGTCAGACCGCCGCCCCGACCGAGCAGGCACGCGTAACCCCCGGACCGGACGCGACCCCCACCGCGAAGCCGGCCAGGACGCCCAGGCCGACGAAGACGCCCAGGCCGACGAAGACGCCCAGACCGGTGGTGACCGCCGAGCCGACCCCCGTTCCCACGGCGTCGCCGGAGCTCCCCGACATCGACCACCTGCTGGGTACCGATGGCCGGTTCACGATGCTGCTCCTGGGTGTCGACTCCCGGTCGCGACAGCTCAACGGCCGCACAGACACCATCATGTTCGTGACCATCAACCCCAGGAACGGCAAGGTCTCCATGGCCAGCCTGCCGCGGGACATGGTGTTCGTGCCCTATGCGCCGGGCAAGACCTACGGGAGTGGCTACACCCGCGTCAACGCCCTGTTCGCGTACCTCGCGGGCTACGGCGGCGGTCGCCAGGCCACCTTCAAGCGCATGGTCCAGGCGATGGAGTACACCTCCGGCATCGAGATCGACCGGTACGCGATGATCGGGTTCCATGGCGTGCGCAATCTCGTCGACGAGATCGGCGGGGTGGACGTGACCCTCGCGCGTGCCCTGGTCGATCCCACGATGCATGTGCGCATGAAGGGCCAGACCGGCCTCATCCTCAAGGCAGGCAAGAACCACCTGAACGGCAACGTCGCCCTGGCATTCGCGCGGACGCGCCACACGGACAGCGACTACGAGCGCGGCCGGCGTCAGCAGCAACTCATCGCGGGGGCCATCAGGAAGGTCATCAAGCGGGGTCCAGAAGGGCTGCCGCCGCTGGTCGCCAAGTTCGATGGCCTCCTCAAGACGGACATCGACCTGGGGGATGCGCCCGCGCTCCTGGCGCTCGCTGGGCGAGCCAAGCTGGGTGACTTCAAGAGCACCATCCTGGGGCCCACGAAGTTCGCGGGAGCGGGTGATGTGCTGTACTCCACGAAGTTGAAGATCGACGTCGTGCGTGCCTTCTTCCAGCAGCAGTTCGGACGGGTGAGGAACTAGCGCGGACTCCCGACCGGCGCCGACGTGGGCGGAGCGGGTCCTGCGACCGGCGAGGCTCGTTCCGAGGCCACCGGAGCCCTTCGTCGGACCGTCGCGTCGTGGCGCGGGCGTCCATGCGTCGCTCGAGCCTTCTCTGCTCCCTGGTCGTAGCGCCCGTTGGGGGCACACGGCTGGACCGGGCGACGGCTGGACCGGGCCTCGGCTGATCCTGGCCTCGGCAGATCCGGGCGCCCAGATGATGCACGCAGATCGTGCACCCGAGACCACCTGCCAGCACCGAGACGCGGCGCGCTGCGGAACGCACGCAGTCTGTGCAGGAACGGACGATCACGGCAGCCACGGACGATCTCTGGCCGCCAGGAGGCGCTGCGTGCACATGGCTCGTGAATCAGAGGGCGTGGGGTACCGCGTAGCGACGGTCACTGGTCACGGGTGCACGCGAGGTGTGTGCAGCTCCGGGGCCCCTGCGGGCATGTGGTGCAGCTCCGGGGCCCTGCGAGTGTGCGTCGCCAGTAGGCCTGAACGAGCCGTGCCACGGTGATACGGAGGCCGTCCCGCCTTCGTGGGCGAACGGCAGCCCAGGATGAGGCCGGCCTGAGAGCAGGCTGGTCAGGCGGGAGGCGTCGTGACCGCTGGTCGGACCGAGTACAGGTAGATGCCCGCACCACCACCAAGGCCGGCGATGACACCGATCCAGCGCACCCAGCCTTCACTCATCAGGCCCAGGTGCAGGAGACCGTCGATGGCCAGACCGCCGGGTCCGATGAGCAGGATGCCGAGTAGGCCGCCCAGCAGCGACAGCGGAAATTCGATGCCACCCTTGGAGTTCCAGAAGCCCCGCGGCAACTGGACCTTGAGGATGATGACCGTGGCATGCCCGATGAGCGCAGCCGCTGCGATGGGGGTCAGGAAGCCGATCGCGAACGCGATGCCGCAGCCCAGCTCTACGCCAGCCGACAACAGCGCCCAGTAGCGCGCCGGACGAAATCCCATATGCTCCATGGCGCCGGTCCAGCCGACCATGCCCGGGCCGCCCCAGACCCCCAGCACCTTCTGTGCGCCATGCGCGGCGAACGTCAGACCTACGACGAGCCTGATGACGAGCAGACCCAGATCTTGCTCCAGCACAGCCGCGATTTCCCTCCTGCTCCCATGAGTGGCGCTATGCACCATACCGCAGCGGCGGCCATGTGCGTGACTCGTCCCGATCAGCCGCCGTAGAAGTCATAGACGACGCGCGACTCGTTGCCATCCCGCGCGATGCCGACCCCGACACGCGTGAAGTCGCCGTTCTTCATGTTCCGCCAATGCCAGCCGTTGTAGGCGCGTTCCGATTGCATCATCCGGTGGGTCCGGATGACCATCCGTCGGGTGCTCCAGCCGCTGCTGCAACCCAGGCTCTCGCCGTATGGGGTCCGGTCGTAGCCACCGGTGCGGAAACGCTGCTGGATGCTGCTGCCACCCAGGTCGTGCCGGCAGGCGTCCGCCGACGCCAGCTTCACGGCGTACTTGCGGGCGACCTTGCTGGAGATGCCGCTGTGGAGCGTGAGCGGCTGGCGATACTTGCTGTACGTGCCGCTCCCGCGTCCCTTGCAGCTGCCGTCGGCGCGGACCCAGCCACCCGTCCGGGTGCAGTTCACGAGTGACAGAGCGAACCGCTCCAGGTCGGTGTTGGCGGCGCTGGCCACGGACGGTATCGCGGAGCCCAGCAGGCACGCGATCGAGAGCACGCTCAGCAACAGCCGCGAGCGCATGGACATACGGAGCAGGGACATGGCGAAACCTCACGCTGGGGCGTTGGTCCGTTCTTGGGTGGGTCCGCAACGGACCGACACCCCGGTCACTGGTCGATCGCGTTCACGGCGACGATCGGCAGGCGCACAGGGTAACCCGGTCTGCCGCGACCTGTCTCAACACCTTGCGGCCACGGGGGAGGTACGCGGGGGCCACTCGGCCGTGCGGAGCGGAGTAGTCTGCTGGCGTCAGCGCCCTGCGCGGGGCATGGGCAGCGCGGCCACGAAGCCGGCGACGAGGCGTGCGATCTCCTCGGGGGTCTCCATCGCGATCATGTGCGCGACGTTGGGCAGCAGCACGGCGCGTGCGTCTGGCGCCTTCGCGGCGAGGTACTGGGCGGTCATCCAGACATCGGACACGTCGAGCGTGCCGGCGATGGCGAGCACTGGGGCCGCCAGCTCCGAGAGGCGCTCCGCTGCGCGTGGTTCGAGGGGAACCGGCTGGCCCTCGATACGCGTCGGCTCCCAGATGCCCAGGTCCATCGCTGCCACCGCCTCTCGGACATGTGCCGGCACCCGGTCAGGTCCCTGGCCCTGGCCATCCACCCACACTGCCAGGTCCAGGGCCACGATGGCCGACACGTCTCGGGCGTCCTGGAGCCGGTCCATCTCCTCGAACAGGGCTGTCTCCTCGGGCGTGATGTCGGGTTCGTAGCCGCCGATGCTGGCGCCGATGGTGACCACTCCCGCAACCCGCTCCGGGAACTCGATGGCCGTGTCGACCGCGATCTGACCCCCCTGCGAGTTGCCCACGATCACTGCACGCTCCACCTCCAGGGCGTCCAGCACCGCCAGCATATCCGCCCGATTGGAGTAGGCCACATCCTGGGTCAGCGAACGGCCGAAGCCACGCCGGTCGTAGCGGATGACCCGATGACCAGTCGAGGTCAACAAGGGCACCAGCGCATCCCATGCCCGAGCGTCCACGATCCCGGCGTGCAGCAGGACCAGCGGCACCCCGACACCCTCCTGCTGGATGAACAGGGATCCGCCCGGCACCTCCAGCTGGCGCTCCCAGCCACGCGCCCGCCGGATCTGTCCGGCGTGCTCATGGGGATGCCGCGCGTAGACACCCAGCCAGTCGTCGACCGAATAGCGTCCGGAGTCGGTGTGCTGGCCAGATCGCTCCCACTCTGCCGCTGTCAGCGCCTCGAGGAGCTCCATGCTCGACGCACGGACCGCATCCAGGACCGCCAGTGATGCTCCGATGGGTCGGTCGTAGTGGTTGTGCCGAGCGTACTCATCCTGGTCGTAGGGCACGATGAGGGGCCCGTCCTCGGCGATGAGCCGCCGCAGCCGGACGTAGCCGTTGGTCTCGCTCTCCGCGAGGTGATGGGCGATCTCGCGTGCGGTCCAGCCACCATCCGGAGCGGGTCGGTCGAGCGCGGTGTCCGAGATGTCAGCGAGCGCATCCAGGACCGCACGCATGCCGGTTCGGTATCGGTCAAGCAGAGGGGTTCGGTCAGGTCGCATGGATCGATGATGGCATGCGCGACCCGGACATGAAAGCTACCCCCGGGGGGACACGAGAACGACGGCGACGCCTGGGGCGCCGCCGTCGTCATGAGGGTTGTCAGGGCGGGAGAGAGGTCCGCCCCGAGCGGGGATCACTGGGTGAGATCCGCGGGGCGGGTGCCGAGGGTGACGTCGACGGAGATCGTCGCGCCATCCCGAAGGACCGTCAGGGTGACGGTGTCACCGGGTGCATGCGTGAGGAGGACGAGGTCGAGCGGATGCTCCTTGTCGATGGCCTGGTCGGCGATGGCGGTGATGATGTCGCCGTCCATGAGGCCGCCCTTGTCCGCAGGGCTGTCAGCGACGACGGAGGGTGTGGCGTTGGTGCCACCGGCAGCCGTGGTGTGGATCCAGGCGCCGTTGTTGACGCTCAGGTTGTTGTCCGCGGCGACCTGCGCGTCCAGCACCAGGTACTGGATGCCGATGTACGGCCTCACGATGTCCTTGCCGGCGAGGACCTGGGCGATGATGGGCTTGGCGAGGTCGATGGGGATGGCGAAGCCGATGCCCTGGGCAGCCCCTGCCTGGGCGGTGTCGATGCCGATGACCTTGCCGTCCCCGTCGAGCAGTGGGCCGCCGGAGTTGCCGGGGTTGATCGCCGCATCGGTCTGGATGAGGTGCGACAGCCGGGTGGCCTCGCCACTTCTGCGATCGGACACCACGACCGTGCGGTCGAGGCCGCTGACGATGCCCGAGGTCACAGAGCCCGGGTACTGACCGAGTGGGTCACCCATGGCGATGGCCAGCTGGCCGACCTGGAGCGCGGCCGAGTCGCCCAGCTCCGCGGCCTGCAAGCCCGTGGCGTCGATCTTCACGAACGCCAGGTCGGTGTACGTATCGATGCCCACGACGGTGCCATCGAAGGTGCGTCCGTCCGCGAGGACGACGCTGACCGTGTCGGCGTCCTGGACGACGTGGTGGTTGGTGAGGACAAGCCCGCTGTCATCGATGATGACGCCCGAACCGGTACCCGACTGCACGAAGCCCTGGGGCCCGTTGCCGTTGCCGGGGTTCTGGCTGGTGTCCGCGTTGGACGTCACGTTGATGGTCACGACCGAGGGCGAGACCGCCTTGACGACGTCGATGACGACCTGGTTGTCACCGGCTGCGTCGGTAGTGCCGGCCGTGACGGATGGCTGGGTCTCGTCGGCCGCGAACACCGCGCTGCCGGAGGCGGCTGCTGCGCCGACGCCTGCCGAGACGAGGCACAGCGCGCTGATGCCGAGTCCACGGACGACGCCGATGCTGCGTCGGTTGCGGACGGGAAGGCCGGCCGTGCCGACCAGGCCGGCCGCCGTCGGATCGGATCGGATGTCCTGCATGTGGGATGCCTCCTGATAGTGGTCCATGACCGGCACGATGTCCTCGTTGGCTGAGGATCCGATGAGAATCCGTTCGGTGCGAGCGGAGGTGAAGAGAACTACACCGAGCGGCCGGCGGGGGCCAGCACGGGCAGCTCGACCGTGAACACGGCACCACCACTGGACCGGTCGGCGACGCCGATCCGACCGCCCATGCGGGTCACGATGGTGGCCGCGATGGCGAGCCCCAGGCCGGTGCCGCCACCGGGGGAGTTCTGGGCACGCCAGAAGCGGTCGAAGACGTGGGCGAGGTCCTCCGGACGCACGCCGGGGCCCTGGTCTTCCACCACCACCTGCGCAGAGGACCGCTCGCGACGGACGCGGACCCGCACCTCGCCGCCGTCGGGGCTGTGACGCACGGCGTTGTCGACCAGGATGGTCACCACCTGGCGCAGCCGGACCGGATCGCCGGTGACCATCACGGGCTCCGGGTCGACTTCGATGCGCACGCCCCGAGCTGCCGCGGGCGACATCATCGCGAAGGCAGCGTCGGCGGCGATGTCTCCCAGTTCGACGGGTTGGAGCGTCAGGTCCAGGGCGCCCGAATCGGAGCGCGCCAGGAGCAGCAGGTCCTCCACCAGCGACGTGAGGTGACCGACCTCGGCATCGATGTCATCCAGCGCGCTGCCGACCTCGGCCACCGGCTGGTGCCCATGGAGTCGAAGGTCCTCGACGCTCGAACGCACGATGGTCAATGGCGTTCGCAGCTCATGGCTGGCGTCTGCCGCGAACTCCCGCTGGCGCCGGAGTGCCTCCCGCTGGGCGCCCAGCGATGCCCGGATGGGCACCAGCGCGCGCGTGGCATACGCGGCGCCCAGGATGCTCGCGAGCACGAGGGCGAGCACGCCGCCGCCGATGAGCACCTGGAGCAGCGAATCGAGCGTCTCCTGCTCCGCGGTCCGGTCCTGGATGATCTGGGTCACGTACTCGGTGCCGGTGGGCGTGTCGGTCGCCACACTCAGGACCCGCAAGGGAAATCCCTGGGCGGCGAGGGTACGGACGTCACGCCCGGCCATGCGCGCGTTGGCGATGCTGTCGGTATCCGGCAGGCCGTCGATGAGCTGACCACGAAAGTCCTGTTCCTGGACCCGATCGTCGTCGTCCATGAGCAGCGCCAGGGTGCCCGTCGTCCGGCCGCCGAACCGCGGATTGATGGGAGCAGGTCCGGCCATGCCGCTCTTGACCCATTGGACGATGGGCGCGGCTCGCTCGTCCAGCCGGCCCACACCCTGGGCGGCCAGAGAGTTGGAGACTGCGGTATAGATGGCCACACCGAGCAGCAACAGCACGATGAGCGTCGCGCCGCCGCTGAACAGCACCAGGCGCCATCGGACGCCCCGGATCATGCGCGCGTCGCGACTCCGCTCGATGTCGTCGTCCACGGCTCGTCCCGGTTGGGCCACCGCGCCGGGTGGGGACTCGTCAAGCATCGCTGAGGCGGTAGCCAACGCCTCGAACGGTGCGGATCATGCCGCCGGCGCTGCCCAGCTTGTCGCGCAGGTAGTGGACATAGGCGTCCACCGCGTTGGGCGTCACGGCGACGCCGAACGGCCACGCATGGTCCAGCAGCTGGTCGCGGGTGAGCGCCTGGTCGGGATGGCGCAGGAAGCACTCGAGCAGCGAGAACTCACGCGGGCTCAGCTCCACCGGCTGGTCCGCGATGGTCACCAGCCGGCGCGTCTCGTCCAGCACGATGGGACCGACCCTGAGTCGCGGCTCTGGGCGCCGGGTGCCATTGGACGACCGACGACCGAGGGCACGCAGGCGCGCTGACAGCTCCGCGAACGCGAACGGCTTGACCAGGTAGTCATCGGCGCCGGCATCCAGCCCGGTCACCCGGTCGCCGACCGTGTCACGTGCCGTGAGCATCAGGATGGCGACCTGGTTCTTGTCCCGCCGGAGCCGCTGGGCGACCTCGAGGCCGCTGATGTCCGGCAGCCCGACATCCAGGATGACGACGTCGATGGCATCGCCCGGGGCACTGGCCACGCCGTAGCCTTCCTCGCCCGTGGCGCAGGCTTCCACGACGTGTCGCTGTTCCTCGAGCATCCGCTTGAGGAGCCGTCGGAGTCGGTCGTCATCTTCCACGATCAGGAGGTGCATGTCGAGGTCAGGGTACGCTGCCTGACCTGAGATCCCGATGAGATCGCGCCGAGCGATCCCGGAGTGCCAGTCGCTATCGGGTGAGCGCCAGCGCGTAGGCCGCGATGGCACTGAAGTCGAGCGCCGGCTCGACCGTCTGCCAGGCACTCACGTTGTCCACGAACCGACTGCCGCGGCCGGTGAATGCCGCGAAACGGTCCTTGCCATCGGTGGGGCAGGCGTGGGCCTCGTCGAAGGACTCGTCGGGTCCGTCGGAGAACAGCTCGGCACTGTTGGGCCCGTTCACGACCGCTCCCCGAAGGATCGGTGCCGTTCCGTCCTGCTGGCCCGACAGGTTGGCGACGACGTGCTGGGGACACAGGGGAGATCGCGACCCGGCCCCGATCATCATCGAGACGCCCCACGGGTTAGCCCCGAACACCCAGTCCCGCTGCTGCGCGGCGAACGCGTCGTAGGTGTCGTCGCCGGTCAGCAGCCGATACAGGCGCGCCGTCGCGATGAGCCCGAAGGCATGCGGCGCAGCATCGAACTCGTCCGTGGCAACGCCGGCGCCGAACGGGTCCTTGGCAGCCCGCGCCACGGCACCGTGCAGTTGCGCCCGGAGGCCGCCCAGCAGCAGCTCCTCCGTGATGCCCGAGAGAGGCGCGTCCGTGGCCCGCATGGCCCGCACCAGGTCGCCCATGGCGAGCGCGCTGGTGTCGTACAGGTTGAGCGTGTCCTGGCCGGACTCCGTAGCCAGGTAGTCGGTGATCCACAGCGCGCTGGTCGTGAGCCAAGCGTCCGATCGGGGGTCGTCGAGCGCCTGACCGGCCAACGCCAGCTCGGCGGCACCCCAGGCCATGTCATCACGCCAGGAGGACTCGGGGTAGAACGCGCGGGGCAGTGCCGTGACCACATCTGCTTCCTGGACGTCCTGCGTCTTGGCGGCATCGAACACCTCGACCGCGGTGTCCAGCAGCATGGCGGCCCGGGAAGGGTCGGAGGCAGCCGTCACCTGGGCAGCCAGCGCGAACGCCGCAGCGACGCGTCCCGCCAGGTTCGGCGGCAGGGGTGCGCCCGGCGCATTGGCCGCGAACGCCGGGCGGTGGCTGAGGTAGCGGTTCGACGCGTCCGTCAGGGCATCATCGGTCTCGGGTAGGCGCCACGCATCGTGATCACCGACGTACGTGCCCTGGATATCGCCCCCGCCGATGCCCACCTGGAGATCCAGCGCGCCGGTGTCCGGATGCCACGCCTTGGCGATCCAATCGAGCCCGAATCGCGCTTCCGGGATGAGCGTCTCGGGTGCCGCGGCGCCAAGCTCCCGCTGCGCAGCCCACAGCAGCGCATCCGCGTACGCCGTGGAGTGGCTGAATTTGATGAAGTCCCCGGCATCGAACCAGCCACCACTGAGGTCGGTGGTGCCGCCGAGCGGCGTCAGGTCACCGTCGATGGCATCCGAATCGGGATCGGGATAGTCCGGCCACTGGTACATCGCGGCCGCACTGTCGTTGAGGTGGCTGGGCTTGCGACCCAGGTCGCCGGGGATGACATCGGGACCATCCCGCTGCGCCTGGAAGAAGGTGACCGTATCGCCGATGAGCGGGTCCACGAGCTGCCACGCCGAGCCGATGCGGAACCAGGGCGACGCGACCCCGGGGTTGCCGGGGACGATGATGCGGTACTCGCCGGGTCGCCGCAGATCGGAGAAGTCGAGCGGCTGCACCGCCCGGTAGACCCGGTTCCAGCGACCGGTGCTGGTGCCCGCGGTGGCGGTGAAGGCGACCGTGCCGTCCCGGGCTTCCACATGGAACACCTGCGCGGCACGGAGACGGGGCACCAGCAGCCATGCGACCTTGGATTGCTCCACGGTGTAGCCGACCTGGTCCACACGTACCTGCCCCTTGGGCGTCGCGGCGCCGGCCCCCGCCGGCATCACCAGCGACGCGACGAGGAGCAGGCTGATGAGGATGCGGGGCGCAGATCGCATCGCGGGATCATGCCTGCCGCAGGGGAGCGGCGCAAGTCGAGTCGGTTCCGGCCCGGGATCACCGGTTTGGCCCGGAATCCGAAGATCCCCGGCCTTCGGCCGGGGATCCGTCATCGGGGGCCGCTTGCACGGCCTCCGATCAGAGCCTGATCAGGCTGCGCTGACGCGAGTCGCGCGCGGGCCCTTGGGGCTCTGCTGGACGTCGAACGAGACGCGCTCGCCGCCGTTGAGGCGATCGAAGTCCAGCGTCGAGTCGAGCTCGTTACGGTGGAAGAAGTAGTCCTTGCCGTCCTCGGCGGTGATAAAACCGAAGCCGCGGTCAGCAACGACCTTCTTGATGGTTCCTGCGGACATGTGGTGCCCTTTCACGCTTCCCGAACTCAAAAGCAGACGCACGGTCCGTTCGAGAAGGGCGGTCGACCACGCGGAGCGTCGCTCACATCGAGCGACAGCGCGGAGTATAGCAGGCAGCCGCTGACCCCGCTAGCGGAATAGAACGATCGTACGGATCACGCGCGATACATGTGACCATGGCGGTGACCTTCTTCGAGGCGCTACCAGGCCGCAGGCCGAGCATGAAGCGGTCGGGCCCAGTGGGGGCAGGGCCCGACCATCACGGACCATCGCGCCCGGCTGTGACACGTTGTGTGTCACGAAGGTCCGTGCTGTGACTGCTCCTCATATCGGCTCATCGTCGGCGACCCCATTGCGCTCGATGACCTCGCGATACCAGTGAGCGCTCCGTCTGGGTGTCCGGACCAGGGTGTCGTAGTCGACATGGACGATGCCGAACCGCTTGGAGTACCCCTCCGCCCACTCGAAGTTGTCGAGCAGTGACCAGGTGAGGTAGCCGCGGACGTCGGCACCCTCCGCTATGGCATCGCTGACAGCCAGCAGGTGTCGTCGGAGGTAGTCCACCCGACGGTCATCGTCGATGGTGCCGTCCGCGAGGATGGGGTCGTCATACGCGGCACCGTTCTCGGTGATGATCATGGGCGGCGCGTTGGGATGGTCCCGTCCGATGGACACCAGCAGCTGCCGCATCCCGTCGGGTGTGATGGGCCAGCCCATGTCGGTCGAGGCGCCAACGGGCGGTGCCTCATGGACATGGTCGACGCCCGGGTGGACACCGTCACGGCCGGCCACCGGGCCACCGCCGGGCGCCAGGATGATGTCGTTGTAGTAGTTGATACCCAGCCAGTCGAAGGGCGTGCTGATGGCCTCCATGTCATCCAGCTGCACCCCGAAGCCACCGAAGCGGTCGGCCAGCTCCACCATGTCGGCGGGGTAGCGGCCCTGGAGCAGCGGCTCCAGCCAGACGCGGTTGCGGTACCCATCCACGTGCCGCGCGTCGGCCATGACCGTGGCATCGGGCTCGGGGGCATCGACCCGCACGGGCGCCAGATTGAGCACGATGCCCTGTCGTGGTGTCGGGTCGATGGCACGCATGGCGCGGACCCCGAGGCCGTGGCCCAGCAGCACGTGGTGGATGGCCCGGATCGCCCGACCCGGTGCACGCTCACCCGGAGCGTGCTTGCCTGCCGCGTAACCCAGGAGCGCCACGCACCACGGCTCGTTGATGGTGCTCCACCACTGGACGCGGTCGTGGAGCGCCCGATACACGACCTCGGCGTACTCCGCGAACCGGAGTGCGGTGTCGCGAGCCGGCCAGCCGCCCGCGTCCTGGAGCGCCTGCGGCAGGTCCCAGTGGTAGAGGGTGAGGTAGGGCTCGATGTCATGTGCGAGCAGCTCGTCCACGAGCCGCCGATAGAAGTCCAGGCCGCGCTGCTCCACCTGACCTGCGCCCGTGGGCATGATCCGTGGCCACGCGACGGAGAACCGGTAGGCGCGCAGACCCAGGCGTGCCATGAGCGCCACATCCTCCGGGTAGCGGTGGTAGTGGTCGGCGGCCACATCACCCGTGTCGCCAGCCACGACCTTGCCCGGCGTCCGCGAGAACGTGTCCCAGATGGACATCCCGCGACCGTCGGCATCCGTCGCGCCCTCGATCTGGTATGACGACGTTGCGGCACCCCACACGAACCGCTCGGGGAATGTGCCACGGCGGCGGTCGATCATGCGTCGGCCTCGTCGAGCTCGTCGGCCTCGTCGGCCTCATGCACGATGCGCTCCGGAAACACCGAACCTACCTCCAGCACGTGCCAGAAGCCACCCTTGGAGGCAACGGTGATATCCACCCACCAGCCTTCCTGGGCGACCCGGCTGGCCGCCTCCCCGATGGGCACCGGGCCGACACCGTCGGCGAACCAGAGCATGCCTGGCTGGACGCGCGCGATGCGCATCAGGCCATCGACCACGTCCGTTGGCTGGAACTCAAGGCTTGGATCGACGCGGTCGGCCTGGCGGTCGAGCAGCGTCCCGAGCACCATCGCACGCGGCAGCTGGTCGGCGGCCCGTTGGCACACCGCCATCGCGTCCTTCGCCTCACGGTGGTCGATGGCGCCTTCATCCGCCAGCCATCCGAGCAGCCGCACCATCGTCTCGGCGATCCCGTGCGCCTCCTCCGGCTCCCCCTCGAAGGTGGACACCAGGTAGTCGTACAGGAACTCCGGCATCAGGGTCGGCAGCACGCTCGGATCCGCGGTGGTGGCGAACGGACGCGGGAGGCCGCCGATCATCGCCCGCGCGTACGCCTGCGCCTCATCACCGGTCAGGTAGCCCGGCCCGAAGTCCTCGACGAACCCCTGGAGCATGGTGATGGCGTCATGGTCTGCGGTCCCGTCCACGATGGCGAACCGGTCCAGGGCTTCATCGATGGTCATGGCGTCCAGCATGGTACGGCACCCACCCCGTCGGGCATCCGGCGGTCGCCGGTTGCCCATGCCCAGCCAGGACGGCCAGGACGGACCGGCGGCCAAGGCATCAGACTGGCAGCGCCCATGTTCAGCGAGACCCCTGCAGCCGACCCCGTCGCGCCCGTGGACCGGTCCTACCGAGCGGTCTTCGCGATCCCGGACCTCGGTCGGGTGGTGCTGTCGATGCAGCTGGCACGTATCGCCCAGGCCATGGTCTCCGTGGCCCTGGTCCTGTTCGCGCTCGCGGAGTACCGATCACCCGCGGTCGCGGGCGTCGTCACCTTCGCCATCCTGTTGCCGGGCATCCTGCTCAGCCCCATCGCGGGAGCGCTCCTGGATCGCCACGGCCGGGTGCGGCTCATCGTGCTCGACTACCTGGTCGCGATGGCGACGATGGTGCTCATTGGCGGACTGGCACTGGCCGGTGTCCTGTCCGAGCCGCTGTTGGTCATCATCGCTGCGGTGTCCTCGATGACCGGTCCCTTCAGCCAGACCGGGCTGCGCAGCCTGTTCCCGATGATGGCGCCGAAGTACCTCTGGGAGCGCGTCAACGCGCTCGACTCCAGCGGCTATGTCGTGGCCACGATCGTGGGTCCGCCCCTCGCAGCGGTGATGGTGGCGCTCCTGGGACCCCGGGTCGCCGTCACCTGCATCGCCATCCCATACCTGCTCGCGGCCATCGTCCTGTGGCCGGTGCGGGAGCCGGCGGGCATGCCCACCAGCAGTGGCCGGCTGCTGGTCGATGCCTGGGGCGGGCTGCGCTACGTCTGGGGCAACCGCTCCCTGCGCGGCCTGGGTTTCTCCATCTCGGTGCTGAACCTGGCGGGTGGCATCGCGACCATCACCATCCCCGTCATGGTGCTCCAGCGATTGGGTGGCACTGACGCGATGGTGGGCCTCGTGTTCGCCATCTCGGGTGTCGCAGGCGTCATCTCGGTGGGTCTCTCGGGGCGCATCGACTCCAGGCGACGGGAGTGGCTACTGCTGGTCGTGCCCATCACCCTCATGTGCCCTGCCACGCTGCTGATGCTGCCCGCCGCGAACCCCACGGACGTTGCGCTGGCCTGGATGGCGCTGCTCGGCTCGCTGGTCATCACGGGCCTGCTGAATGGCCCGATGGACATCGGCCTGTTCACGATGCGCCAGCGTCGGACGGATCCCGCGATGCTCGGCCGCGCCTTTGCGGTCTCGATGGCCTTCAACTTCCTGGGCTACCCCATCGGCGCCGCCATCGGGGGCATCCTGGCCACGACGTCATTGGAGGCTGCCGTGTGGCTGGGGTTCGGCGCGACCGCTCTCGCGGCGGTGTTCGCGTTCGTGATGATCCCGCGCCAGGTGGATGCGCTGCGGACCGATCAGCTGGCCGCGCAGTCGTAGGGCGTGGCCCGTTGGCCGTCGCTGCCGCCAAGGGACCGGTCGCTCACGGGCGTGCATGTGCTGCGGACCCAGTCCTGGCGCTCACGGGCCGCGGCACCGCCCATGAGGCCCCCGAATCCTCCGCCGCCACCCAGCAACACGTAGCGCAGCCGCCCAGCGGCGACGAGCTGTTCCAGCTGGGCCGCGGTGGGTGAGGGGTCGCTGCCGATGAAGCCACCCATCGCCAGTTGCGGGTCGCTCGTCGACCCGTCCGGTCATCCCAGCACATGAACATGACAGGGTCCTGAGAATGGCGATCGGGGCCGATCAGCGCCGAGGGATGACCAACAGGGTGATCGATCGGGCCGGGTACGTGAGGCGGCTGACGCCGCCGCGGATCGTTGCAGCGCCGACCTGGCGGAGGTGCCCCAGGTCACTGCCGTCATAGCGCCAGGCACGTGCGCTTGTCGCATAGCTCGCGCCCGTGAGGGTCAGGCTGCTGCGCAAGGCGCTGCCTGTCTTGTTGATGATCATCACCGTGAGCGTGCCATCGGGCCGGGTGCTGGATGAGAGTCGGCTGACGACCGGATGGGATCCTCAGGCATTCCTCACGCTCGAACTGTGAGATGGGCACATCAACAGGGAGGACCGGTCCCTCCACCACCGTCGTCACAGGAGACACCCGACATGGAAACCAGCAACCGACGAGACCACCGACGCGCACTGCGTGTGGGTGCCGCCACGGCAGCGCTTGCCGCAACGATGCTCACCGGCGCGGTCGCCTCGGCCCAGTCACCGAGCACCGCACCGACCGACACCCAGGCGACCCCGACCATGCCGGCGGCTCCCGGCAACATGCAGGCCAATGGTGGCCCGAATGGTGGTCGTGGTCAGGGTGGCGGGCGGGGCCAGATGGGCGGCCCCGGCCGGGGCTTCGGCGGCCAGCCGGACGGCCGCGGCGGCCAGCAGGACGGCCGCGGCGGCATGGTCGGCATGGACCGGAGTGACGTGATGGTGACGGCCATCGACGGCACCGGCCTGATGCTGGCGACAGCGGACGGCTGGAGCCGGACCATCGACACCACGGGTGTGGTGCTGACCAAGGGCACCACGACCATCACGGTCGCGGACATCGCGGTCGGTGACGATGTCGGGATCGCCCAGACCCGCAATGCCGACGGCAGCTACACCGTCACCGGCATCGCAGTCCTGCCAGCGTCCGTGAGCGGCACGGTCGCGACGGTCGGCACGGACAGCTTCACGGTGACGCTGCCGGACGGTACGACCCAGACGGTGAACGTCACCGCCACGACCACCTGGAATGTCCAGGGCTCGACGGCACCGGGCATCGCCGACCTCACCGCCGGCCGGCAGGTCGCCGCCCGGGGGACCCTGGCGGCTGACGGGTCGCTCGACGCGACGAAGGTCGTCGCGCGCTGACATCGACGGTCGACGGAGGTCTCCTCCAGCCGATCGCCGACCATCCCGACCGCCCTCCAGCGGTCGTCCAGGAGCCACGGGTCCACGCCGACCCGTGGCTCCTGCATGCGTGGCGCAGGCAACGGCGGCTATCGACGGTCAGGTCGCGGCCGCATGACCTGCTCATGACGCTGCAACAGGCGACGAGCCCGAACGTCCTGATGGAGACAGTGCCACCCGGCAACGCCCGGTGTTGGCCCCGATCCTGCCGTCTCCCGGGAGTTTCCATGCACCAGCCACCCGCACCCCGACAGGTCCGGCCCGCCGAGCCGCCACCGCCCTGGATGCAGGCCCCGCCGCCAACCTACTGGGATCCCTCGGGTCCACCGCCCCAGTTCGGCCCGCTTGGTGGCTGGATGCCGCCGGGTTCACCGCCGCCGCGGCCGCCACGACGTCGTCGACGCCGCTGGCCGATCGTGCTGCTGACGGTCGTGCTGGCGATGCTCGTGGGCGTCGGCTCCGTCTGGGCGGATGCGTTCGGGGTCCGGGAACGCATCGACCATCTCGCCGCGCGCCTGGATGTCGCACTCCACCCCCCAGCCGACCGCACCACCGCGCCCACGGTCCAGGTCACACCGCCGCCGGATGAGATCGCGGACGACGCTGACCCGAGCATCGGGCCACTGCCCACCGACGCCCTCGAGCTGACCCCGGAACCCGATCCGACACCGGCACGATCCCAGCCGGCGACGGATCCGACGATCGATCGACCTGACCCCACTGCGACCCCGCGACCAAAGCGGCGCCCGGTACACCTGAGCCTCAAGGTCGCTGACCGCGACACGATGTTCGCGCCCCAGGTCGAGAACACGATGTGCGCCGCGGCGGGTCTGCAGATGGTGCTCGCGATGCACGGTCACGCCGGTACCTCAGCCGCGTTCCAGCGCAAGGTGCACGCCCGCCTGGACGAGTGGGAGGCACGATCGGACGCCAAGGCCGGCGGCTGGGGCCCTGCTTCGATGGTCGACGCCCTGACTGCATACGGCGTCAAGGGTTACCAGGTGCGCGCCTACGACAACCGCAACCAGGCGCTGCGGGACGCCGCCATCGCCATCACCAGGACCGGTGCGCCGGCCATCCTCATCGCCTGGCATGGAGCCCACACGTGGATCATGACGGGCTACACCGCCGATGGCGACCCGACCGTGTTCGGGAACACGCGTATCACGGGCGTCCACGTCTTCGACCCGTGGTATCCGCGCATCTCGTCCATCTGGGGCCGATCGGACCCGCCCGGCACGCTCCAGGACCTGTCGGAGATCCGGCGCAACTTCCTGCAGTGGCAGCGGCCGGAAGGCGCCTATCAGGATCGCGACGGCAAGTACCTCATCGTGGTGCCCACCATTCCCCTGCGCGATCAGCTCGGGTCAGCCGCTCGGTAGGGTCGTGGCGGGCTCGCGTCGGTCCGGTCAGTCAGCTGGCCAGATACGCACTTCGTCACACGCCATCGTGCCCTCGGCGCACAGCAGGGCCGCTGCCCCGCCGCGATGGGGTCGTCCCGATGGGTCGTCCAGGCTTGCGACCGTCACGCCGTCCACCGTAGCTGTCAGCCGACGCTTGACGACTGCCAGGGATAGCCGGCTGGCTCGGAACGGCTGCCACCCGACCCATGCTTCAGCAAGGACCGTCTGCCCGTCGTCACCCATCCTGAGCAGGCGAGCGTGGCCATCGGCCACCAGGACCAGTGCGTAGTAGCGCCGCATCCCGCCGACGTAGGCAGCCACACCGGCTTCCGCAGCCATGTGCACGGTGACGTCAGCCTCGACGACGTAGTCGCACCACTCGGCGGAGCCCTGCATGATCAGCCCGGTTCCTCGATCCTGGGTCAATCGGAAGGCCTCCGGCCAGAACGCTTCCCAATGGTCCATCCCGTCGACCCAGGCGCGTCGCCACAGCGTGCCACCTGCCGCCGGCCGGCCAAGGCGGAT